>CAUVGI010000136.1:0-2536 GCA_963551375.1 uncultured Streptococcus sp. | reverse complement strand
TCCATTGCATTAAATCGCGAATTGTGATATATTATATGCTGTATCATTAGGCGTAGTGTATGGAGGGAGTTTTTTTATGAGTCAACGATTATCAAAAGAAACGATTCAAAGTATACAATCGCAAGTGAATATTCTCGATATTGTGGGGCAATTTGTCCAATTGAGAAAGCAAGGGAAAAGCCTTTTTGGCCGATGTCCTTTCCATGATGAAAGAACACCTTCGTTTACCGTCACAGAAGAAAAACAGTTGTTTCACTGTTTTAGTTGTGGACGCGGGGGAAATGTTTTTAACTTCATGCAGGAGCTGGAGAATTTATCTTTTCCAGAGTCTGTAGTAAGGGTAGCAGAACTTGCGCATATTCCTCTCGATGTAGAAATCCCTTCTAGTCAACAAGCAATTCCTCAAAAAGAGAGAAAGTTGTTTGCGGCACATGAAAAAGCGAGTGAGTTTTACTCGCACGTCCTATTTAATACAAAAGGTGGACAAGAAGCACTTCATTACTTAACGGATCGTGGCTATACGATTGATACGTTAAAGGAATTTGGATTTGGGTTCTCGTTAAAAGACCGCACGCAGCTGACACAGCTCTTACAAGATTTAGAGCTAACAGAACAAGAAATGGAAGCGACAGGTCTATTCGTTGAAAGTCAATCAGGATTCTTTGATCGTTTTAATCAGCGGATTATGATTCCACTACGTAATGAACATGGACAAATCGTTGGGTTCTCTGGCCGTGTATTGCCAGGGTATTCGGATGAGTTTGCTTCACAGGCTAAATATTTAAACAGTCCTGAAACACCACTCTTTGCGAAAAGAAACTTTCTATTCAACTTTGATTTAGCAAAGAAGAATATTCGTAAAGAAAATAAAGTCATCCTTTTTGAAGGATATATGGATGTTATTTCTGCTTGGCAAGCGGGAGTTCAACTAGGGGTCGCCTCGATGGGGACATCTCTGACACCCGAGCAAATTCAAAAGCTTCGTCATGTGACGGATACGATTTTGATTGCTTATGATGGTGATAGAGCAGGTCTGGAAGCGACAAACCGTGCAATTGAAATGATTCAATCAACGAATGCTTTTACAATTGGTATTATTCCATTTGATAATGGTCTAGATCCAGATGAGTTTATTAAGCAACGTGGTCCCCAAGCGTTTATCGATTTAGTTGAACACGGGCAGGAAACCATCTATCAATTTAAAAAGAGATTCCTTTCTAAGAAATATCAGTTGCAAGTTGAGAGTCAAAAGATTCAGTATATCGAAGAGATGATTATTGAACTGGCAAAACTCACCAATGATGTTGAAAAGAATCTAGCGATGAAGTCTCTTGCGGATGAATTTAATCTTGATTACACAACGATTCAAAATCAAGTGAAGCAAAAGCAGGTTCAAACTTCTCATAATTTCCAAGCACCGCCTGTACCAAGCATGGAACCACAAGCGCCAACGATGAATAGACCGTTTATAAAGAACGAAGCTATACAAAGGCATCTAATGTACCGCTTAATGCATCATAATGAAGCTTGGACATATCTGAATCGTATTAATCCAGAATTTTCTTTTCCAGACGCATTATATGAGCAATTATATTTACACATTCAGGCGTTTAGAAATGAAGAAGAGGAATTTGATGTTCAAGAATTTATGTTGTTTTTAAACGATAAAGATTTAATGAACAGAAATCTGGTATCTGAAATCGAACTAGGTCAGTTTCCTCCAGAATGTACGGAACAAGAGATTCAAGATTTAGTATATGTACTTTCACAAAAGAATACTCTGAAAGAGCAGTTAGCACAAAAAAAGGAAGAGTTGAATCGAGCTGCTCTTGTGAACGATGATGAAACCAGAAAGAAATTGATGGTCGAAATCATGGAGATTCAACGACAATTAAGGAAAAGATAGAATGGAGGAATGGTGAATGACAGTTCAAAAAAATGAAAAAGGTCAAACACTGAATGAAGCAACTTCAACGCTTCTTGCAGAACGAAAATTATTCGGTCAAATTTTATACGATGATTTATCTGCGCAAATCGCAATCCCATTTGAGTTGGATGCGGAAGGAATGGATAAATTAATTCAAAAGTTTGAGGATGCAGGGGTTAGTGTTGTAGATGCTAACGGTGAACCAACAAGCCAACAATTGTCAGCAGAAAGCCAACGTGAAGCTGAAACTGGCGTTGTTGAAGATGATACTGCCTTATCTTCAAATACGAAGATTAATGACTCCGTTCGTATGTATTTGAAAGAAATCGGACGAGTTCCACTTCTTAGCGCGGATGAAGAAGTTGCATTAGCGCTCCGTATCCAAGAAGGCGATACAGAAGCTAAACAAGAGTTAGCGGAAGCCAACCTTCGTTTAGTAGTATCAATTGCAAAACGTTATGTAGGACGTGGAATGCAATTCTTGGACTTAATCCAAGAAGGAAACATGGGCTTAATGAAAGCCGTTGAGAAATTTGACCATACAAAAGGGTTCAAATTCTCAACTTATGCAACATGGTGGATTCGTCAAGCAATCACTCGTGCCATTGC
>CAUVGI010000135.1:0-2587 GCA_963551375.1 uncultured Streptococcus sp. | reverse complement strand
CAAGAAGCGCAATCGTTGTGAAGTATGAAAAATCAAACTTAGGAATATACGTTTCGATCTTATCCATATTCGCTGTTGCTAGTTGTAAATCAGGTTTAATGAGTGGAACCCCGACTGCTAATAGGATAAACAGAATTGACATCACAAACATCGCGGTTCCCGCAATCGTTCCTAAGAATTTCAACGCGCGAATTCCCTTTGTTGAAATATAAAGGACGGCTAAGAAAAAGGCTAAACAGACTGTTACCAGTAGTGGAATTGGCAGTTCATCGATAATTCCTGAGTGCCCTTGGAATACCCATCCGAGTGCAATAAGAATCGTCTGTGGTTTTTGCGCTAAATAAGGAATCTGAACCACCCAAAATGTCCATGCGGCAAAATACGCTAGTTTCTTGGTAGACGTATGTTTAATCCAATCACTGACTCCCCCTTCACTATCTTCAAACGTCGAACCGAGTTGTCCAATCATTAATGAATATGGGATAAAGTAAATTACTAAAATAATGAGCCACGATGTAATAACGACAATCCCTTGTTGGGCGAAATTGTTCACAACATTCCCAAGTCCCCACACAAAGTTAAATGCAATCAGGGATATCATCAGCCAACTCAGTTGCTTTTCATTTTTTTCTTCCATTTTTTAACCTCCTAAACCGAATCGCTGATTAGTCGCTTACTGAATAATGATTGACCATTAAATTACTAGCACGAAGCAATACCTTATCGAGCAATGCAGCTGTCTTTTCTTCGATGAAGTCACTCATTTGTTGATTTTCCGCTTCGAAGTCGATTGCTTCCCCTTTTTCAAGTTTGGCATCGACTTGTGCAATCATGGCTTCTCCACGAGATAAAGTATTCTTTTGATAACTTTCAATATCAGCAAGATGTTCCAAATAGTGCGCATCTGCAAGCCCTGCAATTAAGCGACTTGACCAGTAGAAGGAATCCGTTGAAACCTTCGCTGTTGTATTGGCAAAATACGCAGGCGTTGTGTCCACTTGTGTAAAGAATGGTACAGCCGTTGTAAATGGCATTGACCCATACGATACCCACTGAATTCCTGTTGTATCATGCGGACGATTTGGACGAATTTGTAGGATAGCCGTTTGACTCGTACGATTAATCCCAACTGTACGGAAACGACGATTGCTCTTACCATCGCCTTGATTTCCATAAGGGTCATACGGTGTGAATTGGAAATGCGTGCTCATCGATTCTTTCACATCTTCGACTGTAATCTTGCGGTACGGAACGCGTGCCCATGGAATTTCAAAGCTCGTTGGAGATTGTTCCACTTCTGGATTAAACATGCGTTGAATATCCCAAGCACGAGGCGTGTTATATAAGCGGTCTTTGTCGCGTTGGGAACCGAATGCATAACGTGGATTGAACGATTCACCGTCAAAGTTTAAATTCAAGTGGTAACGAATCATAAAGTCTTTCAAATCAGGGTCGCACATGTAGTTTTCTTTATCGTCAAAATCAAAGAAGTCACTGCCGAGTTGATTTGGATTTACGACATACGCATCATCAGGTACACGGCGAGCCATCCAGTGATGTCCACCAATCGATTCTAACCACCAAATTTCATTCACATCAGAAATCGCAATCCCATTTGACTCATAAGTTCCGGCCGTTTCAAGGAAGTGTCCAAGACGCTCTACCCCTTCGCGTGCCGTTTTAATATAAGGCAACACTAATGTAAAGATGTCTTCTTCTCCAATCCCTGTTTCCACCAGTGGGTCGGCTCCTAATACACGAGGGTTTGTTGAAATGGTTTCAGTTGCACTTAATGCTACATTATATTCATTAATCCCCGCAGCACCCCAAATTCCTTCGTTATTGATGGCATTTGGCATGGCCGTATAGCGAACAGGATTGTCTGGTAAGTCTGTTTCAAAGCCTGAAATGACTGCTTTATAGTGACGTGGTTGGTCTTCTGGACGTACGACAATGAATTTCTTTGGAGTAAATTCTCCATTACATGAATCTTCTGTACGCGCTACTAGCGTTGACCCATCGTAGCTGGCCTTCTTCCCAACAAGAATAGTTGTACATGAATCATGTTCTTGGTCAAATCTCATAAAAATTACCTCCATTAACTTTATTTCTACATCTAAATTATAGTCCTATTCGCGCTATTTCTCAAAGGTCTCAGCGCTATTTTTTTCTCTGAAATTTCTTCCTAAGGATAGGTAAAAAAAAAAGAACCTAGCGCAAACTAGATTCTTCTGGTTCTCCTATTATTGTTTTAGTTTTCGATAAACTCTTTCTGCGATGGTAATCATAACGGCAATGAGCCATAAAATGAGCACTGTTGTGAGCGCATATTGAATATTATAGTAGAGTGCAGCAATACAAAGAATCACCCCTACAGCCACTACATAACGAAAATTAAAGGGCGCTACACGGTGAATATACCAAAAAACGAAATCTTCACCAGGATTCTTTGTCACTTTATAATCTTCTATTAACGCTCTAAACTTCGCCTTAAACTTCTCAACCATCTGAAACACTCCTTATTTTTTATCTGGAATTACCCAAAATAGATAGTAAGTAATAAACACTGTCAGCGCGCCAAGTCCAA
>CAUVGI010000134.1:0-2591 GCA_963551375.1 uncultured Streptococcus sp. | reverse complement strand
TAGTTGCTTAATCCCTTCCTAAAATTCTTCATCAACACTATTTGACAAAGAGCCCTCTTTTTTCTTAAATTGGGTTTTCAAATGTGAAAAAAATTCTTTTTAAAGGAAGAAAATTGGTCTTGGTTCTTTCTTGGTTAACTCACATTAATACAGTATAATATATATGAATTTTTATTGAAAAATATTTTTATAAAAGAAGGAGAGCGGAATGAAGAGATTTATTCATAAATTATCAACTACATTATTAATATTCACATTATCAACAAATCAAGTAGCGCCAACTTTTGCTTATGCGCAGGAAGTTAGTGAACCTACAACAGTAGAGACAAGTCCTACAGAAACTAATGAAACACCAGCAGTTGAAACTACGGTGAGTACAGAAAATACTACTTCTGAAGCAAGCGAAGCCACAGCTACAGGTGCTTTAGGGTTGAATGAACAAATCGGTCAAGTAAAAGTAACTGCTACAAACTCAACAGGTAGTGACGCGCAATATACGACAAAGAATCGTCAAGGAGATGTTCAATTAGATGGTTCAAAAGTAGCTAATCCTATCATTGGAGGATACATCGAGTTTACTTATCCAACAGAGTATATCGAGAGTTTTACAGTTGCGACTGGTGGACCAGTGAAGAGCGTAGATAATTCGACACCAGGTCTATTAAAAGTATACTTGTCAGACATTACGCAAACAACCACAGCAAGTTTTCCTTTTACATTTGAATTTAAAGACCGTCTAACGCCAGAGGGATATACATTCTCTCCGAAAATCGTGTTAAAAGATAGTACTGGAAACACGTTAAAAGAAGTAACAGACTCATTAATCTATAAAGTAAAAGTCGATAAACAGTCATTGTTTAAATATAACGGGACAAATACTACACAAGCGTATACTATTGATAACCGTGATATTTATGGTGGTAAGGCAACGGGGGAAGCAATATCAAAAGCCGCAGATGTTACTTTCCAATTCAGTTTATCAACGAATACTGCAGGTGGTGGACAAACTCAAAACTGGGGGAATGGTAAAGCACAAACTCGTGCAGCGAAATCAATCACCATTACAGATACACTGCCAACGTATCAAAAAGCAGATGGAACTACTGGAACAGCTGTCTTTGATCCTGCTAAAAATCCAGGATGGACATTAAATGCTGATGGAACAGTTAGTAAAACCATTACTGGTAGTGACACTCTAAATGACACAAATAGTGAAGCGGAACTTGCTTTACGCGAGGAGAGACTTGTTTTAAGTTTCCCAGATGCAAAAACAAAAACGAACATTGTTAATAACGCAAAAACAGAATTGACGTTTATCCAACAAGGAGAATCAGAACCAAAATTAACAGTTAGCGATGATATTCAATTTAAACTCATTGGACAATTGATTAGTGATTCTTCTTTCCGTAAGTCTAATAACGATAAACAAACTTTAAACGTTGATGCTGGTGCTCCAGATACATCTGTAGCGACATGGATTCTTGGGTTTACGAATACTTCTCCAAGTACAATTTCTGAATTAACATTAGTTGATGAAGACTTAGATGAAAGAATGTATTTCTACTCAGTCGGTTCTCCTGTTTCCAATGCACCATTTGATATGGATGTATATGGTGTAAAAGCAGATGGTACTGAAGTGAAATTAGGAAGTATTGCTAAAGGTAGTAAACAAATTGTGATTGTAGACGAAGATGCCTATAATAAAGTCACAAATCAAGCAAAACAAATTTATGCAGGAACTTTAAAGAAAGACGCCTATCAAAAAGTAAATCGTACTTATGACAGTATAAAAATCAAGCTTCAAGATGGGAAAGTTCTTCAAGCAGGAGAAATTACATCTACTTTTATTCAAACTAAATTGTTAAATCCATTTGATGAAACTGAGCGTAAAGATCCTGTTAGATACAATAATAGTATGCATGCTGAAGGTTTAGTGGATGGCTATGGAGAAGACGGAAAGTTCTCTACAAACAAGAGTACTTCCTATGAAGATGTAAGAGTGAAGGAAGAAGAAATTCGTATTTCGAAGATGACTCGTTCAAATCCTACAGGTAATTTAGGAGAAGTTGTTGAATATGGTGTTACTGCTGATTTTAATAACTTATCAGTCAACCGTCGTGTAAATGGAGCTCAAGTGATTGATGTCTTACCTGAAGGAATCACTTATGAAGGGTACTATATTGATAAAAAAGAGCATAGAAACATGCTGAAGGGTAAACCAAGTCTCATTGAAAATTACAATGGCAGCGGTCGCCAAGCGGTAATTTTTGAGTTAAAAGATCTTGATTTCTACAATGACCAAACGATTGCACGTGATTTTACAGCAATTGTTTCAGGAACAATTACGAAAGAGGCCATGCCAACAGCCATTCAGAAAGCTGATGACTATAAGAAAAACACAGATAATCATGTTTACTTAGTTGCTAAAGAATTCTCTCCATTAGCAAGTAATGTAACGTCACAAACAATGTTAGACAATGTGTTTAAGATTAAGACGCCAGATGGAAAAGTTCCAGATAGAATCGTAGCAGCAAAATCTTCTACGATTGTAAACTTACCGACTGAAATTCGTTCTGAGAAATTTATTTCGA
>CAUVGI010000133.1:0-2622 GCA_963551375.1 uncultured Streptococcus sp. | reverse complement strand
TGTCTTTTATCTGTTTATTGATTCAATTTCTTTTTTCAATCTATTTCTATAATCAAAGTGGTGTATTTTTTGAGGAAGGAGTACTAATACTGTTTCAATCCTTGACTGGACTGTTGGTGATTGGAATAGTGCAACGAAGTAACAGGCAACACGATTGGCTAATTGGAGTAGGGGAAGCTTTAATTCTTCTATTACTATGTTATCAAATCAATGCCAGTAATATTATGATTGTGGATGCATTTGTTGAGAGCACCATTCCACTTTTCTTAAAAGGAACTTTTGGGATTTGTAGTCAACTAGTTCTTTTGATGATGGGGTGGAGTATTCTTCAACTGTTGATGCAGTTAGGCAGAATGTTCTGTGTAAAAAGGGTGACAACGTAATAAATCAAATGTAGTTCTATTTTTGGAGTGGAAAACAAGCCGGAATGATACAAGTTCTGGGGGAAGTTCTACTCCGTTTTTTTGTTAGCGTAATAACCCTAATTTTGCTATAATAAAGGATATGAGTTTAAGGGAGGTCAACGAATGGAATTAGAAAAAACAACGCAAATGAACTTGCTTGTGGAGTTCTATGGCAGCCTTTTAACCGATAAACAACTCGAATATATGGAGCTCTATTATGGGGATGATTATTCGCTGGGTGAAATCGCCGAAGAATTTGACGTGAGCCGTCAAGCAGTATATGATAATATCCGCCGCTCGGCAAAGTTATTAGAAAACTACGAAGAGAAATTACATCTGGTCGCTGATTTCTATAAACGCCAAGAGCACTATGATGAATTAGAAAAAGAAATTCAAAAGACCTATCCTGAGGCAACTCAACTTGCTTCAATCGTTTCAAAATTACAAGAGATGAATAAATAAACTCAAGGAGTGAAATTATGGCATTCGAAGGATTATCAGATCGCCTGCAAAATGCGATGACTTCCGTTTCACGAAAAGGAAAAATTACGGAAGCTGACTTAAAACAAATGATGCGTGAAGTGCGTCTTGCGCTGTTAGAAGCCGACGTTAACTTCAAAGTTGTAAAAGACTTCGTACGTAAAGTGAACGAACGTGCATTAGGGGCTAATGTGCTTGAAGCATTATCACCAGCACAACAAGTCGTTAAAATCGTTAACGAAGAATTAACAGAATTAATGGGGGGCGAACAAGCGCCGTTCCGTTTCGAAGCAAAACCTCCAACAGTAGTGATGATGGTCGGTCTACAAGGTGCCGGTAAAACAACGACTGCTGGTAAACTCGCTTCCTTCATGGCGAAACATGAAAAGAAACGCCCATTACTAGTTGCTGCCGACGTGTATCGTCCAGCCGCGATTGACCAATTACAAACATTAGGGAAACAATTAAACTTCCCAGTATTCTCACTTGGAAATCAAGTAAGCCCAGTAGAAATCGCAAAACAAGCGATTGAAAAAGCGAAAATTGATGGTCGCGACTTAGTGATTATCGATACGGCCGGTCGTTTGCATATTGACGAAAACTTGATGGAAGAATTACAAAACATCAAGGCTGTCGCAAATCCAAGCGAAATCTTACTCGTTGTCGACTCGATGACAGGGCAAGATGCCGTAAACGTCGCTCAAACATTTAACGAACGTCTGGACATCACAGGGGTTATCCTTACAAAACTTGATGGGGACACTCGTGGTGGTGCGGCTCTTTCTATCCGTTCTGTTACAGGAAAACCAATTAAATTTACAGGTCGTGGGGAAAAATTAGAAGACTTCGAAATCTTCTACCCAGAACGTATGGCTTCTCGTATTCTTGGTATGGGGGATATGATGACCCTTATCGAGAAGGCGCAACAAGACTTCGATGAAGCAAAAGCACAAGAGATGGCAGATAAGATTAAAGCCAACACCTTTGACTTTAATGACTTTATCGACCAATTAGACCAAGTGAATAAGATGGGACCACTTGAAGACATCTTGAAGATGATTCCAGGGTTAAATAAAATGGCTGGTCTAAACGACTTAAAAGTGGATCCAAAAGATACAGCTCGTATGAAAGCTATCGTCTTATCAATGACTCCACAAGAGCGTGAAAATCCAGATATCTTATCACAAGCTCGTCGTAAACGTATTGCGGCAGGTTCAGCTCGTCCTCTTGCTGAAGTGAACCGTTTAATCAAACAGTTCAACGAATCTAAGAAGATGATGAACCAAATGTCCAACGGTAACATGAAAGGCCTAGAAGGCATGATGAACCAAATGGGAATGGGCGGACGTACGAATAAACTCGCTCAAATCGGTATGCAACAATACGCACGCCGTCAAAAACAAAATAAATTGAAAAAATTAAAGAAAAAACGTTAGGAAACAGCGTTATAAAATAATTTAAACCGCAACATCTTACTAAACTCGTAAGGTTGCGGTTTTTTTATGGCAATTGTAACGCAAAGAAAGGAGAACTCAATGGGAAACCAAACGAAAACATGGCATGTCATTCCAGCAGTAGTCGCAACGGCGATTATGAGCTTTTGTGGCGTGCTAATTGAAACTGCAATGAACGTTACCTTCCCAACATTGATGACAGAATTTAATACAGATTCTTCAGGGATTCAATGGGTAACAACAGGATACTTACTGGCTATTGCCATTGTCGTGCCAATTACGGC
>CAUVGI010000132.1:0-2678 GCA_963551375.1 uncultured Streptococcus sp. | reverse complement strand
GAAGTAGAGATTCGAGAGATGGAATTTAACTTCTTGATTGCGGCGATGAAGTCCGGGAAAGTAGACCTCGTTCTTGCAGGGATTACGCCAACCGAAGAGCGTAGTAAGGAAGTAGCATTCACGAATATTTACTATGATTCACATATGGTAGCGGTCGTGAAGAAGACAGATGCCGATAAGTTCACGTCGCTGGATAGTTTCAATGGCGCAAATGTCGGAGCGCAAAAAGGAACCTCTCAAGAAGGAATTGTAAAAGATACACTGACAGGCGCAACGCTTACGTCACAACCGAAAAATCCAACCTTGATTTTAGCCTTGCAACAAGGAAAACTCGATGCAGTGATTATGGATAATATTGCAGCGGATGAATTCGTAAAGGCGAATAACGACATCACAGTCGCTTCGGTAGAAATCCCAAGTGAAGATGCCGGAACTGCAGCAGTAGCGCAAAAAGGCAATGAAGTGTTTGTACAAAAAGTACAAGAGGTGCTCGATCAGTTAGAGTCTTCAGGGAAACTAAAAGAATCGATTATTCGCAATACGAATTTAATGTCAGAATAGAAAGAAGGAAAAAGAATGGAATTAATTATTAAATATTGGCCTCTGTTTCTCGAAGGGGCAACGACAACCGTGTTACTATCATTCTTCTCTGTAATTGTCGGGGTTGGATGTGGAACGTTAATGGCACTCGCAAGACTTAGCCAGAACACGTTCTTGTCAAAAGCAGCGAAGGTCTATATCGACATTATTCGTGGAACGCCACTTCTTGTGCAATTGTACTTAGTGTATTTTGGACTCGCGACCGTTCTTGATTTAAACGACTTTGTTTCAGGAGTCATTGCCGTGTCCGTTAATACGACAGCTTATATCGCTGAAATCATCCGTAGTGGGATTCAATCGGTGGATAAAGGGCAAATGGAAGCCGCTCGTTCAATGGGGATGCCGAAGCGAATGGCAATGCGCCAAATTATCTTGCCACAAGCGATGAAGAATATTTTACCAGCCATCGGGAACGAATTTGCGACCTTAATTAAAGAAACATCTATCGTCTCATTAATCGGTATTCACGATCTAATGTACAGTTCTGATACCGTTCGTGGAGCAACCTTTACGGTATTTATCCCACTGTTAATGACGGCGTTCTTATACTTCGTCATGACAACGACGATTGCATTCTTTATGGACAAACTAGAAAGGAAGTTACAAGCCAGTGATTAGAACAGAAGAGATTAAAAAACAATACGGTGACAAGCAAGTCTTAAACGGAATTTCCACTCATATTGAACAAGGGGAAGTGCTCGTGATTATCGGTCCTTCTGGATCAGGAAAATCGACTTTCTTACGTTGCCTAAACTTATTAGAAGAACCCACTAGCGGAAAGGTATTTTTCAAAGATCAATGCATCAATGAAAAAGGGGTAGACCTCGATAGCGTACGCCAACATTTAGGGATGGTGTTCCAACACTTCAATTTATTCCCGCATTTAACCGTTTTAGAAAATATCACGATTGGACCTATCCAATTGAAGAAAATCGACAAGGCGGTCGCAGAACAAAAAGCACACGAGCTTCTAGAGAAAATGGGCTTGGCCGATAAAGCGGATGTCTATCCAAACTCCTTATCTGGGGGACAAAAGCAAAGAATCGCGATTGCGCGTTCGCTTGCGATGGAACCCGATGTGCTCTTATTCGATGAGCCAACGTCAGCGCTAGACCCAGAAATGGTCGGCGAAGTGCTAGGCGTGATGAAGGAACTTGCAGCAGGTGGCATGACCATGGTTGTCGTAACGCACGAAATGGGATTTGCCCGTGAAGTAGGAACGCGTTTAATCTTTATGGACGGTGGCGTGATTGTAGAAGAAGGCCATCCAAAAGAAGTCCTCGAGAATCCACAAATGGAGCGTACACAATCGTTCTTATCAAAAGTATTAATCTAATAGGAGAGAAGTCTTATTTGCGATGATGCGGATAAGACTTTTTTTGTGGGTTGAAATAATGTGAAAAAAATGCTAACATTATTACAAATTGTTAGTTAATTGTTTACGTTTTAGGAGGTGAAAGAATGAAATCAAAACAAACAGAAATTATAGAGTATTTAAAAAGAAATAATGGCATCTTATCTTATCGTGAAGTAAAAGAAGCAGGATTAAGCTATCGAACCTATCGAAAAATGATTGAGCAAGAGGAACTTAAACCACTCGGGAAAGGTTTGTATGGGTTGGCAGAATACTATATGGATGACTGGTATTTAATTCAATTACGAAATCCAAAAGGAGTATATGCACTCGATACGGCATTGTGGTTACACGGATTATCGATAACGGTTCCTTTTGAAAAAACAATGATGTTCCCGTATGGGGTGAATACTTCAACGATTAAACAAGCACAAGAAGTAAAACCTGTTGTGACACGTACTAATTTTGATGTGGGGATTGTAGAAATTGAACGCCAAAAAGGGCAACAAATCCGTATATATGAAATAGAGAGGACTCTAGTAGAGTGTTTACGTCCGGTATATAAGATGGATGTCCAATTGATTGCACAAGCTTTCAAACTATATTTCCAAAAGTACTCGGTAAACTTTCAAAAATTGATGTATTACGCAAAACTCTTCAGAGTCACCGATAAAATTTATTCATATATTGAGGTGCTATCGTGAAGTTCAAAAATGCTACGAGT
>CAUVGI010000131.1:0-2781 GCA_963551375.1 uncultured Streptococcus sp. | reverse complement strand
CATTTGAGCTGTCAGCTTTTGTAGTTTCTGTAGTTTATTCTTAGCGAATAACTTCCTCAGTTTCTTTGTCGAAGAAGTGAGATTTGTTTAAGTCGAATGCTAATTCAACTGTTTCGCCTGGGTTGTGGAAGTCACGTGCATCCACTTTAGATACGAATTCAGTATCGTCAACACGAGTGTAAAGCATTGTTTCTGCACCAAGTAATTCTGATACAACAACTTCTGATTTCACTGTTGCTGCTGGATAAGTATCGATAGCGATTTGAGCACCTTTGATATCTTCTGGACGGATACCGAAGATCAATTCTTTTCCATTGTAACCTTTGTCTTCAAGAAGTTTTCTCTTTGCTTCAGGTAATTGTAATGATAAACCTTTACCATTTGAAATCACGCCATCTTTCAATGTTACATTGAAGAAGTTCATTGCTGGTGATCCGATGAATCCAGCTACGAATACGTTGTTAGGAGTGTTGTACACTTCTTGTGGTGAACCGATTTGTTGTACGAAACCATCTTTCATGATTACGATACGGTCAGCCATTGTCATCGCTTCTGTTTGGTCGTGAGTTACGTAAATTGTTGTTGTTTCTAAACGACGGTGTAATTTCGCAATTTCAGCACGCATCGCAACACGTAATTTAGCATCTAAGTTAGAAAGAGGTTCGTCCATTAAGAATACTTTCGCATCACGAACGATCGCACGTCCTAAAGCCACACGTTGACGTTGACCACCAGATAAAGCTGCTGGTTTACGTTCTAAGTATTGAGCTAAGCCTAAGATTTCTGCTGCGTTTTTAACACGTTTGTCAATTTCAGCTTTGTCGTATTTACGTAATTTCAAACCGAATGCCATGTTGTCATATACGCTCATGTGAGGATATAGGGCATAGTTTTGGAATACCATCGCGATATCACGATCTTTTGGAGCCACGTCGTTCATTACAACGTCGCCAATTTTTAATTCCCCTTCAGAAATATCTTCAAGACCAGCGATCATACGAAGAGTTGTTGATTTACCGCATCCTGAAGGACCTACGAATACGATGAACTCGCGGTCTTTGATGTGTAAGTTAAAGTCTGTTACGGAATAGTTTTCCGCGTTGTCATATTTTTTGTGAATATGATTTAATTGCATTTCTACCATTAGGATTTCCCCCTATAATTTGTTTTACAGTAACAGTTTACGTTTTTTTGAGGAAAAGAGATAGGGGAAGGTTGCACAAAAACGACTGTAAAAATTGTGCACTTTGCCCAAAAAGTATCCCTTATTTTTAAAATTTGGACGTAACTTATAATAAAGAAGTAAAAAAGTATTGAGAAGGATGCAACACGTGCCAAACAATGTTATGATAAGAGTTAGAAATTAAATGAAAAAGGTGATGAAATGGAAAGAAAACGTGGATTTGAAATCGTATCTACTTATGAAGGGAAAGGAATCACTGTTCCAAAACGTTCGACAAAACATTCAGCAGGATATGACTTCGAGGCTGCCGAAGATATCGTATTACCAAGCATTTGGAAAATGCTTTTCAAATTTGCAGCAACTCAATTAAAACAATGGATTTATACAACGGATAAAGAAAAAGTAGAAGAAGAATTGGCGAAAGAGCAAAAAGTCTTAAAACCAGTGCTTGTTCCAACAGGAATCAAGTCTTATATGCAAGAAGATGAGTACTTACAACTAGCAAACCGCTCAAGTAACCCATTGAAACACTTCCTTGTCTTACCAAACGGTGTGGGAATCGTGGATAGCGACTACTACAACAACCCTGACAATGAAGGGCATATTTACTTCCAATTATTAAACTTCGGATTATTCGATAAAGAAATTAAAAAAGGCGATCGTATCGGCCAAGGAATCTTCCTACCGTTCTTAAAAGCGGATGCGGATGAAGAAAACGATATGAATGAACGTACAGGCGGCTTTGGTTCTTCTGGCGTTCGTTAGAAAGGAGCCAAAATGGCAAAAGCAGCCACAAGTTTTGTATGTAGAGAGTGTGGATATAATTCACCAAAATATTTAGGGAAATGCCCTAACTGCGGGAACTGGTCTACGATGGAAGAGTTCAAGGAAACGACGAGCAATGCGAAACGTCCTTCCTTAGTGCAACATTCAGAAGAAGCACATAAGACAAAACCAATGCGATTAGACCAGGTTTCTTATGAGCGCGTGAATCGTGTGAAGACATCCATTAGCGAATTGGACCGTGTGCTCGGAGGTGGCGTGGTTCCGGGTTCTCTAGTATTAATTGGTGGGGACCCAGGGATTGGGAAATCTACCTTATTATTACAAGTGTCTAGTGAATTACAACAAACACAAGGAACAGTTCTCTATGTCTCAGGAGAAGAAAGTGCGTCTCAAATCAAAATGCGTGCGGAGCGTCTCGGGATGCAAGCAGACGGATTTTATATTTACGCTGAAACAAACCTAGAAGATATTGTTGCGCAAGTAGAAGCGTTGAAACCGGACTATGTCATTATCGACTCGATTCAAACGATGACACATCCGCAAGCAAATGGGGTTGCAGGAAGTGTGTCTCATGTTCGTGAGGCGACAGCTACGTTGATGAGACTCGCAAAACTCAATCAGATTGCCATCTTTATCGTAGGTCACGTGACAAAAGAGGGAGCGTTGGCAGGTCCTCGTATGTTAGAACATATGGTGGATACCGTTCTTTATTTCGAAGGGGATAAACATCATAGTTTCCGCGTGCTTCGTTCCGTGAAAAACCGTTTTGGATCCACCAACGAGATTGGCGTTTTCGAAATGCATCAAGAAGG
>CAUVGI010000130.1:0-2814 GCA_963551375.1 uncultured Streptococcus sp. | reverse complement strand
TGCATCGCAAAGGCAATAAGAATGCCCAGCGGAATCGAGAAAATGAGCACGAGTGCGAACACTTCTAATGTCGTCACTGCTCCATGTAATAAGCTTGGTAAAATTTCGAGTGAATAAGACAAATTAAGGACCTCCGTCTGTTGTTTGATGCTTTAAAGTATAGCACAACTCATTTATTTGAAAAAGATGAAAGTTTCATGAGAACGTTCTCATTTTCAAGTTTTTTCATTTCTTTCAAAATAAATAAAAACCGCAACTGGATGCGCTCCAATTGCGGTTTGTTATGTTATTCGAGTACGCCTTGTTCTTTTTTGCGACGTTCTTTGATTAAGTCTTTCACCGAGATAAGGACCACGGCAGCTAAAATCATCGCCATACCGACAAAGTCAATCGCGAAGAAATGCTCGTTCATGATGAGGAAGGCGAAGAATACCGCAGAAATCGGTTCGACGGCGGCAATCAGACTACTCTTCACCGGCCCGATATAGCTCGTCCCTTTTAAAAACATCGTGTACGAAATAATCGTTCCAATCAGGATAATTCCTATTAGTGCTGCAAGAATATCCACGCTATACACAAGTTCCATCGTCGTAAGGCCGCTCATCGGGAAGAGAATCACTCCTGCGATGACCATCCCCACTCCAATCACGGTTAGACTTCCGTACTCTTGAATGAGTTTAATTGGAAGCATGATGTAAATGGCGTACGTGAAGCCACTAAAGATGCCCCAGAAGAGCCCGAGTGGTGTCACGCTGAGTTGGTTGAGTTGTCCGTGTGTGGCAATGATGAATGTCCCAAGAATCGCAAGGACAATCGATGTCACTTCAGACACGGTCGGTGTCGTGCGATTTTTCAAGCACATGTACACCAGAATAATCACCGGACAGAGGTACTGCAAAACGGTCGCAGTCCCGGCATTACTAAGGTGAATCGCCTCTAAATACGTAAATTGGTTCATGAAGAGCCCGATAAATGCAAAGAGCGTAATCTTAGCGTAGTTCTTCTTTTCCTTGAAGAAGGCGACGAGTTGGCCTCTAGTAAACACATAACTCATTGCTAAGAGGCAGACTCCGGAGATAATCAGACGTAGGTCGGTCAAGGCAAGCACGCTCATACCGTGTGCCATTAAGTATTGACCGCACGCGCCACTCATCCCCCAGGCAATCCCGGCAAAGAGCGTCATCAAGGTTCCTTTAATGATTTGATTTTTTGGTTGGTTTGGTTGTTCTGTTGTTTTCATACTCTCGATTATAGCACATCTACCAGCGTTTCTTCACGAGTTCAAGTGTTCCAATTTCAGATTTTCCATAGATTCACGATTTCAGTTCCCTGAAGCGATTCGTTTATTGCAGTTCCATTTTATTCTTATGACAAAAGTGTGAATTTTATTTTAGGAAATTGCGCGTTCCACCCTTTTTTGGTACACTTAAAAAGGAAAAATTTAACCAAGGAGGTTTTTATGAAACTTACAGGTAAAGTCACAGTCTTAACGGCTGCCCTATTCGCCCTTTCGGCACATGCGGTTGCTGCTGAGACGACACAAACCGAAACAACTGCTCAACCGACGACTGTTGAAGTGACAACGGTTCAACCAACGACTGAAACGACAACGACTGCGGAAGGGACTCTTCCAAAAGATTCGAAAAACGACGTCGATATTCGTGTGTATAAGCCAGGTGAAGAACCAAAATACACAGGTCTTTACAAAGCAGATGGCGAAACGTACTACCAAGTGGACAGTAAGCCAATTACGAATACATGGAAATGGCACGGAGGCCGCTGGTACTACTTTGGCGCGGATGGAAAGATGTTAAAATCAACCGTTACTCCAGATGGCTATCTGGTGGACATCGAAGGAATGCTCGTTAGTCCAGGCTGGAACTACCAAGGTGGTAAATGGTACTATGCTCTGTCTGGCGGAAAAGTATTCCGTGGCGACTGGAAGAAAATCGGTGGCGTATGGTACGCATTTCACGATAATGGTGTGATGTACTCTCACGAATGGAGCGACAGCTATTTCTTAAAAGATAGCGGTGCGATGGCCGATAACGAATGGGTTTTCGATAGAAACTACAATAGTTGGTTCTATATTAAGCCAGGCGGTACTTACGCAAGCCGCGAGTGGAAAGGCAACTACTACTTAAAGGCTGGCGGCTATATGGCTAAGAGCGAATTCATTTACGATCCAAATTACAAAGCAACGTACTATTTAAAAGAAGATGGAGCCTATGTGAAGAATCAATGGCTTCAAGTCAAAGGAAAATGGTACCACTTCCGTCAATATGGAGAACTCGATACGAATAAATGGATTGGTTCTTATTATGTGAAGGCTGACGGTATGATGGCCGAAAACGAATGGATTTACGACAAGAACTACGGAGGTTACTTCTATCTTCAAGCAGATGGTGTTTATGCGAGAAACATCGTTACCATCGATGGCAAAAAGCATGCCTTCCAAGAAAATGGTTTATGGATTGCAGAAGTTCCTGCTCCGGTCAACTACGGTAACTACAAAAACGTGGTCTTCCTAGACCCAGGTCATGGTGGACGTGACCCAGGTGCAGTCTACAACGGACTTCGCGAGAAAGATTTAAACATGTCGATTTATCGCAAACTTAGAAGCGAACTCGAAAAACTTGGCTACACTGTTTTAACATCACGCGACTCAGACGTGTATGTGGACTATGTTACTGAACGTTCTGAAATGGTGAACAAGACGGATGCGGATGTATTTATCAGTATCCACTTCAACGCAACAGGCGTTCCTGGGGCAAACCGTAGCGGTGTGGAAACATACATCTACGAACCAGACGA
>CAUVGI010000129.1:0-2827 GCA_963551375.1 uncultured Streptococcus sp. | reverse complement strand
GAAACTTCTTACTTCAAGAAAACAAAAAATCCTTGGGACTTAACAAAAGTGCCTGGTGGATCTTCAGGTGGTTCTGCCGCAGCAGTTGCTTCTGGCGAAGTACTTGCGTCTCTAGGTTCTGATACAGGTGGTTCTATCCGCCAACCTGCAAGTTTCACAGGGATTGTTGGGATGAAACCAACATATGGTCGTATTTCTCGTTATGGTTTGATTGCCTTTGCGTCAAGCTTAGACCAAATCGGACCATTTACACGTACGGTTCAAGATAACGCCTTAGTATTAAGCGCGATTTCTGGCTATGATTACCGTGATTCAACAAGTGTTCCACAAGAAGTGCCAGCCTACCATAAAGGATTAACAGGCGACGTTAAAGGCATGCGTATCGCGTTGCCAAAAGAATATTTTGCGGAAGGTGTGGACCCTGAAGTTCAAGCAGCTGTCTTAAAAGCGGCTGACCAATACCGCGAAATGGGTGCTATCGTAGAAGAAGTGAGCCTACCTCACTCTAAATACGGTATTCCAGCGTACTATATCATCGCTTCATCAGAAGCTTCTTCTAACTTACAACGTTTCGACGGAATCCGTTACGGTCACCGTTCAACAGAAGCAGAAACATTAGAAGATTTATACGTGAAGAGCCGTTCTGAAGGGTTCGGAATGGAAGTAAAACGTCGTATCATGCTTGGAACATTTAGCTTAAGTTCTGGTTACTACGATGCATACTTCAAGAAAGCGGGTCAAGTACGTACTTTAATCAAACAAGACTTTGCAAAAGTATTTGAAAACTATGATTTAATATTAGGACCTGTAACAACTTCTGCCGCATTCGGATTAGGCGCACACAGTGACGACCCAATCGCAATGTACATGGCAGACTTATTAACAGTTCCTGTAAACTTAGCTGGGCTACCAGCGATTTCAGTTCCTGCTGGCTTCACAAACGAAGGCCTACCAGTCGGAATTCAATTAATCGGAAATTACTTCCAAGAAAAAACGATTTACCAAGCAGCGTATGCATTTGAACAAGCAAATGATTACTACTTACGCCGCCCACAATTATAAGGAGGAACAATGACATGAACTTTGAAACAATTATTGGTTTAGAGTGCCACGTTGAATTAAAAACTGATTCAAAAATGTTCTCTCCATCACCAGCGCATTTCGGTGCTGAACCAAATACAAATACAAACGTGATCGACTGGGGATATCCAGGGGTACTTCCTGTCGTGAATAAACGCGCGTTAGAATTCGGGATGCGTGCAGCTCTTGCGTTGAACTGTACCATTTCACAAGATACAAAATTTGACCGTAAAAATTATTTCTACCCTGATAATCCAAAAGCGTACCAAATCTCTCAATTCGATTACCCAATCGGTCATGATGGCTGGATTGATATCGAAGTAGAAGGACAAACAAAACGTATTCGTATTGAACGTGTCCACTTAGAAGAAGATGCGGGTAAAAATACGCACGGAACAGACGGATTCTCATATGTGGACTTAAACCGTCAAGGAACTCCACTGATTGAGATCGTATCAGAAGCAGATATGCGTTCTCCTGAAGAAGCCTATGCGTACCTTGAAGCACTTCGTCAAATCATCATGTTTACGGGTGTTTCTGACGTGAAGATGGAAGAAGGTTCAATGCGTTGTGACGCGAACATTTCAATTCGTCCTTATGGTCAAGAAAAATTCGGTACAAAAACAGAGTTGAAAAACTTAAACTCATTTAACAACGTACGTAAAGGGTTAGCGTTCGAAGAAGTTCGTCAAGCGAACGTTCTACGTAATGGAGGAGAAATCCTACAAGAAACACGTCGTTTTGATGATGCGACTGGTCAAACGATTTTAATGCGTGTTAAAGAAGGTTCAAGTGACTACCGTTACTTCCCAGAACCAGACCTACCAAACTTCCATATTTCAAATGAATGGATTGAAGAAGTTCGTGCGTCAATTCCTGAAATGCCAAGCAAACGTCGTGAACGTTACGTGAGCGAATTTGGCTTACCAGAATATGATGCAATGGTATTAACATTAACAAAAGAAATGTCTGATTTCTTCGATGCAACAGTTGCGGCTGGTGCAGATCCTAAACAAGCGTCAAACTGGTTAATGGGTGACATTTCAGCGCACATGAACAGCAAGAAATTAGAATTGAAAGACTTGAAGTTAACGCCAGAAAGCTTAGCAGAAATGATTCAATTAATCGCAGACGGAACAATCAGTTCGAAATTAGCGAAGAAAGTCTTCTTGTTATTAGCAGAAGAAGGCGGAACTGCAAAAGGCGTTGTTGAAAAACACGGTATGGTTCAATTGAGTGATCCTGCTCAGTTATTACCGATTATTCAAGATGTGTTGGAGAACAATGCACAGTCTATTGAAGACTTCAAGAATGGTAAAGACCGTGCTGTTGGATTCTTAGTTGGGCAGATTATGAAGCAAACAAAAGGGAAAGCAAACCCTGGCGTTGTAAACCAACTATTACAACAAGAGTTAGCGAAATACTAAAACAATAAATTATGTTTGATGGCTACGAATTTTTTCGGATGTCTTCATAGTAGCTGTAATAGGGCAACGGCTCGAGCCGAAGTCTCTCGCCTTTAAAGCCTCAAAGGGGGAGTAAGGAAATAAATTCCTAACTCCCCCTTATTCGTTTTAATGCTATTCCTATTACTGCTACTATAGAATCCGAAAAATTCTCCGCCATCAAAAGTTCTTGGAAATTAGAAACCTTTTTGGATAGTGGGTTAAAGCGCAGAGTTTGCTTGCCCGATAAAAATCCAGAAAGGGAGAAGGAAAGTAAACGAGAGGGGGATGGAATGTGAAGT
>CAUVGI010000128.1:0-2840 GCA_963551375.1 uncultured Streptococcus sp. | reverse complement strand
AAAGTATCGATGATGCTGATGGTATTAGTAGTTCCGCTCAATATGTTCTTTAACTATTCACTGATTTACGGTCAGTTTGGCTTTCCGGAAATGGGAGGAGCCGGAGCAGGACTTGGAACTGCACTGGCTTACTGGGGATTACTCGTAGTTGCAGTGGTTGTCTTTAAAAAACATCCGGTATTAAAGGAGTATGATGTTATAAAATGGAGCGGAATCGATACTAAAATGTGGAAGGAACCATTTAAAATCGGCCTTCCAATCGGATTATCAATTTTCGCAGAGGTGGCCATTTTCGCGTTTGTGGGATTACTCATGTCGAAATTTGGAACATCGATTATTGCATCTCACCAAGCTGCGATGAACTTTGCGACAGTTGTTTATGCATTCCCAATTAGTATTTCTACTGCGCTAACGATTATTGTTTCTTATGAAGTTGGTCGTAAAGATATTCGTTCAGCCATGCAGTTTGCTTATATTGGTATCGCGACCGCAGTGACACTTGCTGTTGTGACATTAACATTATTAGCGCTCAATATCCAATCGGTGGCCGCGCTATATGGAACAGACCCAGACTTTATTCAATTAACCGTTGTGTTTTTAACTTATAGTCTGTTGTTCCAACTGTTTGATGCGGTGGCAGCGCCAATTCAAGGAACGCTCAGAGGATTCAAAGACGTTCAAATGCCATTTATCTTATTTTTAATTGGCTATTGGATTATTGGATTGCCAATTGGTTTTATATTAGATAATGCATTTAATGCTGGCCCATATTCATATTGGATTGGACTGATTATCGGATTAATGAGTAGTTGTATTTTCTTAGTCGTTCGATTAAGAAAAGTATTTAAAAAATATAAAGAATCACGAGGTGTGTAAATGTTTGAATCATACAAAGAAGAAGTAACATTTAATGAAGAAAGAGGGTCTGAAGATTTCGACCCACAAAATGAATTTTATCAAGAAGATATGGAAGAATCGTTTAAAAAAGACATTACTTCTATTGGAAGAAGATTAATTGTTTATATGTTAGTTTTCTTCTTCTTCGCAGCTGCTGGGCAACAAGGCGCAGCACAAAATGCGGTTGACACTGAAGATTTTTACGGAATTTGGGGAGTAGGACTATTTATTGCGGCTTCTCTAAGTTTACTCATTTGGGCTCTTTCTAAAAAATTCCCAATGAAACGTATTTATGAACACGTTGCTCCAAGAAAAATGAATATACAGTCGTTTGCGATATTGTCTGCGAGCTTATTTGGAGTTCGTTTTATTTCAAAACTCTTATTAACAGGGCTTGAAAAACTGTTA
Source organism: uncultured Streptococcus sp. (assembly GCA_963551375.1). Lineage (GTDB taxonomy): Bacteria > Bacillota > Bacilli > Lactobacillales > Aerococcaceae > Granulicatella. Next base: position 1,535 of record CAUVGI010000128.1, on the reverse strand, counting down.
TTGGAAATGGGCATTCCAGCAACACTTGTAACAAATACAAGTGAACAGTTGACGTCAAGTATCATTTTTGTACTGTATTTAGGAGTAATGGCTCCGGTAGTTGAAGAATTTATCTTCAGAGGATTTATTGGTTATCGCCTTGAACGTTACGGGAAGGTATTTACGATTCTATTTACGTCGCTTATTTTCTCATTATTCCATGCCAACATTACGCAAGGCGTCTTCACATTCTTGGCAGGGATTGTTTTCGCCTATGTTGCTCTTGAATATGGCTTCCAATGGGCAGTGGCGTTCCATATGATGAATAACTTCTTATTTGCAGTTGTGGTCGATATTTATCTTGCTCAAATGGTAAATTTTGGCAATTTTTCTCTTGTTCAACTACTAGATTTAATTGGCTTTGTAGTATTAGTATTAGTGGTTATTTTAAAATGGAAAGATATTAAAGAATATATCAGTGTGAATCGTGGCTTCTATGGAATTGGACAAATTACTTTTAGTCGCGTAACGATTATTCTATACATTATTTATCTTTTATATCGTACTTTCCTACCATACTTCGCACCATACTTATTTTTTAGATAGGAGGAGCTTCTTTGAATACCATTTATTTAGAAGATAGCGTCTATACAACCATCACTGAGCATCCAGAAGTAAAGGATTTACTCGTTGAAATTGGCTTTAAACCACTCAATCAACCGCAGATGGTTCATACGGTAGGACGTATCACGAATCTGATTAAAGGTTCAAAAATTGCAAAAGTTCCTTTAGAAACCATTGTTGAAACATTAGAAATGAACGGATACATCGTTAAAGAAAGCAGGGATTAGATGGCTAAAGAAGATTACACGATGGAAGAACGGCAGGAGATTTTAAAAGACTTGATGTTACGCCTTCACGCTGGTGAAGATAAAGAAGTCATTCAAAAAGAATTTAATGAAGCCTTTGATGAAATCACTCCTTATGAGATCCAGTTAATGGAGAGAAATCTGATGAGTGAAGGGATTACCTTTGCAGAGATTATGAGTCTATGTAACGTTCATGCAAATTTAATGGGGTCTAAGGTCAATACGGAAACAACCGTTGCAGATTTTGAACAACCAGGTCATCCAGTCCATGTGATGAAGATGGAGAACTTAGCCATCCGTGGCGCGTTAGACCGGGTGGAGCGTTTGCTGAAGAATTATTTAGAGACGAAGGATGAAACAATTAAAAAAGGCTTGAATCGCCAAATTTTGTTGCTAGGTCAATTCGACAATCACTATCAGCGTAAAGAATATGCGATGTTTCCGATTATGGAGAAAAAGGGGATTACCGCACCTCCTAAGGTAATGTGGGGTGTTGATGACCAAATTCGTGAATTGTATAAGGATTTCAAGGCGGCACTAGAAAACGAACAAGCTAATGTGTTAGAAGAGTTTGAAGTGGTCCGTGATGAATTACTAGAGATGATTCAAAAGGAAGAGAACATTCTAATTCCGATGGTGGAACAAGTTTTCCATGTAGATGATTGGGAAACAATTGCTAATCAGTCA
>CAUVGI010000127.1:0-2877 GCA_963551375.1 uncultured Streptococcus sp. | reverse complement strand
ACTGGTACAAGCGATGAATACGGAGTATTTAGTGCAGCAGCATTAAGTATCCTAGCATCAGTAGGTTTAGTAGCTACATCTCGTAAAAAAGATGAAGAGCAAGAAGCTTAATTTAAAACATTAAGAATAAGTATGAGGCTAGGGCAACCTGGCCTCATCTTTTTTTGCGCATTCAATTAGTAAGATAAATTGAAGAAACGCGTTAGATACGATAAAATTAAGAAATTAAGTCACTCAAATTTGAAGAATAAAAAGGAAGGAGGTAGCTATGTTTAGTTCAAAAAATAGTCAGATGAATGAGCGTAAAAATCGTTCGAAAGTAACGCGTTATGCGATTAAAAAACTCAGTATGGGAACAGCTTCTGTGGCGGTCGCATTAGGATTTTTATTCGTACAGGGACAAAGCGTTGTTTTAGCAGATACTGTTGAAACGACTCAGAGTGCTACGGAAACGAAAGCAGAGGAAACGACTGAAAAAGTAGAAGCAACCACTGAAGAACCAACAACTACCTCTGAGGAACAAGCGCCTCGCACACGTACAAGACGTGAGGCTGGGGATACTCCAGCAGCAACACCTCTAGTCGGTGCGGATGTTGAGGATGCTACGGCAACTCCTAAAGTGACTAAACCTGGATTTACAAAGGAATTATCCCAAGAAGAATTGCTTAGCCAGGCTAGTTGGATTGATTTTGGTGACGTGGCGAACTGGAGTAGAACAACGACCACTTCAACAGGTCAATTAGCCTTACAAGAAGGCTCAACGTATACAAAAGAAATTAGTCCAGGCTATGTCGTGACGGTTCGCGTGAAGTCGCTGAAACCATTTAACGCAACGGAATTATATAAGAAGAGACTTGAAGCACAAGGCGCAACTGAGGCTGAAAAGAACACCTACGATTCAAACGCCAAAAATGGATATATGAATAGCTCTGAAAGTGCAGATGGCAAACGTGAATTCAACGCAGGAAAAGAAGCGCTGATTGTCGGCAAACCACAAGACGCGTGGAGTGAAATTTATAATTCAGGAATCGATACTGGCGAAAAGAGAACAACGATTACGACGCAATATGCAGGTGGCAATGTCGGGGTTCAATTTGAAATTACAGGAACGTATAAAGGGAAAACGGTCAAACCAACAGTTCTTATGACAGAAGGAGATTCGTCGAATCTTGGGGAGTTGTCTCTTTATACAACCAATGGAACAGGCTGGCAGCATTTTGCAGAATGGTATAAATATGACAGCCCGTATACACTGAATTATTTTCCACAAGATACAAAAGACTTATTCGATCCGAATAAAAAAGTCATTGGATTCAGACCGCTTCCGATTAATGGAGTGAACTACCATAGTGGAGAGTTGGCAGCGATTCGTGACGCTACGCAGGTCGGGCCAGTTAAGAAATCTGTCGCGTGGAAATACTACGGAAGTCCTGACCAAAAAACAGGTGGACTTGGAACGGGTGTATTTGGACCGAACTTATCTGCTGGGATGGTGGCTGTACCGATTGTCATGACGCAAGGGGCTACCGAAGTGAGTCTGTATATGGCTTCGGCAAGCAAACAGTCTGCCATGATTGGATTCTTACCATTTGACGAAAGTGATGCTCCGGAAAGTTACGGAAAAGCGACGCATAGTATTAACCAAGTACACAATGTGACTGGGGAAGATGTGAAGCAACCGTACATTGGAGATACACGTCCGGATGTCGACGACAATGTGGACCGCACAAACTGGAAGGGCGACGATACTGAAGGGTCAGCGGATGAAGGAATTGACCAAATCTTGCCAGCCGACCTTAAAGGGAAAACGAACGGTATTTTAGTCTTAGACCGTACGAATACAGGTGATTTAACCTTATCCGTTGAGGCACATACAGGTGGAGCGGACGAAGCAACATTATATGGATGGGTAGATTTTAACGGAAATGGAACTTTTGATGAGGACGAGCGCTCTGAAAAATTAACGATAAATGCAGATGGCACGGCTACTCTTGTCTTTAAAGAAGCTTTCAAAAAAGTGAACGCATCGCTGAGTGAGTTAGGTGCACGTGTGCGTATCGCAAAAGATGCCACTCAAATTGAGAAGCCAACAGGGATGGCCTTGTCAGGTGAAGTGGAAGATTTCGAAGTGCATTTAACCTTTTTACCAAAAGGAAGTAAGACAGAAACAGACGGGCTACAAGGAATTCCACAAACGGGAACAGTGGTCTTTACACCAAGCGGGAAACAACGCTATTCACTAACCGACGATGCGACTATCGACGAAACAATCGAACCAGTCATTGTTGATGAGACGGGTGCCAAAGGAGCGCTTGACGCGGAAGGGTACTATGTGGTGGCTGGCGAAGGGAAATACAAAGTCACGGGAGCAGGAAAAGATGTGACCGTTACATTTATTCCAGAAGCTGGATTTGTCGGGACAGGCAAAGGAATCACGATTCGTCGAACGGACGATAATGGAAATGATACCGGATGGACGCCAGTGAGCGCGAATGAGACAATCGTAAGCGACCAAACAGGGACCATGGACGGACGGTATATTCCAACGGTTGTCCCAATGTCAAAAGAACTCACGAGTACAAAGGTACAAGGGCTCGTCCACGTGGAAACACCGAAGTTCGAAGGTAAGGATGGAGCTGTTACACCGTCAAGCGAGAAGCCAATGGTCTTAGTAGATCCAAAGACTGGAAAGGCGCTTGGTGCGAGTGCTCTAGCAATGAAAGATGGAAAAGAGGTTGGAACGTACACGGTCGATGAAGCGACAGGAAAAGTAACGTTTACACCGAATAAAGACTTCACAGGAATAGCAGACCCAATCGTTGTTCAGGTGATTGAAAAAGCAACAGGAAAAGCTATTGCTGGCTTGAAATATACGCC
>CAUVGI010000126.1:0-2898 GCA_963551375.1 uncultured Streptococcus sp. | reverse complement strand
TTTGATACTAAGAAGTATGCAGCACCTGTTAAAGCTACAATTCCAGCAACCATCACCAAAGCTTGCGAACCAGTACCAGTTTCTGGTAATGCTGGTGCTAATTGACATGTGTTTTTGTCGTACGCATAGACTAATAAAGTACGTTCGCCTTCTTTTGCTGGAGTAGGCTCGCCAGGTTGAATCGCTTCACGTTGTTCTTTCGTTAAATCAGCGATATTTACAGTAACCACTTCTGGAGTCGCTGCTTGAGTAACTGTATTTGACAATAACCCAAACACTCCAATCATCATTAATAACACTAAAATTCTTGAACTAATTTTTTTCAATATAAATTTCCCCCTTAACTTTATACCTTTAGGAGTATACTGTATCGAAATTCAAAACGCAACTTTCACTCGGTTAACGAATAAAAAGACCGAAGTCATTAACTCCAGTCTTTATCTTCTATTATAAAGTATCAATCGGCGCAACTGTTATAGACTCTGTAGAAGTTGTTGCTTCAGTCTGTGTAGTTGGTTCCTCTGTCGTTGTTGTAGTTGTAGTCGTTGTTGCTTCAGCAGTCGTTGTTGGCTCTTCTGTTGTAGTTTCAGTAGTTGACTCTGTCGTTACTAAAGTTGTTGTTTCTTCTTGTGTAGTTGAACTACTTGTAATGTAGTATCCAACATAGTCATAACAATCAACTTGTTCTGGCGTTAAATCATTTTGTTCAACTACTTGACCAAGAATTGAGCTGTCAGCTGCTAAAACTTCAACTTGAGTCGCAAGAAACGCTCCTGCTCCACCAAGTACTAAAACCGTTTTGGCAACTCGAGAAACTTTGTTTGATTTCACTAAGTATAGACCGCCAGCTACTAAAATAATTGAGAATACAAATGTAATTGTATTTTCTACTGTACCTGTACTTGGCAATTCTTTTTCATGTTTTGGCATCGATACACTACAAGTTCCGTTTTTCTTATAAACAAAAGTTACCTGCGAACCAGCTTGTACATCTGCTTCAGTAGGTTTACCTTGTTTGATATCTTTTCTAATGTTTTCGGTTGTTTTATCATAATCAACATAATTCACACTTGCGGCCGATGCAGGCGTTGCTACACTGACTCCGAGTGTTACTATTGCTAAAGCGGCAAATAGAATCTTCGTTAATTTCTTCATCGATTCATCTCCCTCTATTTTTTCGTTACAGCTCATCCTACTGTATTTAACTTTAAAAAGCAATTAATTCTACTACCTTGCACTTGTTCTTTCTCTGTCTTTTTCATTGGATTTAGAAGATGAAAAAGCCCGGATCATATCCGGACTCTTGATTCATTATAAACGATCAGTTGGCGCGACTGTCTGCGGTTCTTCCCATGTTGTTGCCATCGTTTCAGTAGTTGGCTCTTCTGTCGTTGTTGTTTCAGTTGTTGTCGTTGCTTCCGTTGTCGTTGTTGGTTCTTCTGTTGTTGGTTCTTCTGTTGTTGTTTCAGTCGTTGTTGTTGACTCTGTAGTTACAACTGTTGTCGTTGCTTCAGAAGTCGTTGTTTCTTCTGAAATATAGAACCCAACGTAGTCATAGCAATCGATTTCCTCAGGATCTAAGTTCATTTGTTCAATGATTTGACCTAAGATTGAACTGTCTGCTGCTAAAACTTCTCCTTGGAAAGCAAAGAATGTTCCTAAGCCACCAAGTACTAAAATTGTTTTAGCAATGTTTCGCATTTTGTTTGATCTCACTAAGTACAGACCACCTGCTACTAATACTACTGCAAAAACTGCTGAAACAGTGTTTGCGACTGTACCAGTATTTGGTAATTCTGGACCTCGTTTTGGAATCGATACGCCACAAGTATTATTCTTTCTATATACATAAACCGCGTGCGAACCATCTTTCAAGTCAGCCTCAGTCGGTTTGCCTTGTTTAATTTCTTTTCTAATGTTTTCAGTTGTTTTATCGTAATCGACATAGTGTACTGTCGCTGCCTGGGCAGTTGAAGATACAGTCACACCAATTGCTAAAGTGATTAAAGTTGCTACAATTAACTTAATTGATTTTTTCAAACAATCCATACCTCCCTATTTTTTTATAACAGATATTTTACTGTACCTATTTTTAGATTGCAAAAGTGTAGCTCGAATTTTAACTCCAACTTTTGTCACTTAAGAGGAAATTTTTGGAAACTTTGCAACTTTAACGACTCTTAAAAATGATCCGTTGGTACTACCGTATACGTTTGTTCAGTTGTTGTTTCTTCAGTAGTCGTCGTTTCTGTTGTCGTCTCTGTCGTGGTTGTTGACTGTTCTTCAGTGGTTGTTTCACTTGTGGTAACTTCCGCAGTTGTCGATGCTTCTGTTGTTGTCGTCGTACTATTTTCACGAATATAACCAATATAAATAGTACAATCTTCTTCCACAAATGATGCCCCTGCAGAAACTAAACTTGTGCTTGCTGCAACTCCAGATAATACTAATCCAACGATTAAGATGAATTTCTTCCCGTTTTTATTAGATACTAGGAAATAACCTGCACCCGTCAGCGCTAAGATTCCTAAGCTCACCATAATCATCGTAGAGTTTGTCCCTGTTTTTGGTAATTGACACGCTTCTTTATTGTAATCATATACGAGAATAATACGTTCCCCATCGAGCAATTCATAATTCGGTTCGCCCTTTTGAAGGACTTCTTTCTGTTGTGGAGTTAAATCATTATATTGAACAGTGATTACATCTGGATGTGTTGCTTCAGCGATACTAGTTGTACTGAATCCAAAAATCCCAAACAACATAATCATTGCTGCTAATCTTAAAGCTATTTTCTTCATACACACCTTCCTCACCTTTTTAGTAATATGTCTTCATTATCACATAACTTTCCTCGAAACACAATTCATCCCCGTGTAAATTCACAAACTTTTCAAA
>CAUVGI010000125.1:0-3147 GCA_963551375.1 uncultured Streptococcus sp. | reverse complement strand
GGAGAAGTAGTGAACTTCCAAGTGGATATGAAAACTCCGGAATATACTGATGGCGCAACAGATACATTAACAGCAACGAACGTATTCTATACTAACCGTTATGCTGAAAATCCAAAAGTATTCGGTGAAACAAATGCTGTTTCGAACCAATTACCACAATACATTCCAGTTGCTAAGATTTGGAGTGGGGAAAAAGACGCTTCTATTTCAAGTATTAAAGTGGAATTAAGCAGTAAGAGCAATCCAGATGTTGTTCTTGCAACAATGATTCTAAATGATGCGAATAACTGGAAAGGTATCTTTAAACTGACAATTGATGGTAAGACATTAGATCCAACTGTGATTGACTACCAAGTAAAAGAAGTCATCGACGAAAATTACGGTAAAGACTATGACACAGTGATTACTGGTGATGCAACTCAAAAAGAAGGCTTTACAATCACAAACACACGTAAGACAACTACTCATACCGTTAAAAAAGTATGGGAAGATAAAGAAAATAAACTAGGTTTACGTAAAGCCATTAAGGTTCAATTGAAGCAAAATGGTGTAAACTATGGTGAAGCAATCGAGTTGTTAGAAGCGAATAATTGGAAACATACTTTCAAAGAATTGCCAGAGTCTAATAATGGAGCAGCTTATGAGTACACTGTTGAAGAACTAGATGTCCCAGAAGGATATACACATGAAGTTGTAACAGAGGGCACAAACTCAGTAATTACGAACCGCATTCTTTCAGCGATTAAACAAGACCTTACATTCAAAAAAGAATTAGAAGGTCGTGAATTGCAAGAGGGAGAATTCACATTTAATCTATTAGATGAAAATGGAAAAGTTGTCCAAACGGCTCAGAATGCTGCTGATGGTACGATTACATTTAAAGATGTAACATTTGAAAAAGCCGGAACTTACAAATTCACAGTTGTAGAAGTTAGTGGAGATGATGCACAAATCACTTACGATAAGAGCGCCAAAAACGTTTCTGTTGAGGTGAAACAAGAGGGCACAGAATATGTTACTACTGTAACATATGATGCAGATACAACGTTTAAAAACAAGTATACGGCACCAGCTATTCCAACTCCTGAACCATCAAAACCACAAAAAGATTTACCAAATACGGGTACTTCATCACTTGTAAATACAATGTTGATTGCAACTGTTCTTGTAATGATTGCTTTAGGATTTGTTTATACAAGCAAGAAAGAAAATTAATCATATAATTTTGAAAACATCGATTAGTCATAAGACTAGTCGATGTTTTTATTTCGCTGTTGAAAGCCTTTTGATTTTTTGAAAAAAATTCTTTAAATGAATTGACTTTAGCACGTTTCAAGAATACAATAATATTATGTGTTAAATCACATTTAACCATAAAAATTATCAATGCAATTTATTTTGATTAAAAATTAAATAGAGACGGAGGTGACTCAATGGACTCAGTAGTAGTAGGTGGCCTCGCGATCTTAGCTTTAATAATTGGAATTGTTGCTGGATATATTGGTTTCAAATCAAATTACGAGAAAAAGTTAGTAGCAGCTCGCGAATCGGCTGAAATGATTATCAAAGATGCAGAAAAAGATGCTGACCGTTTAAAAAAGGAAGTATTATTAGAAGCAAAAGAAGAAAATCATAAATATCGTGCTGAAGTTGAAAATGAGTTAAAAGAAAGACGAAATGAAGTACTTCTTCAAGAAAAGAGAATGATTCAACGTGAAAAGAATTTAGATCGTAAGGATGAAATTCTGGAAAAACGTGAACAATCAATTGAAGTGAAGGAAACAAAAATCCAAGAAAAACTTGAGAGAGTAACAGAGAAAGAAAATCAAGCTGAAGCTCTCGTTGCTAAGCAACAAGAAGAATTGGAACGTATTTCTACAATCAGTAAAGAAGAAGCACAAGAAATTATCATGAAGGACATGACTGAACAATTAAGTAAGGAACGAGCCATCATGATTAAAGAGTCTGAGCAGCTTGCAAAAGATGAAGCAGATAAAAATGCTAAAAATATTATTCTTCAAGCGATTCAACGTTCCGCAGCGGACTTAGTTTCAGAGAACACAGTAACGGTTATGACGTTACCAAGTGATGAAATGAAAGGACGTATTATCGGACGTGAGGGACGTAACATTCGTACCCTTGAATCATTAACAGGAATTGATGTGATTATCGATGAAACACCAGAAGCGGTGGTATTAAGTGGGTTTGACCCAATTCGCCGTGAAATCGCGAAAATGACGCTTGAAAAATTAATTTCAGACGGTCGTATTCATCCTGCACGTATTGAAGAAATGGTTGAAAAATCTCGTAAAGAAATGGATGAGCGTATTCGTACAATCGGTGAACAAGCAACGTTCGAAGTTGGAATTCACTCATTACATCCTGATTTGATTAAGATTTTAGGTCGTTTATACTTTAGAGCTAGTTACGGTCAAAACGTATTGAACCACAGTATCGAAGTAGCTAAACTTGCTGGTGTAATGGCTGGTGAGTTAGGTGAAGATGTGAACCTTGCAAAACGTGCTGGTTTACTTCACGATATCGGTAAAGCACTCGATCATGAAATTGAAGGTTCTCACGTTGAAATCGGAGCAGAAATCGCTCAGAAATATAAAGAGAACAAGATTGTTGTTAATGCGATTGCCTCTCACCACGGTGATGTAGAAGCAACTTCAACAATCGCGGTACTTGTAGCAGCAGCCGATGCCTTATCAGCAGCTCGCCCAGGTGCTAGACGTGAATCAATCGAAAACTATATTCGTCGATTAGAAAGATTAGAAGCCATTGCAACAGAACACGAAGGTGTTGAACGAAGCTTTGCGATTCAAGCTGGACGTGAAGTTCGTGTAATGGTACAACCTGACAAGATTAGTGATGAAAAAGCGATTATTTTAGCGCATGACATCAAAAATCAAATTGAGGAAGAACTCCAATATCCAGGACATATTAAAGTTACAGTTATTCGTGAGACAAGAGCAGTCGAATATGCTAAGTAATCATTGATTGACTTTGACTCTACTGAAAGAGTAGATGTAAAACTGGAAACCCCATGACTAGATGTCATGGGGTTTTATTTTACTTTTTAAAGATATAAAGGCTCTTTGTCAAATAGTGTTGATGAAGAATTTTAGGAAGGGATTAAGCAAC
>CAUVGI010000124.1:0-3158 GCA_963551375.1 uncultured Streptococcus sp. | reverse complement strand
AAAAAGCGAAAGACGGAGAAACTTACGGATTCTATAATAACAGTAATGGGGAATGGTATTAAATGCGAAAAAGCTGGAGTTAGGAATTTATTCCTTACTCCAGCTTTGAGGCTTTAAAGGTGAGAGACTTCGGCTCGAACCGGTACCCCATTACAGTTATTATAGAGGAATCCGTAAGGATTCGAAGTCTTTCGATTATTTTAAATTTATTATTCTACAGATAATAAGTAAGTGTATACTGGTTGGTTTCCTTCATGGACTTCAACCTCTACATCAGGGTATTTCGCTTCTACAGCTTCAGTGATTTCTTCCACTTCGCTTGCTTCTGCGTCTTCACCATAGATGATTGTTAGGATCTCCGAATCGTCGTCGATCATCTTATCGATTGTCGCAAGAGTTGCTTCCTTACGGTCCGCAATACTTACTAAAATCTTGCCATCTACAATACCCATGAAGTCGTCTTTCTTAATTTCAACGCCATCAATGTTAGTATCGCGAACAGCGTTAGTAATTTGACCACTTGATACAAGCGCCATTTGTTCACTCATCGCAGCTTGGTTATCTTCTAAGCTTGCTTCTGGGTTGAAGGCTAATAATGAAGCTAACCCTTCTGAGATTGTACGAGTTGCAACGACGGCAACTGCAGCATCTTCTGATACTTCAGCCGCTTGGTTTGCAGCCATTTGAATGTTTTTATTGTTTGGTAACACGATAACTTTTTCAGCATGTGCTTCTTTTACAGCTTGAAGAATATCTTCTGTACTTGGGTTCATTGTTTGACCACCGTTGATGATTGTCGTTACACCCATGCTCTTGAATAATTCTTGAATTCCTTCACCTGCAGCAACTGCTACGATTCCGTATTCCGCTTTTTGTTTTTGCGCTGCTTCTTTAACTTTTGCAGTGTAGTCAGTTTTTAACACTTCTTCGTGTTGCAAGCGCATGTTGTCCACTTTCACTTTCATTAATGAACCGAAGCGTTGTCCGTAGTTCATGACTTCACCTGGACGTTCTGTATGCACGTGTACTTTGATGATTTCATCGTCAGCTACTACAAGTAAAGAATCTCCAAGTTCGTTTAAATAGTTACGGAAAGTATCGTAGTCGAACGTATCTACGACTGTTTCGCCTTCACCGATTTTCACCATGATTTCAGTACAGTAACCGAATTTGATGTCGCCTGTTGATACGTGTTCGTAGTCAACGCCTGCTTCGTGGTGAGCCACTGAAGTTAAATCGATTTTATTGCTTTGTAATGATTGAACAGGAACTGCTTCCCCTGTTAATGCTTCGAAGAATCCGTTGTAAATGAAAACAAGACCTTGACCACCTGAGTCCACTACGCCAACTTCTTTTAATACTGGTAATAAATCTGGAGTTTTCGCTAATGCTTTTTCAGCACCACGTAAAACAGATCCCATTACTTCGATGATGTCGTTTGAAGTTTCTAGTTTGCGAACACCACGTTTTGCTGATTCACGAGCAACAGTAAGGATTGTACCTTCTACAGGTTTCATAACCGCTTTATAAGCAGTTTCCACACCGTTCGTAAATGCTTGCGCTAATTCTTCACCAGTGATTTCTTCTTTACCGACAACGGCTTTAGAGAAACCACGGAATAATTGAGATAAGATAACCCCTGAGTTCCCACGAGCACCCATTAATAATCCTTTTGCTAAATCTTGTGCTAAATCACCTACAGTTGTTGCTGTAGAGTTCGCAACACGTTCCGCACCAGATTTGAATGAGAGCATCATGTTTGTCCCTGTGTCTCCATCTGGTACTGGGAATACGTTTAATGAGTTTACGAATTCTGCATTTTCAGATAAACGCATTTCACCGATTTCCACCATCGCGCGGAAATCTTGAGCCGTAATAGTTTTCATAGTTGCCATATTATTCTTACTTCCTCCTGACTAGAATCAACAAGCATTACGCTTCGATGATTTTAACTCCTTGAACATAGACATTCACTGTTTTTGCAGCAAATCCTAACATTGTTTCTAAGTTATATTTCACTTGTTCTTGAACGTTTCTACAAATCGCAGAAATCTTAGTACCATAACCTACAATAATGTAAACATCCACTGCAACGCCTTCCTCTTCTTGACGAATCACAACACCACGAGTGAAGTTTTCTTTCTTCAAGATTTCATTAAAGTTGTCGCGGATTTGATTGCGGCTAGCCATACCAACAACACCATAGTTGTCTGTAGCGGCACCACCTACAACCGTTGCAATCACTTCATTGCTAAGTTCAATTTGTCCATTTTCTGTTTGAATTTTTACTGTCATACAAATACCTCCCTTAAATGTATAAAGGTGTCTGTCTAATTTTTAGACAGATTGACACATTATTTCTATACTATAATATCATATTCCAAGCGGTTTACCTAGCCTTTTACCAATTTTTAACCCTCTTAGAAAACTGACTAACCAGTACGCTTGCAATCTATGGTCAACTATGCTAAATTATTTAGGTATATGATTTAGTTCAAAATTATATCAGCTGATAATGAATTAAATAAAGGAGGAGAATAACAATGGCTAAAGTATGTTATTTCACTGGACGTCGTGCTGAAACAGGTAACACTCGTTCTCACGCTATGAACGCTAACCGTCGTACTTGGAAACCAAACTTACAAAAAGTTCGCGTTTTAATCGATGGCAAGCCTAAAAAAGTATGGGTTTCAACTCGTGCATTAAAATCAGGTAAAGTAGAACGTGTTTAATACAGAGCACTATTAAAAAGAGCTTAGGCGATATCCCTAAGCTCTTTTTGTTTTTCTAAAAATAAATAAGCCGAAGGCTTGAAAAGAGAATTGAAACTGCTAAAAGACATTCAAAGATATTTGAAGGAATGCATAGCGGAATTTAGTGTAATGGTACCGGCAGGAGCCTAAAGTCTCCTTGCCTACCAAGCTTCAAACCAAGGATAAGCGACGAGTCGCTAACCCTTGGTAATTCACATTGGTTACTTATTCATTACACTAACCGCTATTTCCTCAAATATCTTTTTCTGTCTCTAGAAGTTTTCGCTCTTTTCAAGCCTCTTATAAACCAAAGAGTTAGGATCCGCCACTCTTTTCAACTCTACTTTACCTGAGATTAATGCCAGGAAACCAAGGGACCATGGGTGGTGCTTCTCACGCTTTTTT
>CAUVGI010000123.1:0-3178 GCA_963551375.1 uncultured Streptococcus sp. | reverse complement strand
GATGCTTGTAATGCGTCGACGCTTGCGTCTCCTTCGACTGTGGCTACTTTGTTTTCTAAGCTGACTTCAACGTTTGTTACGCCTGGGACGTTTGAGAAACGTTCTTTGACTGTGTTGGCACATCCTGCGCATTTGATTCCTTCTAAATTGTATTCTTTTTTCATCATAAATCTCTCCTTTATAGTTATGCTTTCCAGCGTTTTAATCTTAGGGCGTTGAGGACAACGGATACGGAACTGAAGCTCATTGCGGCTCCGGCAATCATTGGGTTGAGGAGTGGTCCGCCAAAGAGGTGAAGAACTCCCATCGCAAATGGAATTCCGATAACATTGTAGGCAAATGCCCAAAATAGATTTTCTTTAATATTACGGATGGTTGCACGGCTGAGTTTTAACATCGCTGGTACATCCATCAAGTCGCTCTTCATTAAGACGGCGTCTGCAGATTCGATGGCTACGTCTGTTCCGGTACCGATTGCGATACCGACTTGCGCTTGTGCAAGAGCTGGGGCATCATTGATACCATCTCCCACCATCGCCACAATATAGCCTTCTTCTTGCAATTTTGAGACATAATTCGCCTTATCTTGCGGTAAAACTTCACTAAATACGCGGTCAATCCCCACTTCAGCGGCAATTGCTTGTGCAGTACGTTCGTGGTCCCCTGTCATCATGGCTACTTGAATGCCCATTTCATGTAAGGTTTGAATAGCACGCGCGCTGCTTTCTTTGACAGTGTCCGCTACAACAATCAAGCCTTGTACGGCATCGTTATATCCGATATAGAGCGGTGTTTTTCCTTGTTCGGCAAAACGGTTGGCTTTTTCATTCATCGTAGCATTGGCAAGACCATTTTCACGCATCCATTTTTCATTCCCAAGGAAGACGAGTGTTTCACCAACGTGGCCTTTAATCCCAAAACCAGGAATGGCTTCGAAGTTCGTCACTTCATCAAATGCAGCCCCTTGTTCTTTGGCTTTGGCAACAATCGCTTCACCAAGAGGATGTTCAGACGCTACTTCAAGGCTGGCAGCTAGGCGAATGAGGGCCTCTGCATCGGCAGAATCGGCAGTGACCACATCTGTGACCACAGGAGTTCCGTTTGTAATCGTACCTGTTTTGTCGAAAACAACCATATTCACGTGGTTGGCTTCTTCCAACGCTTCCCCACTCTTAAGAAGAATTCCGTTTTCGGCTCCTTTACCAGTCCCAACCATGATAGCAGTCGGTGTCGCAAGCCCTAACGCACATGGGCAGGCGATAACGAGCACGGAGATGGTAATCGTGAGGGCAAATACCCATGATTCTTGTCCAAGGAAATACCAAGCAAGTCCAGAAACAAGAGCCAAGACGATTACGATTGGAACAAATACTCCAGATACCTTATCGGCCAGTTTGGCAATCGGTGCTTTGGATCCTTGTGCTTGTTCGACTAACTGAATAATTTGAGAAAGGGCTGTGTCTTTCCCGATTTTTGTTGCTTTTAAAATGAAAGAACCTGTCTTGTTTAAACTTGCTCCAATCACTTCATCGCCAACTGATTTCGATACTGGAATACTTTCCCCTGTTAACATCGATTCATCAACGGTTGAGTTTCCTTCTGTCACGACGCCATCGACTGGAACTTTTTCACCCGGTTTGACACGAATGAGGTCGCCCACTTGCACTTCTTCTACAGGAATTTCTACTTCTTGTCCGTCGCGTAAAACCATCGCCATTTTAGGAGCAAGGCCTACGAGCGTTTGAATTGCCATGGATGTTTTCCCTTTTGACACGGCTTCGAAGTATTTTCCAAGTGTGATTAAGGTTAAAATAACGCCGGCTGATTCGTAGTAAAGGTTCATCGCAAAATGCGCGTGCCCTTCTAATACGTGGTACGTTCCGTAGAGACTATACAGGAATGCAGCGCTTGTGCCAAGTGCGACTAAGCTGTCCATGTTCGGATGTCCTTTAGACAAGGCCTTAAATCCATCCACGAAGAAACGACGTCCAAGCCAGATAATTGGGAGAACTAGCGCCAATTGAATCAACGCGTAGCTCACAGGGCTTTGCATTGGGCTTAGAAAGGCTGGCATTGGAATTCCAACCATATCGGCCATTGCGATAAAGAGAAGTGGCACGGCGAAAATCGCTGAAATGGTTAGGTTTCGCTTCATTTCTCTTAAGTGCGCTTCTTTCTTTTCGTTCTTTTCTTCAAGTTCTTCTTCCACTGATTTGCCACGAGGACGAGCGCTATATCCCACACCATCGACCACTTTGGCGATGTCTTCAGGGGTCACGTTATCGGTTGCTTCAACAGTCATGATCTCGGTTGCCAAGTTGACGCTGGCTTTATCAACGCCTGGAATTTTGCTGACGGCATTCTCGATCGTCATGGCACATGAAGCACAACTCATTCCTTCAATAATGTACTCTTTTTGTTTGCTCATTACTTTCACCGCTTTCGTTTACATTTGTAATTTACATTGTTAGTTTACACCAGTAATCTACAAACGTCAACAGGAAAGCTTAAAAAATTTTTTTGAATAAAAAAACTCAAGCCAACAGCGATTCTGCCAGCTTGAGTTTGGGATAGTCTATTTAATTTGCTGAAGATAAAATTTCTTCTATCGTAGTTTCTCTCTCTTCGATTAAATCGTAAAAGCCAACATGAACACCCTCTTCATATAGCCAACATAAATCTGTCCCATACGGTGCATCGAAAATCTCAAGCATTACTGGAGCGATATCATAAATGGAATTGGCTCCTAGAATTTTGAAATTGGCTGCATCTGAAAGATACTCTTCATCATCTTCAATGGATAATAGATTCCATCCGTTCAATGGAGGGATGGAAGATTGATCACGAAAAGTATATCGAATCGGCTTGCCCTCAAGAATATTGTTCGAAACAATAAAGCCACCAAAATCACTATTATTAATCATTGTACTCCTCCATTCAATTAGGAAATAACAACATTGATCAAAAATGAAGTTGATTAACCTCTTAATTTGCCGTTTTGGCCAAGGTTTTCGGCTTTAATTTCTTGAATAATGATATGAATATGTTCTGTTGGAGCGCCAGTGTGTTTAGAAACCACTTCTGTCACTTCTTTGACAAGGGCTTCTTTTTGTTCACGGCTTCTTCCTTCGATCATTTCAACATGAATAAATGGCATGGTTGTGCCTCCCTTCGTTTT
>CAUVGI010000122.1:0-3181 GCA_963551375.1 uncultured Streptococcus sp. | reverse complement strand
TAGTCGCTTAATCCCTTCCTAAAATTCTTCATCAACACTATTTGACAAAGAGCCGATTTTTATTATTCTGCTTCAGTAACTAATGCTTCTGGGAAGTGTTCACGCACAATTGCTGCACAACGATTACATAAAGTCGGAGCATCTTCTAATGTTCCTACTTCAATCTTCACAGCACGGCAACGTTCACATGTTTCACCTTTGGCATGTTCAACAACGACTTTCACGCCTTCGCCTTCAACTGCATTTGCAGGAGCTTCAACGCCTTCTTGAGCCACTTCTAATTCACTGACGATGAATAATTGAGCTACATTTGTGTTTAAGTCTTCTAATAAAGTACGAACTTCATTAGATGGATATAGCGTTACTTTGGCTTCGAAGTTCTTACCGATTAATTTCTCGTTACGAGCTTCTTCTAAAGCTTTCAAAGCAGTGTTACGAACTTTGAAGAATTCAGCCCATTGTGCTAATACTTCTTCTGTATTTTCGTAGCTTTCTACTGTTGGGAATTCGGCTAATTGAACATAAGCTTCTTCTTCCTTCAAGTATTTCCAAACTTCTTCACTCGTGTGAACTAAGATTGGGCTTAGTAATTTCGTTAATTTCACTAGGATATCGTAAATAACTGTTTGCATTGCACGACGTTCGTAGTTATCTTCGTGTTCGATATACACAACGTCTTTTGCAAAGTCTAAGTAGAATTGTGATAAATCAACTGTACAGAAGTTCATCACTGTTTGATAAATTGTTGAGAATTCATATTTTTCATATGCTTCTTCAATTGTCTTCACAACATCATTGAAACGAATCATCATGTATTGATCCACACTACGTAGGTCTTTAAACGCTACTGCATGTTTCGATGGTTCGAAGTCTGTAGTATTCGCTAACATAAAGCGCATTGTGTTACGGATCTTACGGTATGCTTCAGATACTTGGTTTAAGATTTCAGTACTGATACGTACGTCTGATTCGTAGTCCACAGAAGATACCCATAGACGGATAATGTCTGCCCCTTTTGTTTGCATTTCTTTTGCAGGTGAGATGACGTTTCCGAGGGACTTACTCATCTTCTTACCTTCTCCGTCCATTACGAACCCTTGAGAAAGAACTGCTTTATATGGAGCTTGTTTATGAACTGCTACACTTGTTGTTAAACTTGAGTTGAACCATCCACGGTATTGGTCTGATCCTTCTAAGTATAAATCAGCTGGGAATGTTAATTCTGGGCGAATGCTTAATACACCAGCGTGTGAGCTACCTGAGTCGAACCATACGTCCATGATGTCCATTTCTTTTGTAAATGTACCATTTGGACTGCTTGGATGTGTGAATCCTTCTGGTAATAAATCTTTTGCTTCACGCTCGAACCATACGTCAGAACCGAATTCTTCGACTAATTTAGCAACGTGTTCTGTTGTTTCTGGAGTGATGATTGGTTCTCCGTTTTCACCGTAGAATACAGGAAGTGGAACACCCCATACACGTTGACGAGAGATGACCCAGTCACCACGGTCACGAACCATGTTGTAAATACGTACTTGACCTGATGGGTGGTACCATTTCACATCATTTTCGATCACATCTAAAATATCTTGACGGAAAGCATCGATTGACGCAAACCATTGTGGAGTTGCACGGAAGATAACTGGTTTCTTCGTTCTCCAGTCATGTGGGTAACTATGCACGAAATAGCTTAGTTTTAGTAATGAACCATTTTCAGCTAATAAGTCTGTGATGACTTTGTTTGCTTTTGCATAGAACATTCCTTCAAAACCAGGAGCCTCTGCAGTGTAATGCCCTTGGTTATCTACTGGTGATAATACATCTAAGTTGTATTTACGTGAATAGTAGAAGTCGTCTTCCCCGTGTCCAGGAGCTGCGTGAACTAAACCAGTACCAGCATCAAGTGTAACGTAGTCTCCGTTCATCACTAAAGATTCACGTTCGTAGAATGGGTGCCATGCTGTTGCATATTCCAATTCAGTTCCACGGAATTCTTTTAATACTTCAACAGATTCCCAACCTAGTGTTTCAGCAAGTGAGTTCACTAATTCTTTAGCTACTACAAAAGTACCTTTGTCTGTTTTCACTTCTGCATATTCATAGTCAGGGTGTACGAAGATCCCTAAGTTTGCTGGAAGTGTCCAAGGAGTTGTTGTCCAAATAACGAATGACGCATCATCAGAGACAACACCTTTTCCATCTTTGACTTTGAACGCCACATAGATTGATGGGCTTTCTACGTCTTTATATTCGATTTCAGCTTCGGCAAGTGAAGATTCACTTGATGGAGACCAGTAAATTGGTTTTAATCCTTTGTAAATATAGCCATTTTCAGCCATTTTACCGAATACACGAATTTGTTCTGCTTCGAATTCTGGTTGAAGAGTTAAGTATGGTTTATCCCATGTACCTGTAACCCCTAAACGTTTGAATTCAGCACGTTGGTTGTCCACTTGACGTAATGCGTATTCCGCACATAATTTACGGAATTCAGCGATTGATAATTTCTTACGGTCAACCCCTTCAGCGTTTGCTAAAGCTTGTTCGATTGGAAGCCCGTGTGTATCCCATCCTGGAACGAATGGTGCACGGAATCCGCTCATTGATTTACTACGAACGATAAAGTCCTTAGAAATTTTGTTTAAGGCATGTCCCATGTGAACCGCACCGTTGGCATATGGTGGGCCATCGTGAAGCACGAATGTTGGTTTGCCTTCATTCTTTTTCTGACGTTGTCCATAAACGTCTGCTTCTTCCCATTCTTTTTGGTAATCCACTTCTTTTGTTGGTAAGTTCCCACGCATTGGGAATTCTGTTTTCCCAATTTGCAATGTTTCCTTCATCTTCATTGAATTTCCTCCTTTGTTTGACTGTTTTTTCATCTTTTGACCGTTGAGCATAAAAAAAGCCCCTGCCAAGTTGCAGGGGCGAAATCATTTCCGCGGTACCACCCAAATTTACAAACAAATTTTTTGTTTGCCTTGGTAAATTGTTAACGCCATTTAAGCGACTCTTCTTAATCTAACGTGTATTTCAGAAAAGTTTCTAAGAGATGATTCTTGCTATAAACAGGGACTGCCAATCTTCCACCAATAATCGGCTCTCTAAAAGTGTATTTACACAAGTTGTTCTCTTCATCGAATAGATAAATTTTACGCTATTTGAAACGATTTTGCAA
>CAUVGI010000121.1:0-3302 GCA_963551375.1 uncultured Streptococcus sp. | reverse complement strand
ATTAAAATCGCACTGATTTTATTTCCTATTTTAGCGTTTGTCATTACCATTCCGTACATGATTGCCAACTATCGGAAGTACGGTTCAGTGAATAAACTACGCACGGTTATTTTCTATTCGTTTATCTTATATTTACTGGCGGCGTACTTATTAGTGAACTTGCCACTTCCGGACCCAGAGACGGTTCATACGACGTACACAGACAAATTAAACCTCGTTCCGTTTTCGTTTGTAGCGGACTTCTTCAACGACAGTCCGTTTGTACTGACAGATCCGTCGACATGGATTGATTCGATGAAATATCCATCGTTCTACGTCCCAGCATTCAATGTATTGATGCTCGTGCCGTTTGGGATTTACATGCGTTATTATTTCAAATGTAGCTTCAAGAAGACGATTTTATTAACGGCGCTACTCAGCTTATTCTTCGAGCTCACGCAATTATCTGGATTGTACTTTATTTATCCTGGACCTTACCGCCTATGCGACATCGATGATATTATTCAAAATACGGCGGGTGGCGCACTCGGGTACTTCATTGGCCAGCTTGCGGTTTGGGTTCTTCCTTCAAGAGACGCCATTGATGAGAAATCCTTTGAGGAGGGTACTCACGTATCGAGCATTCGCGTCATGTTGTCGCTCCTCATTGACGCAGCGATTGTCTACGTACCGTATAGCTTCTTGAATACAACTGTTCCAGTTTCTGTATTGTTTGCATTGTATTTTGCCTTGGTACCACTCTTTAATGGAAAAACACTCGGAAGCGCCTTGCTCAAATTCGGAGTAGAGTTCAAAGACAACAAAGCCTTTCGTACAGTACTCAGAGGTATCCTCATCACAGCGTACTTCAACTGGATTCCGCTAGGATTACTCACACTCATGGATGTCTTTAACTTTGAAGCAGAAACACCAGAATTCCTCGTATTATTTGCAGGAACCTTACTCGTATTCGTATTGTACTTCTTAATCATCCTTATCGTGACGCTCTTCAATCGTCGTTTCTTATTCGACCGATTAACAGGGGCAGAGTACCAAAGCACAATTGATAGAAAAGCATAATCGTTTTTCTAAAATGAAATTAACATTTTTAGCATCCCATTTATTGGGGTGCTTTTTTTGTGTAGAGAATTGAGGTCAGTTGACACGGCCGTTGGAGCAACGCGACTTACGGATGTGGCTGCGACGGGCGAAGCCCTAGCCAGGGGGTGTTGGTGCTTTAGCAACTTACAGCCATGGGTGCGAAGGGCGAAGGCCTAGCAAGGGGATGTTGCTACTTTAGTAGCTTACAGCCCAGGCTTCGCTGGTTGAAGCCCTAGCCTCAAAATGTTAATATCATTTTTTCGATAATATTTTAAATCGAATTAATACTCGTCGCTACTTAATAGTAATGATTTGCTTTTTATGTAGATAAAGATTATACTTAACCTATCCACAAGTGAAAGTGAGGAATTAATATGGAAAATTTAGTAGTATCTATTTTCAAAACAGAAAGTGAAGCTTATCAGGCATTTGCTGAGTTGAAAACATTCAAGCAAACTGAGAAAACAAAAGTCGCTCAAATTGCTGTTATCAAAAATGAAGGCGGTCATATTGCTGATAAAGATCGTTTTGATTTTGAAGATTCTGCAAATGATGGTGCTTTAAAAGGCGGCCTAATCGGTGCGTTTGTCGGACTGCTAGCGGGACCATTAGGTGTATTATTTGGTTACGGAATTGGAAGTCTATACGGATTAGCCGGAGGCGATACTGTTGAAGCTGTCCAAGAAGGTTTAATCGACCAAGTTTCTCAAAAATTAGTTAGTGGTGAAACTGCTCTTGTTGCTTTAGTTCAAGAAGATGATGAGCAAGTATTAAATGCTTATTTTAATAAATACGACACACAAATTTTACGTTGGAATGTTGAATCAGTAGTAGAAGAAATTGAAGCTGCTGCAAAAGTTCAAGCTGATCTTTATAATAAGGCTCGCGCTCAAATGAAAGCAGAACGTAAAGAGGCTCGTAAAGAAAAAATCGAAGAATTCAAAAATAATATTAAAGCTAAATTCGAAAATTTAAAATTATAATTAAATTTGATCTCAGCACTCTGTATTTACAGGGTGCTTTTTTTGTTGTAGAAATGGAGAGCATAGAAAAAGGAATTAAGTAAACATTGTACTTAATTCCTTTGTAAATAAATCTATTCAGTTTACGATTAAAACATATTTCTTACTATAAAGAGGTAAGGAAAGTAAGTCCGCCCAAAATGACTCCAGCTGCATTAGGGAAAATAAGTATCCAGTCTTTTTTTGGTTCTTTAGTCCAACCGTAAATAACCCAGATTAGACAAGAAACGGCAGCAAAAAGAGGTTGGAAAGGTTGACCTTTACTTCCTTGTAGGTTTGCGATAATTTGTGGAATATAAGCAATAAATACAAGGAAACCAATAAAAGCTCCAATAGATCCAACAAAACGGTTAATCTTTTGTTTTGACATATGTTTCCTCCAAAAAAGTTAATACGAATATACTAACACATATTCTTTATTTTATAAACATATATTGATTTTAAGAGTCATTTTTAAAGATTTCTTAATCAGTAAAGAATAGATTAAATTACAGACGGATTGGATAGAAAAGCGAGAATAAAATGTGGATATGGTATAATGAAGTCATAAGTATTTCATTAGAGGAAGTGGCCAGATGAAAATTATTGTCGATCGCAATTCGGTTTGTGCCGGAGATGATGTATACAATCATGAGATGACATTCGAGGTGCCAGAGAGCCTCACTGTAGCTGAATTCTTTGACTTGGTGGAGAGTCATGGATTCTTAGCAGCGATTGTAGGAAACGATGTGGCGTGGGGACTTCAAAATCGCACGGGTAAAATCGGAGAGTTTTTTACAAAAACAGGAGAAGTCACTCATCCAGAAGTGAGCATTAAAGATAAAATGGACGAAGCAGGCGGAGACCCTCATTTCTTCGTGCGCTATTATAGCAATCCCGAATGGGCCAGAGAAAACAGCAACGGAGGACAAGCATGAACCGTGAAGAATTTTTAAATCGAATCAATAAAGAAGGATTTTCATTTGCCATCGATATGACACGCTGGGGATTTTCAGACTGTAAGTCACTCGTGCGCAGTCGCAGGCTTTCTGAGGAACAGCTCTACCAGATGTTTGTGGAATTCTGTGAGGAACTTGAGAACTGTCTCAAGGAAGCAGGGGACGAGCGACGCATGCTGTTTAATAAATATCCTGTGAGTCCAGTTCATGATAAATATAAAACTAAGTTCGATGCGATTTCTCCAAACGGACGTGAATTCCG
>CAUVGI010000120.1:0-3303 GCA_963551375.1 uncultured Streptococcus sp. | reverse complement strand
TTTACTTCTTCAAGAGTTTGAACAATCGCACCTGATGCTAATGGATGTCCTCCACCACCATGGTTTTGTGCAATCACATTCACGATTGGGCCTTTTGAACGTAGATTTACTCGGTAGCTTCCGTCTGGTTGCTCTACAAATAAAGCCCAGCAATGAATTCCTTCAACAGTACTTGGAAGAGAAATAACCCCATGCGTTTGATCTTCTTCAATTCCAAAGTGCTCTAAATCTTTTTGTGAAAGAATTGTCGCTGCTACTCCGTTCTCAGAAATTTCCATGTTTTGGTAAATATAACCTGCTAAGCGGCTAACTGAAACTGGGTTTGTAATCATATGATAAGCAATTCCTGAGATATCTACATCGAATTCTAATAATTTAGAAACCATCGCAAATGTTACTGCAGTTGTTGCTGGATAAAGGAATCGACCTGTATCTCCAACGATACCTGCATATAATGCATTTGCTGCTTCTTTAGAGACTTTCCATGTACTTTCTACATCAAACGCAAAACGGCATAGAATTTCGCTTGTACTGCTTGAATTTGTATCCACAAATGAAATCGCACCATACACATCTCTATCTGGATGGTGGTCAATTTTAATTACTTTAGATGGATCAACTTCAAATGGGCAGTCAATACGTGGAGTATTGGCACAGTCTAATACAATAATCAGTGCAGCATCAAATTGTTCCTGTGTAATTTCGTCCATTTCACCAATATATGTTAATGAGCTAGGCATTTCACCAAGTAAATATACTGTTTTTTCAGGATAAGTAGCGCGGATAATTTCTCTTAACCCTACTTGTGATCCAATTGCATCTGGATCTGGTGATTCATGACGTAAGATGACAATCGAATCTGCTTTTTTAATTTCTGCATCAATTTTTTTAAAAAATTCTGTATAATTCATTATTTAATATTTCCTTTCATCCAATTATTGGACTAATTTTATTGTAAACACAACACTTTATATTACTCTTATTTGAGTGTTATTTCAATTTTTCTTAAAGTTTCTTACTGCCTCTTTCAACTTAGCATCCACTTCTAAAATTTGACTCTTCGTAACAGAAGGAATACCGCATGCGAGCGTATGTCCTCCGCCGCCGAACTCTTGCGCAATATCATTTACAGTTGGGCCTTTTGAACGCAAATGTACTCTAAAGGTCTCATCTTCCTGTTCCACATACATACTCCAAGCCAAAATCCCTTCGACTGTTCCAGGCACTGAAACTACAAGAGAGGCTAACTGGTCAGTGGCTTGGAAACGTTCAAGCACTTCTTTTGTTAAAACGACACTCGCCATTCCCTCAGGAGATACTTCTAGATGTTCATATATATACCCTGTCATCCGATTAACATTCAGCGGTTTCGTAATCATTTTATCGGCGATTCCAGCTAAATCTACATCGTGTTGTATCAATTTTGATACAAGCGCAAAAGTTTTCGAAGTTGTCGACGGATATAAGAATCGTCCGGTATCACCGATAATCCCTGCGTAAATAACATTAGCAGCTTCTCTATTCATTTGAAATGGTGTCGTTTCATCAAAAGCAAACTCTGCCATGATTTCACTAGCGCTTGCGGCTGTAGTATCCACATAACAAATCTTTCCATAAGGAGTGACATTTGGATGGTGATCAATTTTAATCACCTCTTCGACATTCATTTCAAACGGACAATTAATAAGTCGCGGTGTAGAACAATCGACAACAATCACAAGCGAGTGATCGAACACCTCTTGCGTGATTTCATCCATGTCACCAATATACTTCAAGTTTTCGGGCATATCTCCAATAACATATACAGCCTTTTCAGGGTAAGCACCTTTAATCAACTTACTAAGTCCTATTTGCGATCCCAAAGCATCTGGGTCTGGTTTTCTATGTCTTAAAATCACGATGGAATCTGCTTTTTCAATCTCTGTGATCATTTCTTTTAATAATTCTTTGTAATTCATTCTTAATTTCTTTCCATTAATTGATTTGACATAATTGCTTTAGCAACAATTGAGTTTTCTAATAATACTGAAATATCTAATTTTGATACTTTACGACCATTATCGAGCGTTTGAATTTGAATCACAATATGACTTTCGATTGGAATCATCTTCAAGTAGTGCATTTCTAATTGTTCAATCACGGTGTTACGACGTTGACTTCTATGAATAAATTCTTTTGAAGCAACCGAAACCACTTCACATAATACACCAAAAGAAAGCATCCCAAGGTTGTTCGTCATTTGTGGTGTTACTGTAAAGCTAAAGTTAGCGCCTGTTGGATTCACTTCAACGATTTCTAAGTTTTCACTCACATCATCTTCAAATGTATTCCCGACTTGCGGTTGACGTTGTGTCAGTTGCATCGCCTTCATAACATCTCGTCTTGAAATGATTCCTATTAATTCCATATTGTCTTGAACAACAGGTAACATTTCCAACCCATTCCAAATCATTGAATGCGCCACGCTCGCTACCGAAGCGTGTAATTTTGACACAGATGGATTCTTCGTCATTACACGTTCCATTGTTAGAGTATCTGCTTTTCCCAAAATATCTTTAGCAGAAACAACCCCTACTAATCTGTTCGAATGGTTTACAACTGGGAAACGCGAATTTCCAGTCTTTTCACTCAACTCGCGATACTCTCTAACGGTTTGATCCATTTTTAAATAATGCGTGTTATCGATATCATTATAAATATCGGCAACAATCATAATTTTCTTTTTAATCAATTGATCGGTCATCGCACGGTTGATGAGGCTGGCGACCGTAAATGTATCGTAAGTTGTTCCCATGAGCGGAATTTTAAGCTCATCCGCTTTTTGAATTAATTGAGGTGTTGCTTGGAAGCCCCCAGTAATTAAAACAGCAGCCCCTTGGTTTAAGGCAAGTAATTGAGCATCTTCACGGTTCCCGATAATCACAAGTGATTCAGGCTGAATATAGCGCGTCATCGCATCTAACGTCATCGCACCGATAACGAAGCGGTTTAAGATTTTATCTAATCCTTCGTGCCCACCGAATACTTCCCCTTCAATAATCTTAATAATTTCTCCAAAAGATAGTTTTTCTAGATTATCTTTTGTCTTACGTTCAATACGAATCGTTCCAACACGTTCAATGGTTGAAACAATCCCAATATTCTCAGCTTCCTTGATTGCACGATAGGCTGTACCTTCGCTCATTTCCATATTCTTTGCAATCGAACGAACTGAGATCTTTTCTCCAACTGGGAGTGATTCAATATAGCGAATGATTTGTTGATGCTTTGATGTCATAATATCCCCTCTGTATTAAAAAAATG
>CAUVGI010000119.1:0-3448 GCA_963551375.1 uncultured Streptococcus sp. | reverse complement strand
GAACTTTCCTTGTGGCCAGAGTTTTTTCGCCTCTTCTTCGTTTTCAAAAACAAACTGCCCATCCACATATTGGAACGGTATACTTTTCTCTTCTTCCTTAGTTTTAGAATTGAGCTGCTTAATCGTTCCAACTAGCAGCTTCCCTTTTTCCCTAGCCTCAAGATAAACAAATACATTCGTGTCATCGACTACACGCATCTGACTTACAGTAAATCCATTCGGAAACTGCTCAAATAAATCTTCAATATTTTTCGTCGGATAAACACGACTCAATTCTTTCCCCGCCAACTCTTCAAGATACCCACGACTCGTGTGATCCACACAACCCACTAATAGCGTCACGCATAACATCAATAGCCCAATCCACGACCATTTCTTTACCTTC
Source organism: uncultured Streptococcus sp. (assembly GCA_963551375.1). GTDB lineage: Bacteria > Bacillota > Bacilli > Lactobacillales > Aerococcaceae > Granulicatella. The sequence continues at coordinate 3,063 of CAUVGI010000119.1, read as the reverse complement.
ACACACAAAACCTCACTTTTCAATTCAGTGCTTTCATCATACCATATCCCGCCTATACCGTAACATTCCCTAACAAAATCCTAAACTTTTCGCAATCTCAACATAAGAATCTCCAATTACTCTTAGCACTTTCTCATTTCGAATGAAGGAATACTTGCACTCACTCCATCGAAGCAACACAACAACGTTAAGATGCAAAGAAAAAAAGCTACGCGTTTTCGGATAACATAGTAGCCATTATAGCGATCAGTAATCGATGCGAATTACGGATGGTTGGAAATTCATTTCCTACCATCCGTTTGAGGCTCGATAGGATTGAGACCTTTGCTCAATCCGATACAGCTATTATGGCTAACGCTTCTCATTTAGAATGAAGGAATATTGGTTCTAACTTTATTGAAGCAACACGACAACTTAAGCGCTGATAAAACGAAAAACTCCTCAGAGGTTATAGAAAGCATTATAGGGAATCATAACCAATGTGAATTACAGTCTCTAGAAATTCATTTCGTAGAGACTGTTTGAAGCTTGGTAGGTTTGAGGTCTAAGACTCAAACCGGTATCCTATAATGCTTTTCTATAACAAACTCTGAGGAGTTTAAAGTGTCTTTATATTATTTCACCACAGTCTTAAAGTTGTTGTTGACTGTTGCTTCGATGACTGGATGTTTGCGCAAGTATTCCGCAATGAGCTCCGTCATGTCAATCTGCACCTCACGCACAATCTTCTCCGGCTTAAACATACTATAGTTTCCGCCACCAACTGCACGATATTGGTTTGTCACTACTTCTAATTCATCCGTATCTTGAACGGGTTTGCCATGATACTCTAGACGAGTTACACGGTCGCCGAATGGTCTAGTGAAGTCTAATGTGTACTCGATTCCTTCGTACATATCGTAGTTGTAGAATTGAGGTTTTGGTTCCACATATTTAGGATTGAAGACCGCTTGCCCGTTTTCGACGATGAAATAAGTCGCCACACGCTCAAGAGCTTTTCTTAAGTCTTCCCCGCTCACTTTTAGAACGGCTAATGTATTTGGATAAATGTAGTTCGTAATCACGTCACGCATACGGATTTCTGAGTTAAATCCACGACCGTCATTGTTGAATAACGCAGTCCCTGAGATGTCTGCACCGCTGGCTTCCATTTGAACCTTATTGATAAATTCAATATATGGATGTTCGCTTAAACGCGCAGCATGTGGATCTTTAATCGTCATATCTCCAACAACTTTTCCAACTGGAGTATCTAACCAATCTTCCACTTCCGCTTGTAAATCGCTAAACATTTCTAATACAGCTGGGTCGGCAGGAACGTCTTCTGTTGGATGAAGTTTTGCTTCGCTTGAAACAACAGTATACTTCCCGTCTACTTTTTCCACTTCTAAGCTGATTTCACCGACATATGCGCCGCGGTATCCTGGTTGAATCACTGGCACGCCATTCACTTTTTGTGCAATCACACGGTGTTGGTGTCCTGTCACTAACGCATCGATTCCTTCTACTTGCGTCGCAATCGCATACCCTTCGTTTTCTCCTGTTAAGAGTTCCGTTGGATCACCGCATGAAAGGTCGCACTCGAATCCTCCGTGGTACGTTACAACGACAACATCCGCGACTTTACGCATTTCTGGAACGTATTTCTTCGCCGTTTCCAACGCGCTCACGAATACTAAATCTTTCACCGTTGCAGGTTGTTCCCAATTTGGAATATAAGGCGTTGTAATCCCTAAAACTGCGATTTTCACGCCGTCTTTCTCGAACACTTTGTAAGGTTCGCCAAACGCTGGCTTTCCATCTTTCGTTAAAATGTTTGAGCAAAGAATTGGGTGGTTGTAAGACGCAATCGCTTCTCTTAAGTAGTCCAACCCATAGTTAAATTCGTGGTTTCCTAAAATTCCTAAGTCATAGTTTAAGTAGTTCAATACTTTTGTTAAATCAGATGCTACTTTTGAATCTTGTTTACGAACATAGTAGCTTAATGGTGACCCTTGAATGAAGTCCCCGTTTTCGATTTGAATCACAGGACCATTCGCTTCTTCTTTTAAGCGACGAATCACAGTTGCAGCCTTCGCCGTACTGAATCCTAAGTCCATGTTTCTTTCTGTATAGTTTGTCGGTAACACGTACCCATGCATATCACTTGTTTCAATAATTTTAATTTCCATAATGCGCCTCACTCTCTACAAATTCACACACTATTGTACCATAAAAAAGCCCTATCACAAAGGTTTCTCTGTCTGCAGTATTTCTGCAATTTTGTCAAATGTCTTTCCATTTCGAATCGTAATCGTCTTATAAAATGGTTGCTTCAAAATCTTCTTATGGTAAGTCGTTTTTTGATACTCTGCCTCATCGATTTTCGCCCAGAAGACGGCACATTTCCCGATATAGACTCTCTCATTATAAAACTCTGACTCTTCTACAAATCGGATAACTTCACTCACATCTGTCCCTCGTGAGAAAAACAAAATATCTTTTCTGGCAAACTCATCCTGCCACCATTCCGGAAGCCCCGCCATTTCTTCTAAGTAATCCTCTTTTGAAAACAGCGCAAATGGAATCGAGAACTCATAATTCTCTTCTAATACCTTTTCAACTTTCAAAACTATTTTTTCCGCACTCTCATCGCTAGCAAAAAATAAGTTCCCGCTATTAATGTACGAATCCACATCGCTGAACCCTTCACCTTTCAGCAATTCCTTCAATTCGCTCATCACAACTTTATTTTTGCCACCAACATTGATTCCTCTTAATAAAAGCACATACCGCATCCGATTCACCTCTCTTGTCGCCCCATTATAGCACACTCTCCATGAAACACGTTCCTCCCATCCCTGCACCGGTCCGTGTGAATGAGGAACACAATCTAAAGAGAGCCCCCAACTTTCCTCATCTTTGTTGTGTGGAATCACCTCAGGAGGCTTTTAGATGTACGCCTTGTACATCGATTGCGACAGAAACAGCGGTTTTGTTGAAAGATTAGTGAGAACATCCATTGAATCCGAATTAGAGACACTTACGAATTCATTCGTTAGTGTCTCTTTGAGGCTTCAAAGA
>CAUVGI010000118.1:0-3523 GCA_963551375.1 uncultured Streptococcus sp. | reverse complement strand
ACAAAAATGGTAAGAAGATGGTATTAATGGCAGGTCTTGTATTATCAGGAGCAGTAGCTGCAACATCAGTTGTTTCTGCGAATGAAACAGTTTCAGACGACAGCTGCTACAAATATGTAGGATTCATCCATGAGTCTGGTGAAACAACTACAGAGTCAACAACTTCAACAGAAGCGACTACAGAAGCAACTACAACTACAGAAGCGACTACGGAGTCAACAACTACAACGACTACTACCACAACCACTACAGAAGAGCCTACAACAGAGGCGCCGACAACTGGTACAACATCATCAGCACCGCAAGTGGTTGCTCCGAATGATCATTTATAAGAATAGAGAAGGATTGTTAAATTAAGTTTTAACAATCCTTTTTTTGTATGAAAAATGAAAATAAGTGCGAAGAAACATCGGATTGTTCCTGAACAAATCTAGAAACATTTGGAAATAAATGGTTCCAAAAAGTTCCTTTTGAGGGAAAAAAGCTTTAATTATGTTAAAAAGTATATAAGATAATGGAAAATATTTGAAATTTATTCAAATAAACATTATAATTTAAACATAAAATTCAAGGAGGAAAAATCAGATGAAAAACAAATGGTTAAAACTATGTGCTGTAGTAGTAATGTTATTTGCTTTTGTTGGAATGTCCGCTTCTAAAGTAGCGAATGCTGAGACTCCTCAAGTGCAATCAGTAAACATTGCTGATTTAACGAAAGAACAACGTGAGGCGATTCAATCAGGTGAACCAACTTCACCTGCACTTGCTGGCCAAGCGACATTGTACGTTTATGAGTTGGATAAAGGGAAATGCCCATTAGACGACACTTTACCACATACGGGATCATCTTCGACAACAATCCTAGCAGTTCTTGGTATCGTATCATTATCAGGAGCAGCTTACTTCTTAGTTTCGAATAAGAAAGCTAAGAAAACAATCTTAATGGTTGGATTAGTAGCAGCGGGGACGGCGGCAGCAACAACTTCAGTTTCTGCAGTAACTCCATATGAACAAAGTCTAATCGACATGAGTTGTTATCGATATATAGGATACATTCGTGAAGATGTTTCAACGACTACTGAAGCAACAACGACTATTGAAGCAACAACGACTACTGAAGCTGCGGCGAATGAAGAAGTGGTTACATCAGAAGAAGCTACAATAACTGTTGAAACAACAACGACTGAGACAACTACAACAACGACTACTGAATCAACAACTGCTGAACCAACAACAGAAACAGCAGCGACTCAATCCGTTGAGCCAATTACAGTAGCGCCAACAGACCACTTATAATATAAGAGGGAATATGAAGACTGACAAAGGTTACTTTGTCAGTCTTTTTTGATTAAGACTCTATTAACATTTTGGTCTAGGCTCTTTCTCTTTATATTTGTTCTATGCTATAATGACGGGGAGACTAGAAAGGATGAGTTTATTTCATGATTACATTAAAATCAAAACGCGAAATTGATGCAATGGAAGAATCGGGTGCACTGTTAGCATCCATTCATGTGCAACTTCGTGATTTTATTAAACCGGGTGTCACTACTTGGGACATCGATCAATTTGTGCAAAAGAAAATCGAAGAAGCGGGTGGTTCAGCACCGCAAATTGGATACGAGGGATATAAATATGCAACATGCCAAAGTATCAATGACGAAATCTGTCACGGATTTCCACGTCGCAAACCTTTAAAATCAGGAGACTTAGTAAAAGTAGACTTCTGCGTGGAACTTAAAGGTGCTTTATCAGATTCTTGCTGGAGCTATATCGTTGGCGAAAGCACTCCAGAAATCGACCATTTATATGAAGTAACAAAGAAAGCTTTATATTTAGGAATTCAACAAGCAAAAGTTGGCAATCGTATTGGGGATATCGGTCACGCGATTCAAACTTATGTTGAAAGTGAAGGTTTATCGGTTGTTCGTGACTTTATTGGACACGGAATTGGGCCAACGATTCATGAAAGCCCAGCAGTTCCTCACTACGGCGAACCTGGAAAAGGCCTTCGCTTGAAAGAGGGAATGGTCATCACTATTGAACCGATGGTGAATACTGGTACTTGGAAAGCAGAAATGGAAAGTAATGGTTGGACAGCTCATACATTAGATGGTGGACTAAGCTGCCAATTTGAACATACATTGGCTATTACAAAAGATGGTCCACGTATTTTAACATTACAAAAAGATCACGTAGAAGATGTGTTGAACTAAGGGAGGAAGCAAAAATGGCAATTTTAGTAACAGGTGGAGCAGGGTATATCGGTTCTCATACAGTTATCGAATTAGATAAAGCTGGATTTGAGGTTGTGATCGTTGACAACTTCTCAAACAGCTCGCCAGAAGTATTAAATCGTTTAAAAACAATCACAGGAAAAGATTTCCCTCTATATGAAGGAGATATTCTTGATCGTGATTTCTTAGTAACGGTTTTTGAAAAAGAAAATATTGATTCAGTGATTCATTTCGCAGGTTTCAAGGCTGTGGGAGAGTCTGTTGCAAAACCTTTAGAATACTATCACAACAATATTACAGGAACATTAGTGTTATTAGACGTAATGCGTCAATTTAATGTAAAAGATATCGTGTTCAGTTCGAGTGCAACAGTATACGGTATGAATAATGTCGTTCCTTTTAAAGAAGAAATGCCAACAAGCGCTACAAACCCTTATGGTTATACAAAAGTAATGCTTGAACAAATCTTGAATGACGTTGCTTTCTCAGATAGCGACTGGTCAGTCACAAACCTACGTTACTTCAACCCAATCGGAGCGCATGAAAGTGGCTTGATTGGAGAAGCACCAAATGGCATTCCAAATAACTTAATGCCATATATCACTCAAGTAGCTGTTGGTAAACGCGAATTCTTAAGTGTATTTGGTAACGATTATGATACACATGATGGGACTGGGGTTCGTGACTACATCCACGTTGTTGACTTGGCTCGTGGACACGTACTAGCGGTTAAAAACAATGCGGCTCAAAAAGGTGCAAAAGTCTTTAACTTAGGTACTGGTATTGGATACAGTGTATTAGATTTAGTAATAGCATTTATCTCAGAAAACGGTGTGGATATTCCTTATAAAATTGCGCCTCGTCGTGCAGGGGATATCGCAACTTGTTATGCGGATGCTTCTAAAGCAAAAGAAGTGCTAGGATGGGTAGCTGAAAAGAACTTGAATGATATGGTTCGAGACTCATGGAACTGGCAAAAGAAAAATCCAGAAGGATACTAGAAATATAGTTCTATACAAATCAATAAAACTCCTTCGGAGTTGTTATTGTGGCAAGAATAGTAGGATACCGGTTTGAGCCTAAGGTCTCAAGCCTACCAAGCTTCAAAGGGAGAGTAGCGAATAATCGCAACTCTCCCTAATTCACATTGGTTATGATTCCCTACCATTGCCATAATAACTCCGAGGAGTTTTATTTTATTTTCACTTTTCTAGTATCCTTCTGTGGAGGAAAAAAGAAACAGCTATTACGATTGGTTTCGTAATAGCTGTTTTGTTTATCTTCTT
>CAUVGI010000117.1:0-3585 GCA_963551375.1 uncultured Streptococcus sp. | reverse complement strand
TTCAAGGAGGAACTATGGCTATCAAATTAATCGCCATCGATATCGACGGCACACTTATCAATTCAAAACGCGAAATCACACCACGAGTAAAGACTGCTTTAAACGCTGCAAGCGCACAAGGAGTCTATGTCGTTCTTTGTACAGGACGCCCATATCCTGGTGTAGAAGGATTGCTTCAAGAGCTTGACTTAGTAAACGACCACGATTATGTCGTGACTTACAACGGAACTTTGGTGCAACAAACAGGTTCGAAGAAAGCTCTCGTGCGTTTCTCAATGACACATGATGATTTAGAACGCGTGAACGACTATGCTACAAAATACAATGTGCACTACCACGCCATCGACGAAGAGGCGATTTACGTTCCAACAGAAACTGTCGGCAAATACTCGATTCATGAAAGTGAACTTGTAGGAATGCCAATCATTCATCAATTGTATAAAGACATTCCAACGGACAAAGAATTCGTCAAAATCATGTTCGTCGATGAACCTGAAGTGTTAGAAGAATTAATACCAAATCTTTCTGACGACTTCAAGAGCCGCTACAACATTTTCCGTAGTGCTGGCTTCTATCTCGAAGTGATTCACCCTGAAGCGAGCAAAGGAAAAGCCGTGCATCATCTAGCCGATAAACTTGGCCTTACATGCGATGAAGTAATGTGCCTTGGTGACCATGAAAATGATCGTGACATGATTGAATACGCTGGTCTTGGGATTGCGATGGGAAATGCGATTGATTCGATTAAAGAAATTGCTAACTTCGTGACAACAACGAACGACGAAGATGGCGTTGCTGTTGCCGTTGAAAAATTCGTTTTAAACAAGGAGAACTAGTCATGCGACATGAAATGACGCTTTTCCCAAAACCATATGCTTCTATTGACTCCGGTCAAAAAACGATTGAACTTCGTCTTTACGATGAAAAGCGTCAATCGATTCAAATTGGTGATCAGATTCGATTTACCAATACCCAAGACGCTTCGCAAACAACACTCTGCGAAGTGGTTCAGTTGCATGTTTTTAAAAACTTTGCAGAACTGTACGAGCGCCTTCCGCTATTAAAATGCGGTTATACTCCAGAAGACGTGGTCAATGCACATCCCGATGACATGTTGACTTACTATTCGAAGGAAAAACAAGCACAATACGGTGTTGTTGGCATCGAACTCAAACGCATTTAAACTGTAGAGAGTGGTTGGATAAAAATTTGCTTCTGTATTAAGTTTTACTGAAACCCCGAAGTGTTTATAAAATAGGCTAAATAACAAATTAAGCTAGCTAAGATTGAGATTACTGAGAATCCACGGATTCTATAATAGCAGTAACGTGAATTTGCATTAAAACGAATAAGAGGGCGTAGGATTTTTAATCCTTACGCCCTCTTTGAGGTTTTAAAGGCGAAAGACCTTAGGCTCGAACCGGTGCAACGTTACCGCTATTATGAAGATATCCGTAAGGATTCGAAGTAATCGAACCTTCTTAAGAAGCTCTTCACACCTTTATTCCTCCTTATTTTTATAACACTTCTCCATTAGAAGCAATGACATCTTTATACCAGAAGACTAATTTTTAGCTGTTCCAAAGAAATTCAGGAACATTCTTTTGATTTTCAAGGTTTTAATCACTCATTTCCCGAATATTACAGGTTTAAAAAATTGTAATTTCCGTACTTTTGTGTATACTATAATAGTGTCTTAAAGAAAAAAGGAGGACGAAACGATGAAATTAAAAAGAAGCGAACGTTTAGTCGATATGACACAACGTCTATTAGATAACCCACATACGTTAATCTCATTAACAACATTTACAGCATTGTATCAGTCCGCAAAATCTTCTATCAGTGAGGATATTGCTATTATCAAGAAGACTTTTGAAAAGCAAGGTGTAGGGATTATTCGCACAGTACCGGGTGCTGCAGGGGGCGTAATTTTTGTTCCGAAAATCAAACGCGAACAAGCATTGGCTGCTGCGGAAAAACTAAAAGAGCAAATGAACGATGCAAGCCGTCTATTACCAGGGGGATATATTTACCTTTCTGATTTACTTGCAAAACCAGATGTATTACATGATTTAGGGAAAATGATTGCATCTGCTTACGAAGATAAGAAAATCGATGCTGTTATGACGGTTGCAACAAAAGGGGTGCCAATCGCACAAACCGTTGCGAACTACTTAAACGTACCATTCGTCATCGTGCGCCGTGATTCAAAAATTACGGAAGGTTCTACAGTAAGTATTAACTATGTTTCAGGTTCTTCTTCTCGCGTTGAGAAAATGGAATTATCAAAACGTACATTAGCTAGCGGATCAAATGTATTAATCGTCGACGACTTCTTGAAAGCCGGCGGTACAATCAACGGTATGCGTAGTCTTATTCAAGAGTTTGATTCAACAACAGCAGGTGCGGTTGTATTCTGTGAATCAGGGGTTTCAAACCACAACGTAACAGACTACTCTTCAATCATCAAGATTACAGAGATTGATACTGAAGCACAAACAATCAAAGCAGAACTAGGAAACTTCTTTGATACGCATGAATTTTTATAAGATAAAATGAAATAAAGCGAAGAGCCTCTAAGGTTCTTCGCTTTTTGTATGCATGAAAAATTATCATATATGATAATTTCGCTAAATGAAAAATAAGAATAGGGACCACAATGGCAATACCACTAAGTAGGCAATGGTTGTCATTGTCACCACATTCGTCGCAAAATCTACATCTCCTTTAGCTTCTGCCGCTAAAATCGGCATAATCACCAGTGTTGGAATAGTGGATTGAATAATAAAGGTTTCTTTTAATAAGGTGTTATCCGCTCCTCCAACAAGTAACACTAATACCATTAACATTGGGAAAATAATAAAGCGTCCGGATAACGCAAGTACTGTATCACGGTCTATCTTCAGTGTTCCCAGGCCACTTTGCTTGAGATTGATCCCAATATACATCAGTGACAATGGTGTCACTAAACTTCCTACTATATTAATGGAATTTTGTGCAAACGTTGGAACTGGAATGCCAAGCGCCACAACTGCTAAAGCCACTAGAAACGCAATGAGCGGCGGTGAACAGAGGCTCTTCCACTCGATTCCTTTATTTTTATTTCCATCAGGACGGTCAGTGGCTACAACATACGTTCCAACGGTAAAAATCGACAATGTATTAATCACGTAGTAAACCAAAAAGTACGGCATCGCTTCTTCCCCAAAAAGAGAGAGGTTGAGCGGTAGTCCCATAAAGACAGTGTTCGCATTCACGAATGTATTGAGCATAATCCCACGTCGCCCGACTGGAACTTTGAACAAAACTACAGCGCCCCATGCCACGATGTAGCCTAGAATCACCGTAATCAACGGATATAGACTCGCTCCAAAGAAGCTCACGAGTTGTTCTCTTGTTATAAATTTTAATACGGAAACAAAGATAGACGCTGGTAAAGCAATTTTCAAAATCAAATCCTCAATGCTCTTACTGAATCCTTCTTGAAACCATCCCTTGGCCTGCAAAAGATAGCCGAGTGCGATGACCGCAAGTATCGTCACCATACTCGATAACGCCTGTATAATCACATGCTTGTCCTCCAAA
>CAUVGI010000116.1:0-3663 GCA_963551375.1 uncultured Streptococcus sp. | reverse complement strand
ACCTCGCAGCTGATCGTCATCACCCACCAAAAGCGCACGATGGAGATCGCGGACGCCCTCTACGGCGTCACCATGCGTGACGGTGTCACGACGGTGGTGTCCCAGCGCCTGGAACATTAGTACTCGAATACAAAGCCAGGATGACGCTTAGAGGCTTACAGCAACCCGCATATGGATTGTTTGAAAGAAATAAATGATGTAATTGATGTATCCGCTGATCTTGTGAGGAAATCCTGAAAATAGAGCATTGTGAGAGTGCTGGCTACTGGATCGTAGTGCAGTGAATTAACTCGATGGTGATCAGGAGTTAAGATCAAATAATGAAACAAAGTTAACGTGTGATGTTCTTTCCTTTGTGATGATTGTAGGAGGTGATGTAACACGCTGAAAATAATGTAACGGAATTGCATAGTTAGCACGTCGCGTTAATATGTTTTCGCGAGAATTTCGGCCGGAAAATAAAAAGAACTGCAGGTCACGGACGGGACACTGTGGGTGATCAAGCATCATGGTTCCCTGGGCATTAGAGGAAAATCGAGCAAGAAGTATGTCAAATATTGCGGCGGGAAGTTTGAAATTGTAGCGAGGCAGGAGAAATGTTGAACTTTCTGGCTCCGATATTAGGTGGAGGCGGCCGTCTTGGTATTGCACTTTTCCTAAGTAATTAATGTTAGAGTTAGAGGCGTGATTGGAGTGGTAAACAATTGGTCGGTGTAGATTAGGTAATCTCCAGTTAGCTACGGCAGATCTAAAATTGCTAACATTAGTGGGCGTGAGTCGTGATAGTATAGTGCGAAGGTGGTCAGGGTCGTTATCAAATTCTTCAATGCTGATAAAATTGCAATCGGTCACGAATGTTGGTGGAACAAGTTCCGTATTCGGTAGACCAAAGTCGATCAGGTCGACTTCCCAGATTGGAGTTAGCTGTCCCGACTTGTCGGAGATGAGTACGCGAAGCACGTTAGTAAAACTATCTGATCGCGTGTCGCTTGCCGAAAATAAGTGAAATGCTGTGGTAGTGCTTCCATCAGCTGATGTATATACATATTGTTGAGCGGGTTTGATTATCTCGTTTCGCTCAGTGGCTATATCATTCTTGTTGATGCGGAATGTATTGGACTTGGGAAGTCGATCTGATAATGCGCTCTCGGGGGATGTGTAGAAAGAGATAATCCATTCATTCAAAGAGTGGATTCTGTTTAAGAAATCTATGTCCGATAATGATTGAAATGAGTCAATTAGTTCCTTCAGAAAAATTAGTGTGAGTGATTGCTTTGAATGGTTAGGTATGAGAATGTTCTTGTATTGAAACTGGTTTGAGGCGATTAACCGATCAAAGGAAAGTAGATAATTCAAGTCGATCTGACGAAGGATAAGTATGTCGACGGTCGTAGGATGATGGTCGTTTGTTCTGTTTGATGAATTGATAAAGTCAGATGTGCTGGACCAGAAATCTGTCTCGTTTATGGAGCAGTACAAATTAGTGGCATTTTTGCTTGATTCTGTGGACAAAGAATCTGAAAGTTGTTTGTATTGAAGTGCTTGTTGGGTTGGAGAAGTGATCGGATTAATATACCAGTCTATAGCGATGGTAATTGTCGCGTAGGGAATCTGGTCTTTCCATAGTGTAACGGTCTCTGTGTAGGATGGGATTTTGTCAAATTGTTTAAAATTGGTGGAAACTGTTTGAAAATGCATGCTCACTTCCTTTGTTTTGAAATATCGTATCGCGGTTACTGGTGCTACAGTTGTATTGGTCTACAAATACTGGACCTTGAATGATTGTAGTTCGCAGTATGTATTCGCTGGTTCGTTATTAACGATAAACGTTGCGCAGTGGTTATGTTGCAAATAGCGAATTAAGTCGACGCCTGGGTGGCCATATCGTCGACTATGTGCAGGAATAACGACTTTGGGCATATGTGGCGGTCTTGACATAGATAAGGGTGATAGCAAATCAGGTGACCAATCCTTATCCGACCCATGGTGAGGTGGGAGAAATGTAGTGATCTGCCCAAATATATCCGCGTAGAGATGGGTGAACGTTGACAGTGGTTCGGAGTGTCGTCCGATTGGTGCGTCGGAGCAGTTGAGCCACCCTGTCCGATTGTGTATTTCCAATGTTGTCGACTGGGCATGAATGGACTTTGTTTGAACATTCATAATGCTCAGTTTTGAAGGTGTTCCCGAATATAGTATTAGCGAAAATGCATTTGGAACTGTCATCCCCGAGATGAGGCCGGTAATTTTGTAGTGCTTTTTGAAATCGTTGATTGCCTCTTTTAAGCATATTCCAATTTGTTTCAGCTCGTTTAGATTTGAACTCACATAAAACTCTTTGAATGCATTTGGGTGCGTAATATCTTCGCCTTGTGTTATTAGGTTCCTTTCGATTAGATTTGATATGAACTGTTCAGCCACTTTTGATAAAATTGTGTCGTGAACGGTGTGTGAACGCAGTTCCCAAATCGGAATGCTGGTGTTATTCGGGGTGGCCGCGTGGATTTGTGTGCGATCGCTTTGTGTTTTGATTGTTCCTACAGGAGTTCTAGTTGTGCTTGTTATATGTGTGGTTTTGGAGTATATTTCTCTTTCTTCCAGGGTTTCGTTTTTGTTTTGATGAGCGGTTCGTTGATTGTTTGCTTCCGCATATGGTGATTCTCTAACTTTGATATGCTCATTGATCATCAACTTCAATGCTAATTCTGGCTGTTCGTAAAATTTCCAAATCCACTCACTGATCTCATGGATTCGCTCGTCAGTAATTGTGTCAGTGGATCTGTTCTTGTCAGTGCGAAATAAGTTAGATGCCAAGCAGAGGAATCGTTCGTGCACTGTCGTAGTTGGGATAATGCATTCCGTCACTTCCCGCCCGTCGCATAATGCTGGAATACCGCTAATATGGTCGAGGTCAAAGTGAGATATGTATAGTGCGTCAATCTTTGATTTTGTGGGGCTATTTCCCTCGTTGTTTACGATTAGGTTTGTTAGTCTGCTGTGTAATCCTGTCGCAATGGTATTTTTCCTGCTTGTGGGGTGAGTACTTGTCTGAAGAATAGTAGCTTGTTGATCAAATTGCCTAATTCTGTTTTCGATTATCGTCTGTCTTGCTTCTGTTCCGCAATCGAATACATATGTATAGCGGCCGTGTGTTTCGTTTACGTAGAAATCGATGATTCCTGTCTGGAAGCCGCCTTGTCCGATTGCCCATTGCGTCCTTGTGACTCTTGTCTCGATGGTACCCATTACTCTTCTCGCTTTAACAATGTTGTTCGATTTAAAGGCATGTGACAGTAGGCTATTTGTTATTTCTGCATTTCTTTAGCTTCTGGTATGAGATGTGTTCGCATGGTCTGTGAATCGGAAGAATGTTCCGTGTTGTGCTGCTCCTAGTAGTGTTTCACGCATGCGTCATCGCGTGGTGTTGTATCAGAGTACCTTGCATGCGAGTATGTTGTGTGCTTTTGTTGACACGTTCAAATGTACAAGCTCTAACGAGGTCTTCTTCGATTTTCCATTGTTCTTTCGTAGACTTTCTGTCGGTGTTCCCTTCGTCGTAGCAAACGTTAGGATTTCGATCGATACTCGCATGTGATTGCGATTATGCTCCAGAAGCGCACGATGGAGATCGCGGACGCCCTCTACGGCGTCACGATGCGCGAC
>CAUVGI010000115.1:0-3669 GCA_963551375.1 uncultured Streptococcus sp. | reverse complement strand
GGAAACAGTAAGGTATTCCGGTTCTGTCAAGAGAAGATCATTCTGAATTTCTTTCGGATGATTGTAAGATGAACTAGGACAATAAAAAAGAGCCGATGACGAACTCGTGGTATGATGAAGCTACCACACACCAACACACCAGGAGGTTCGCCATGGCCCAGAACGAGCATACCACAAATAGAAAATATCGCCACCTGACACGCGAAAAGCGTGCACAGATTGAAGTGCTGCTGCAATTAAAGCTCCCCAAAAGTCGCATCGCGCGCGAAGTCGGGATTGCAAGGTCAACTTTATATAATGAACTTGCCAGAGGTACTGTACAACAGTTAGGACGGAATCTGGAGCCATACACGCGCTACTTTGGAGATTCGGGACAGCGTGTCTACGAACATCGAAGACGAAATAGTCATTGCCCCATAAAGCTGCTGCAAGCCAAGAAATTCGTGTCTTTTGCAGTAAAGCAGATACTGACAAAGCATCTGGCACCTGATACGATTTGCGGTCTTGCCAAAGAAAAGGGCTGTTTCACCGAGCTGGTTTGCAGCAAGACACTTTATAACTATATTGAGCGTGGATTGTTAAAAGCTCGAAATATCGATCTCACGCTAAAGGTCAAACGTAAACAACACCGTAAGGGACATCCGCAGCATAAGCGGCTGTATGGCCTGAGTATTGAAGTTCGTCCCCAAGTAGTCAATCAGCGGGAGGAGTTTGGGCATTGGGAGATTGATACCGTGGTCGGTCGAAAGGAGTCACAATCCGTTTTGTTGACACTGGATGAGCGAACCACAAGATTTCGACACATTATAAAGATACCCGGTAGAAGCACACAGGCAGTTGAGCAAGGTTTTAAAACGCTCCGAAATCTGTATGGAGAACGATTCCATCAAGTTTTTCGCTCCATCACAAGTGATAACGGCAGTGAATTTGCTTCACTGCCACAGTTGCTTTCCACGATACCCATATACTATGCTCATCCTTACTCCGCCTACGAACGCGGACTGAATGAAAAGCAGAACTCATTGATTCGCCGGTTCTTACCAAAAGGGAGTTCTTTTGATGTAGTTACGGATGAGCAGATAAGAGAGATACAGAACTGGATCAATCAACTCCCTCGAAAATCCTTTCATTACAGTTCGCCGGAGGAATTATTTCAGACTGTCCTACCTGATCTTGCAATCTAGCAGATAAATTCAAAATGATTTCTACAGTCTGATTTCCCAGTTTTTTCTACATACACCCTCCCAATGTAAGTATGACTTTTGTGTGCTTATACCCCTTATTTTTGCCACTGCATTCCATGACAATAAAATAATCACTGTCTCTCTCATCCATTACAACGACCCCTTGTGAATAATCAGTTTTCCAAAGAGGTTTAACACCATAATATGGAGCGACGAATTCATTTGTCGGATATGGAGCGACGAACTCATTTGTAGGATTTATTAAATCTGCAATGAAACCATTTTCAAACAACCACGCATGATAGTTTTTAAGTGCAGGGGGAGGCCCCATCATTTGAAACGAACTCATAATCGCTCTTTGAAATTCCATTTCTTCTTCGATACTTATCACATATTTTTCAGCTGGATTAAGTTCATATCCATCAATTGAGGTTCCTTTTTCGATGCTCTGATTAAGTTTAATTTTTTTCATATATCTCTTCCTAATTTTTAGTCCTCTGTTGGTCTTGTTCCTGCATATGCTTGGCTTTGTGACACATATTCATTTACCTTTAAAAATGCCCTTCCTAAATCATTTAAGCTAAGAACCAACATATATTCGGCAACTTCTCCCGAATAGTCAATACTTCGTAATGGATCTAATTTTCTACGAAATTCTTCAAAAGAATCACCCACTATACTCCATTCATCATCCTCTTTATCATAATAACAGTGGTATTCTCTCCATAAGGCTTCGTCATAATCCTCATAATAGTCTTCATCAACTGAAAAATCCGCCCAAGGAAACAGTCGCGGAAAAACATCAGTGTATGGTGTAAACGGAAACCAATACGGATATGAATACTTTTTTATACTTTCCCCATCATCAACAATTAATTCTGTTTCTCCTCTACCACTGGTCTTGTTTATCCATTCTATTGAATGCAACTTAACTTCTCCACCGTCTTGTATGATTTGCATGAATTCCTTTTGTGACAACAGAAAATTATAGTTGATGATATGTTCTGGTAAATTTGTAAAAGAAAGAAGCTGCTCATTTGACAAATCATTCAAAAAAACTTGAGATAAAGGAACCTTAACAAAAAATCCCTTTCCTTCTCCCCCCTTTGTTTTTTCGATAGTTTCAGTCGTTAATTTTTGCCAAATGCAAACATCGTTATTAGGGCTATATAAAACCACAATGCATGGCAAAGAATTTGTTGTCCAATAATTGTATTGCCTCTCGTTGATATCCCGGAAAACTATATATCCTTCTTTTTCCTCTTTGAACCAACTTTCACCTGTTTTAATTTGTAACGCAAGTAATTGCTTCGGATTACCAGATGATTCAACATATTCCATATGAGCATCAATGCCAATATCGTTAACAGGTTGTTCGCGAAACATCCAGTTATTTCGTTCTGCAATTTCTCCACAGTGGCATACACCTATGCGTTCAGTTGAATTTGCCATAGTAACTCCATTTCCCAAAAAACTATTGATAACTCATCGCAAGTATCAAAATGTAATATATCATTAAGTATACTCACGAACCATGATTTTTCAACTTGTAGCGGTCAACACTTTTTGTAACACCACTGCTTAATGGAACGCTCCGCTCTGTTTTCAAACGAAGTAAGATATCCGTTATACGTTGTGGCCGTACCTGATTGTACCAATCGTAAGCAAACTCTGACACGGAATAATCCAGTCCTGCTACAGTTTCAAAACGATACTGATAAATCAACTTGGTCTTTAAGGCAATGTTGTACAAACTCTGCGGGAGTAAACTGACTTCCTTGATCCGAGTGCAAAATCAGGTTTTGTGGGATAGCCTTTGCACTCGACAACGTTTTTTCACGCAAACGCCCGGCCTGGGAACTCCTGATAAAAGAGCTGGTTACACTGGCAACAACGTTTCTATCGTATCAATCAATCATGGAATAATTATAGCGCCTGGTTCCATTTGTCAGTGTCATATATGTGAGGTCAGTACACCACACACGATTCGGCTACTCAAGAGAAAATTTCCATTTTAATAGATCCGGGGAAATTTTATGATATAATCCCGATGGTATGCGGATCTCTTTCGGCGACAAATTGAGTGTAGTTGTATTTCACGATTCATGTATTTGTGGTCTGTTGTTTTGTTCAATGAGATTCTTCTCTTTGCAGAAACGCCTTCATTTTACGGTGCCCTATGACACCATGAGAATCATGATTAAATGCTTGAATCCGTTGACAGCAATGAGCTTTTTGAGCGAGATAACCCGCTTTCGCATTTCCTAGGTAGTTGTAATAAGCGTTCGAATGAATGTGTAGCTATTTTAACTCTTTTTCTGTATCATAACTCTTTTTGAGTTAAGATGCGAAATTTAAGTTAAGAACAATCATAATCAACATCATAAAATATTATTTTCAAGAAAAAAAGCCGGTGCAACATGAGCATTACACCCACACTGCACTGGACATTTCATCATCGACTGCTTTGCCTATTTTCTGCTGC
>CAUVGI010000114.1:0-3724 GCA_963551375.1 uncultured Streptococcus sp. | reverse complement strand
TGGTTACGCACGTTTTTCTTATGATTATTGGTATCCGAGGCTCTTTGTGTTTTACGTTAAAGAGCAGGGTGCTTAAGGAATCTGTTTTGCGAAATAATCTATTTTGGTAGCTTCCTCATCCATCATTTCAACCCCTCATAAATGGACCGGTGCAGGGATAGAGTGTGTGCTGATCATCGGATTGAGTCTCAGATTTCAATCCTACGGAGCTTCGTGTTTTTTATTACCAAATATGGTAATTTTGGAATCTGTTTGGTGAAATAATCTATTTTGGTAGTTTTTCATATCCATCATTTCAGCCCCTCGTAAATGGGCCGGTGCTGGGATAGAGAGTGTGCTTCTTATGGGAGTGGCTCGACAAATGGTGTGATGATGAGTAGAATAGAGGAAAATGAAATGAGGAGTCGTAGTGGATGTCGTACGAAGATATAAATAAACAATTAGAACCTTTTAAACTCATGGTATTCGATGAGGGGACAGAGGATGTATGGGCAACGCTGGTGCTCTGGTTAAATGAAGATTATAAACAAAATGTGTTTGATACACGGCAAGAAGAGGGATTCCTTGGAAATGGCTATGATTGGGATTCGCTAGCGACTGTCTTTCTAGAAGAAAAGATGCCAGAATTAGTAGACGCATTGTCGTTTGATTCGGAAGCGGGATTGTTTTCAATTGGATCAGAAGATGTGGAAGCAGTGAAGAAGTTTGCTGTTGGATTTAAAGCGTTATTCGACGATGAGAGTGAAATGACGGACTTATTGAGTCGAGCAACATTAGATTAAAAAAAATATCGTTATACCGTATAAGGTATAACGATATTTTTTTATTTACATGGACAAGTTGTTAAATGGTCGTTTACCATGCCAACAGATTGCATAAAGGAGTAGACAATCGTTGGTCCGACAAACTTAAAACCTTTTTTGAGAAGAGCGTTGCGGAACTTTTCAGCAAGTGGCGTAAAGGCTGGAACTTCTGCCATAGTAGTGTATTCATTGATGATGGGTTTATGGTCGACAAAGCTCCAACAAAAAGCGTAGAAGCTACCATACTTTTCTTGGATAGCAAGAATCGCTTTGGCGTTTGCGATAGCGGCCCGAATCTTCAGTTGATTGCGAATAATGCCTTCATTTTGAAGAAGAGATTGAACTTTAGCTTCGTCATACTTAGCAACCATTTGGATATCGAAGTTGTCAAAAGCCTCTCTGAAGTTTTCTCGTTTATTGAGAATCGTAGCCCAGCTAAGTCCTGCTTGCATCGTTTCTAAGGTCAATCGTTCGAAGAGTGCTTGGTCATCGTGGCAAGGGACACCCCATTCGTTATCATGGTAATCCATCATCTTTTGGGAGTGGTAGGCCCAAGAGCATTTCTCAGGAGTTTGTGGCCAACCGAATTCAGAAAGGGGATTGCCTGTTTGATAGTTTTCGAGAGCAACCTTATTGAATTCTGAAATTTTTTCTGGGAGTTTTGCTAAAGGGAACCATTTGAATTCTTCAATTTTTCCAGGCTCGCCGTTATGAATTTCAAAATTCGGAAGAGTTGTCACATCTACATGGAAGTAGAAATAGAAATAATCATGTTCGTCAAAATGCATATGAAGCGTCGTATAGAAGGAAAGGGCGCTTGAAGGGATTTCGAGGCCGATTTCTTCACGTGTTTCACGCAAGGCAGCTTGTGTAATGGATTCATTGGCTTCGATATGCCCGCTGACAGTTGCGTCATAATATCCGTCCATAAATCCTGTATTCATTCGTTTTTGAAGGAGTACCTTTTTCCCTTTTGTGAAGAAGAGAAAGACCGCGCTTCTTGTTAAATGTCTCATGTTGTCACCTCTAGTTCTAAGAGTAGTCATTTTTCGAATAAATGTAAAGATTTTTTAATATGGAAAGCATTGAACTTTTGGAAAGGATTTCATATGATGATAGTAAGACATTAGGAGAAAAAATGGTGAAAAAATTATTCAAAATTGCAATGTGTTGTGTGGTGCTCACTGGGATGTTGGCGCCTATTACAACCGTTTTGGCACAAGAATCAAGTATTACAATTACAAAGAATGAGGGAAACTCTGTATCCGAAGCCGACACGCCTAAAGGAGATATTGTCGTAAACCTCTCGAATGGAGAGATTCTTTTTCAGGAGAATCCTGATAATGTAGTGGATCCGGCGAGTCTGAGTAAACTCATGACCATCTTTATGGTGTATGACGCGATTAAGAGTGGCAAAATTAAGCTGGAGGATAAAGTCGTTGCGACAAAAAACGACCAAGCGATATCGAACTTAACAAACCTTAGCAATTCGCCCATTGTAGAGGGAGTGGAATATCCAGTAAGCGAGCTGATTAAAATGGCGCTTCTTCCTTCATCAAACGCTGCAGTGTTAATGTTAGCAAATCTAATTAATCCAAATGCTGATGATTATGTGGATTTAATCAATCAAAAGGCACAGGAACTAGGCATGACCAATACAAAGTTTGTTGGAGCATCGGGCGCAGTTACGCATGATTTTGAAGGGTTATATACAGTTCAACGATATCCTTCAACGGAAACGAATCAATCAACGGCTAGAGATTTAGCGAAGATGGTTGTAGCGATGTTAAAGGCGCATCCAGAAATAACAGAAATTACGAAGAATAAAGAATTAACCGTCATGAGTGGAACGCCATATGCCAGAACGATTACGAATACGAACCATTCAGTAGAAGGGGATTTGTTGGCGTATCCTGGAATCGTTGGATTGAAGACTGGTACGAGTGAAAGAGATGGATTTAATTATATCGGAATCTACAAACAAGACGGTGTAGAGCTCGTCGAAGTGATTCTGGGAGTCGGAAATTTTGAGGATCATCATGGTGAATATAATCGTCATAAAATCGGGAATGCATTATTGCAATATATTTTTAAGAACTACGAGCATAAGACAGTATTCAACCCAGGTACTCAAAAAATCGATGGACAAAAAGTAACATTAGAGCATACCGTTGATGTATACGTAGAAAAAGGAAAAGAACCTGTGTACGCACTAGAAGGAAATACATTAAAAGTCCAAACTCCATATGGCACTCTGTATGGTAAAGAGGTTGCAGTAAAAGTGGAGCCAGCAGCCAATGATGCCGTGGAATCAACGTATATCGAAACAACTCAAGTAGAAGAAAAAACGCCTAAGGAAATGATTAAAGGCGTACTTCGTTTCCTAATGAGAGTTCCATTTATAGTTTGGCTTGGATTATTAGGAGTTTTATTTATTGTAGTAATGATTTTAAAAATTAAGAAGAAAATGAGAAGGAGAAAGGAGCGATTAAGAAGAAGACAAAAGTAGAATCTGTATTAGTTTCAAAAAAATCTGTACTAATTTTAAGAAAAACCACATTGGATATGTTGAAAACAAATGAAAACACTAGATGTGGTATTCACGCTTTTTTCATATTTAAATTGTCAGAATTTTGAGTAATCAATTCACAAGTAAAATGTAACCTAATTGTAATGGAATTCAAGTAGAAATAGTTGGAAAATCCAATTGAATATGGTAATATGTTTAGCTGAATAAGGGTGAAAAAATTTCCTGTTCAGTGAAAATTCACAAATTATCGAAGTAGAAAATAATAAAAAAAAGAAAAGAGGTAGAAGATGTTTAGTTCAAAAAATATTCAAATGAATGAACGTAAAAATCGTTCAAAAGTAACACGTTATGCAATCAAGAAATTAAGCATGGGTACAGCATCAGTAGCTGT
>CAUVGI010000113.1:0-3801 GCA_963551375.1 uncultured Streptococcus sp. | reverse complement strand
AAAAAAGCTAGGCAAAAATTCGCCTAGCTTTCTCGCTTTTAATTTTAGTGTTCTGAAGCACCGCTTGTAGCATCTACTGCTTGTGCTTGTGCTGGAGCTGAATGTCCGCTATCTGAAGCACCACTTGTAGCATCTGCTGCAGGAGCAGGAGCTGAGTGTCCGCTGTTTGAAGCGCCACTTGTTGCGTCAGCTACAGGAGCAGCACCATTTGCGCTTACTAAACGTTGGCCAGTTGTTTGTAAGTACCAATCTAACCATGGTTTGAAGTCAAATACGATTTCGTTGATTCCAGCATAAGAACCATCAGGATAGTACATTGCTTGGTAGTTGTGTACGTTGATGATTTCTGGTGGAGTGTTTGGAACGATTGTACGGAAGTAATCCACGTTACCTGCACGTAAGTTCGCAATGAGGTATTCCACATTTTTGAATGTACGTGGTGGGTGAACTGTTCCTAAACGGTTACCAGATTGAGCCGGCACACGTGGAGCCAACATTTTGTTTGCTGGTTTGTTGAAGTTATAGTACAAGAATTGGTTGTTGTCATCGGCATATGTTACTTCAAATGGTAATGCTTTTAAGAACATATCGATTTGGTCAACCGTTAATAAACCGTGATCTAAGCGAACATAGTCGTTCCCTTGAGCAGCACCAACGATTTCACTTGCTTTTTCAACCCATTCTGGATCATCTGGATCTACACCTTGAACTGTTGTAGAAATTGGGTTTGTGCAGTCTAAATCTTCTGGCGGTGTTGGTAATGGTTTGCGTAACACTTTTACAACCTCCACATATTTTACGAAATTTTCTAAGCATGAACGTAAGAACGCTACAGTTCCTTCGCTCTTAATGTTTCCTTCTTCGTCAAATGCTTCTTTTGCTTTTCCTAATAAGAATTCGTTCCCTGGTAATACATATGCGTTTACCCCTGGAGCGTCCAAGATTTTACGTAAATGCACTTGCGCACGTGAAGTACCTTGGTCATAGTGAGAAGCTCCCATAATCATTACAGGTTTGTTTTCGAATGGGTGTAAGTTGAATGACATCCATTCTAATGTGCTCTTCAAAGCAGCTGTAATTGTGTGGTTGTGTTCAGGTGTAGCGATAATCACACCATCTGCACGGATTAATTTGTTGTACATGTATTGTACTGGGAAACTCTTAGATTGATCTTCGTCTTGGTTGAACATTGGAATATCTTTAATTTCTAAGATTTCAAACTCGAATAAGTCACTGAATTTCTTTTCGATAAATTGTAATAATAAACGGTTATGCGAAAATTCCGCATTTGATCCTACGATACCAATAATTTTCATTTTCTACTGTCACTCCTTATTTTTTAGAACTGTCCCATGAGAAGTTTTTCGCTTCTTTTTCACGAGCTTCGTTTGCACGAACTAATTGTTTTGTAATTTCAATGAATAATAAGTAATCTTCGAAAATCTTTTCTAATTTTTCAACAGTTGCTGCATCTTTTAAGTTACCTTCTTCGTCAAATGCTTGTAAGGCGTGACCTAATAAGAATTCATCACTTGGTAAAACGCGTGCTTTAATTTCTGGCGCGTTTAAGATTTGACGCAATTGACTTTGTGCACGTGAAGAACCTAATGTTCCGTAAGATGCTCCTGTAATCATGACAGGTTTGTTTAATAATGGATAGATACCATAAGATAACCATGCTAAAGCGTTCATTAATACAGCTGGGCATGAGTGGTCATATTCTGGCGTACTAATGATGACTCCATCCGCTGCAGCGATTTTCTCTGCAATTGCTTGTGCTTCTTGTGGCACTACTTTTGGAGTTGGTTTGTTGAACATTGGAATGTCTTTAATTTCGACAAGTTCAATTTCCGCCTGTTCTGAAAAATGTTTTTGAATGTATTGTAATAGTTGACGGTTTGTTGATTTTTTAGAGTTTGTTCCGACTAAACCGATTAATTTAACCATTTGAGTACTTCCTTTCGAGTAATTGAATCTTTGAAGCAAGCCCTGATGTGTAGAAGATACGATCATCTTCTAAAATCAACACAGCTTCGATGTTAGGGTGTTGTTCCACTTCGAATAAGATTTCGTGTGCTTTT
The DNA here is from genome assembly GCA_963551375.1 of uncultured Streptococcus sp. Classification (GTDB taxonomy): domain Bacteria; phylum Bacillota; class Bacilli; order Lactobacillales; family Aerococcaceae; genus Granulicatella. The sequence goes on along the minus strand of CAUVGI010000113.1, from coordinate 1,720 downwards.
TTCCCAAAAAGTCTAGTCGTCCATATCTCACAATCCACGGATTGCTTCGATACAATCGTCAGACTCGCAACGTCTGTTTCTGCTGGATATCCAGTATGAGGGTCCAAAATATGATGGTATTTCTTCCCATCCACTTCTAGCACCCGTTCGTAGACACCAGATGTCACAATCGACTCATCTTGAATCGGAAGAAGCGCCACATTTTCTCCACGCAGGAGTTTAGGGTTTTGAATCCCAATCCACCAATTCCCATCTTCATGATGAACAGCTGGTCCAAGCGTGAGAACATTCCCACCAAGATTAATGAGCGCAGAAGTAACTCCTTGCTCTTTTAGCCGTTGCATCACCAAGTCGGCAATATACCCTTTGGCAATACAACCAAGGTCGATTCGCATTCCTTCTTCCAACAGAAAAATCGTCTGACTCTCTTCATTCAGTTCGACTTTCGTTGCATCGGTCAGTTGCAGTTTGGCATTAATCTCTTCATCCGTTGGTACTCGTGCATCACTAAAGCCCACGCGCCATGTCTGAACAACTGGGCCAATCAAGATATTCATCCGACTTCCCGCAGCTAAACTATTCTCCAGTCCTATTTTTACTAAATGAAAAATCTCTGGATGAACACAAACTGCATGTTTCCCCGCTGCCAAATTCACGGCCATTAGCTCTGAAGTTGGGTCATTCGCGCTAAAACGATGTTCATATCGTTTCAATTGCTCGAAAACTTCAGCCACTAAACGCTCGCCTTCTGGATGCGCAATTTTCAATTCGATGACGGTTCCCATCAATCGAATGGTACCTGTATGATACTGTTCCAAAACTGCCATTTCTCCTAAACGAATTTTGTGATAAAAGTCACAGAAACGCCTATACAAAAGCGTTTTCTACTCCTTATTCTGAATGTAACACAGTGGAAATTAAATTTCAAGAGCACAGACCCATTCTTCCAAATAAAAATATGCATAAGAAAACTATTCTCATGCATATAATCCTTATTTATTAAATTTTATTTACAAGCTCCCTTTGAATTTTTTTGTACAAATAACACTCTTCCAAAGCGTCCCTTCTCTTTCTGAGAAGCCATAAAACTTATTACTACGTTTGGTAAAGCTCACTGCGTCGAGGGACGAAAAAAGCCCCCTACTTTAACAAGCACTAAACAGCCGAACCCTTCCCCTCCTGAGAAGCAAGAAACTTAATTGGAGCATGTAAAAAGTTCAGGTTCTCTCGAGGGACTACAGAAAAAGCCCTTTGGATTCTATAATAACAACAATAGCGACCAGTAACCGATGCGAATTAGATTCTCTTGAAAATTTATTTTCTAGAGAATCTTTGAGTCTCGACCTTATCGCCGAACCTGCTCTTACTGAGAAGCAATAAAACTTATCTCTAAGTTGGGTAAAGTTCACTGAGTCGTGGGACGAAAAAAAGCCCCCCTAGATTTATAGTAGTTGTAATAGCGAGTTCATAACCAATGTGAATTACTGACTCTAGGGTAAAACCCTTAGAGTCAGTTTGAAGCTTGGTAGGATTGAGACCTTGGCTCAATCCGGTATCGCTATTATAACAACTATAAAAATTCTAGGGGGAGCTTTTTGAAAGTCCCTACGGAACTCCCATTAAATCTTTTTAACAAACTCAGATTTAAGTTTCATTGCGCCAAAGCCATCTATCTTACAATCGATATTATGATCGCCTTCCACGATGCGAATATTCTTCA
>CAUVGI010000112.1:0-3829 GCA_963551375.1 uncultured Streptococcus sp. | reverse complement strand
TTACCACGTAAGTTACGTAGGTAGTATAATTTAGCACGACGAACTTTACCGTAACGAACTACTTCGATTTGTGCTACACGTGGAGTGTGTAATGGGAATGTACGTTCCACACCAACACCGTTAGAAACTTTACGTACTGTGTAAGTTTCGCTGATGCCAGCACCACGACGTTTGATAACAACGCCTTCGAAGATTTGGATACGTTCGCGAGTTCCTTCAACAACCTTAGCGTGAACACGTACAGTGTCACCAGGACGGAATGAAGGGATATCTGAACGTAATTGTTCTTGAGTTAATTCTTCGATTAATTTGCTCATGTTTTTTTCTCCTTCCAACAAACATTCATGACTTGGCTACTTGTCCAATCAGCGGAATATCGTTATCTCTGAGTGAAGTCTCACTCACTCGAAATATACTATCATACTTGCCTATCAAATGCAAGCAAGATTATCAATTTTTTGACGATTTTTCTCCATAGAAAAACTACGAAGAATGCTCTTCACAACAGTGCTCACTTGCTAAGTTATAGAGCTCTAACACATGGTGATCTTCAAGCGAATACCACACGTGTTTCCCGACCTTTTCAGCCTTCACAATATGATGAGCACGAAGTTTTTTCAACTGATGGGAAATCGCAGACTGCTCCATACCAGTACAGTTCATTAAGTCTTCTACACATAATGGTTCGCGCTGTGTCAATAGCGTAATAATATTCAGTCTTGTTGTATCCCCAAGTAACTTGAAGAGCTGCACCATTTCACTACGCCCTTCGTCCTTAGACAACAGTGCTTGAAATGCTTTAATTTCTTCTGCATTTAGATGTTCCGTCATCTAGCATCCCTCTTCCTCTTTCACTTCTTGTAGTAACTTTGCTTCTTCTTTTGAGAGTTCATACTTTTCTAGTAAATCTGGTCTTCTTAAATACGTCTTACGAAGTGATTCTTTCATTTGCCACTCTGCAATTTTTGCATGATTGCCGCTAAAGAGAACTTCTGGAACTTCCATTCCTTTATATTCTCTAGGACGTGTATATTGTGGGTGTTCGAGTAATCCTGTCGAATGCGAATCCCCAACCGCAGACGCATCATTTCCTAATACATCTGGCAAAAGTCGCACCGTGGCGTCGATCATCACAGTTGCGGCTAATTCCCCACCGGTTAAGACGAAATCTCCAATCGAGTATTCATCCGTCACAAGCGTACGAATGCGTTCGTCATAACCTTCATAGTGGCCACAAATAAATACCAAATGTTCTTCCTTTGACAACTCTTCGGCGTCCTTTTGCGTAAAAGTCTTCCCAGCTGGATCCATTAAAATCACACGTGGCGTCGTTTCAGGAGAACGCTCACGAATCGACGCAAGCGCTAAATCAATCGGCTCCACTTTCAGAAGCATCCCAGCTCCACCACCGAATGGATAATCGTCGACATGATTATGTTTATTGTTTGAAAACTGACGAAAATCCGTTGTCTCAAATTCGATTTTTCCTGCTTCGATGGCCTTCCCGATAATCGATTGCGTCATCGGACCTTGCACCATTTCAGGGAATAATGTTAATACATCAATTTTCATCTTAATCGATCAACCCTTCCAATAAATGGATATAAGCTTTCTTTTCTTCTTTATCAACTTTATAAACGACTGGTTCAATAAATGGAATTAAGAGTTCTTTCTTTCCTTTTTGTTTTACAACCCAGACATCATTTGACCCTGGTGAAAGAATTTCAGTGACTTCCCCAAGTACTTCTCCTTCATCCGTTACAATTTCAAGTCCGATAATTTCGTGGTAGTAAAACTCATCATCTTCGAGTTCAGTCAACTGCTCTTCGGCTACCTTAAGGAGACATTCTTTGTATTTTTCAACATCTTCAATACGGTTCATTCCTTCGAACGTTAACAAATCAAAGTTTTTATGACGACGATGACTTGCCACTGTCACAAATGTTAGAAACTCTCCATCTTTAAAAATGGCTAATTCCGTTCCTTTTTTATAACGTTCTTCGGCAAAGTCTGTCGTTGAAATCACACGTACTTCCCCACGAAGCCCTTGTGTATTTACGATTTTTCCTACTTTATAAAAAGTTGTCATTCCATTTCCTCCTTAAAAGAGTCGTTCTACAATAATCTTAAGCGTCTCATCCGTCACTTCAATATCGTAATCATCAATACATTGACCAAGGATGCAATAGTTTTTATCACGGTTATGCGATCCCATCAACGAACTGTACATCGAATCTAATTCTAAGTGTTTTTCTACAGATAATCCTGCTTCTAATAAATCTAAGTCTTCTGGTAATTTTGTATACGGCGCTGTGCACGTAATGGTTGCTTTTTCATGCGGTACATACACGACATGCGCTGTTACATCATACAATTCATGGTACAAATAATAATCGACCATTTCCTTCACGATACGTTTCACAAAATCCTTTTCTGTTGCCATTATCCCTCAGCCTTTCTTTCTTTTATATCTTGACGAATCCCTTCAAAAATTTCAAAAATTGGTACGAGAACTGCTGCAACGAATCCTCCCGCGAATCCATTGTTATAAAGGTTTAATCCCCCATGCATTACAACCACGTGGCTCACAAGTGTAATGTGTACAAAGCCTGCAATCACCCCAGCAAGCGGTCCATAATATCCGCTCACCGGTGCTAGTGTCGTTCCGAAAATCGCAGCCACAAGCGCACTCGTACTTGCCACGTCAACTCCTGTTAAGTAGCAGCCGATCATAATCCCTACTAGCACAGGAACCGTATTTTTCACTTGATTCCCGAAGGCTCCAAAACTCATCGCGCCGATAATACTACCGACAATCGGTCCATTGAGTTGTCCACCATTAATAAGGACATAGCCTAACAGAATGAAGCCCATGATGCTCATATTGAACGTTACCGTTGCAAGGTTCGTCATTTCAACGAAGTCACTTGGCAGACGTCCTGACAGTTTCAAGAGTAATTTAAAATGATATTTTTCTTTTTTTTGAATATGTAGATAGAAACTTGTCGCTAGCAAAATCAGACATAGTCCAATCAACAGCCCATATAAAATAAGTGGGCTCTCTGTATTCGCAAGCGTCTTTGTTTCTACTTCGATTCCAAATGCATTTAGAAATCCTAGAACGACCATCCCAACGATTCCCGCTGTAAACCCAACGTTATACAAGCTGAACCCTTGATGGAACCCTAAATACTGCGTTGATAATTGGGGCAAGATGAATCCAATAAAGATTCCAAGTACATAGGCAATCAAAATACTAAATCCGCTTTGTAATACTCCTCCAAAAGCGAGGAAAGAAACTAGTGGTCCTAATGCCGATCCAAACAATCCGACAATAACATAATTTCGATAATTCTGCTTCGTGACTTTTGCATAGATCCAGACGCCTAGCATAAACGGAATACTGTTAAAGAGGTTTTTCCCGAAGAAAGAGAATCCCGCAAGCATCCCTAAACTCCCAATCACCGTCCCGTTAACAGGAATTTCTAATTTCTTGTAACTATAAATATTAATCAGAAGCATAATCCCCACATTCAAGAGCGTACTTCCGACAGATGCAATTTGCATATAATCCGTAAATAGCTGACTAGGCGAAATCAGAATCGTAATCATTCCTTGAAGTAACGATTGTGGCGACTCTAGACAAAATGCTAGCAGCATCAAAATAGTGGATAGGCCAAATAAATAATAATATTGTCGATTCATTTGTTCTTTTAATATCGGCTTTTTCTTCATAAGGTCTTCCCTTCAACTATAATTTTACTCACTTATCATACCAAACTCACGAAAAACAATCAAAAACCCGAGTACTAACAACAATAAAAGAACA
>CAUVGI010000111.1:0-3846 GCA_963551375.1 uncultured Streptococcus sp. | reverse complement strand
TAGTCGCTTAATCCCTTCCTAAAATTCTTCATCAACACTATTTGACAAAGAGCCGCTTGTTTTCGTTGTTTATTGCGTTCGCGGAGGCCTTTGAAGAAGGTCTGCAAAATCTCTTTGCATTCGTCTTCCAAGATGCCTTGCTCGACTTCGACTTGATGGTTGAACCGCTCGTCTTGAAGCAGATTCATAAAGGTGCCTGCTGTCCCAGCTTTCGGGTCAAAAGCGCCGAATGTCACCTTTTTGAGACGCGCGAGAATCATCGCTCCGCTACACATCGGACAAGGTTCCAGCGTGACGAAGAGTTCGCAGTCTTCGAGTCGCCAGCTTCCAAGGTGCTGGTTTGCTTGGCGAATCGCTTTGATTTCAGCGTGAAGGGTGGCGTCTTGTTCTTTTTCGCGTAAGTTATGTCCACGACCGATGATTTCACCGTTCAGTACGACAACCGCCCCGATTGGCACTTCCGCTTGGTCGTAGGCTTTCTGTGCTTCCTTCAACGCTTCCCTCATAAAGAATTCTTTTTCCTGAAGTTCCATGTTCTTACTGATAGACGCGCTTGGTCACGACTAGACTGTGCGGTCTCTCAAACTCCTTATCTAAGTAATCTTGATACGTCCCTGGGGAAATAAATCCTCGGGCGCTTAAAATATCGGTTCCTGCTGTTCCGACAATTGTGTCTGCTAGCAATACGCAGTTAGTACTCATGACAAAATACGTCTTGAATTTTGAAGAGGTAAATTTATACAAGAGTGCATCTGCTTCTTGTTTGAGCTTGTAGGCATACATCGGTTCTTCTTTGTCGATTCCAGGACGCTTCGGTTTCACCATTTGCGGCGGATCCCAAGGCACTGTCAGCGACATCAGTTTGGCGATTTCCTTATCGACAGCTGCGAGTTGTTCCGGAGACAAGGCGAGACCATATCCCAGTAAGGTCTTATGGTTTTCGCGTTTACAAAATTCAATGTATTTTTCACGGTCGGCACTAAAAAGAACCCCATCCCCCATCGCTCCAAAGAGTCGCTCTGAATTCGTATCGTAGTTTCCGAATGAAATAATGCGTCCCTTGTAACACAGGTCGACATGCCCGATTGCCCCAAATCCGTCTTTTGTGACGTGAATAAACATTTCTAAGTTTGGTTCGGCATTTTCTTTAGCACGGTCGTAAATTTCTGAAGCCGTTTCGCCTTCTCCAAGTTCCAACGCATCATTGATTTTCTGCAAGGTTACGCGAGGGATCAGTGCAGCAAACACGAGCGGCATCCCACGACGCAAGCGTCTGCGAAGGACTTTCTTTCCAACTTCGGCCTCAAAGAACCAGCCGTCTCGAATATTGGTAATCCCAAGCCCCACGAAATAAAGCGAAAGGAAGAACATTTGCAAGTTGCCGTCGCCCCCAATCGCAATTAAAGTGGCTATCCCGACAACTGAAAGCCAAATGGTATCAATAAGCAAGCGGAATCGCGGACGGATGCCGTCTTTGACATAAATATAGTACGTCACACCACTAATTCCCGCGTTCATCACTTCATTGAGCCCCATCAAGATACTGACAATCGCAATCGGAAGCGAGATAAAAAATTGATTTCCTGCTAAAAATCCGTAAAGGAAAAATTTAGCAACATTCAGCCATAATGGATCTTTTGCCGCCGCCTTACTAAACCAACGGAACAAGAAATTCCATAGTTCACGAGCCCATAAGAATGTTAAAAACAGACGTAACATCAATTCTGGGAAGCTTGGTCCGTAGATTAGGAGCAACACCCCAGCAATAAGGAATGCAATCCCTTCAATTAGGAGCTTTTTCCCTGTAATCCCTAGTTCACTAATTTTCTTCATCAATTATACCTCCTACAGCTACCACTGAAGCAGCTTGTTCATGTTTCTCCACCCATTCTATCACGAAACGGTAAATCACGGCAAAAATTGGTATGAAGAAAATCATTCCTACTAAACCAAAGAGATTTCCACCGATTAACGCCGCAGCAAGGGTCAGAACGGTTGGTAATCCTACTGAACTTCCGACAACCATCGGATAGACGACATTTCCTTCCACTATTTGAACGATCATAAAGACGACAAGTGAAATGAGTGCTTGAATTGGGCTTTCTGTAAAGGTGAAAAGCATTCCAATTCCGCACGCCATAAACGGCCCGATATACGGAATGAATGAGAGTACTCCGGACAGCACCCCAACAAGTCCTGCATATGGCAACCCTACAAGAGAGTATCCAGCAAAAATCATAACCCCAACGATTCCCGCCTCGATGATTTGACTCATCAAGAAACGGTCATACGTATCCACGATGACTTCCCCAACATAAGTAATGTGCTCGATTTTATCTTTTGGCAAGACCACATTAAGAATGCGAAGCGTTAAACGTGCGAGCATTTCCTTACTTGCGAGAATATTAATCATGAAGAAAATCCCCACAATTACAGAGAACACATTTGAGAAGAGCCCTGAAATATTCGTTGTAAATCCGCCAAGGAATGTAATGACAGACGATACGATATTGCTTTGACTTAGTGAGTCGGTAATCTGACTCACTTCACTGGATTGCATTAATTTTGAATGTTGTACAAAATCCGCAACCACGAATAGTAAGTGATTTACACTATCGCCCAGTTGTGACACGGTTTTAGCAATCATCGGCGCAATAATCCAAATCAACAGCGAAATAATCAGAAGCAGAATCACAATAATGCTCAGGATTGCGACACTTCTACGCAGCTTTTGCGGGAAGTTTATCTTCTCCAACACTTGTTCAATTCGCTTCATTGGCACGTTTAAAACAAATGCCAAAATCATCCCTAAAATAAGCGGGAACATCATCCCAATAAATTCGGAAATCCATGTGAGGATGGCGCTAAAATTCAAGACGACAAGTAACGAAACAGCCGCCAGAGCAATCATCACTGCCCAATCTTTTCTAATCTTATCCATACTATAATTCCTTTTTTAATTGTTCTAAGAGCGCATTGCATCCCAATATCACATCACGGTACGTCGCGTCAAAGTCTCCTGTATACCACGGATCGGCAATATCGCGCGGCACTCCTGCCACTTCTAACAAGCGAGCCACCGTCGCATCCGATTTTCCATCGACAAAAGCGTGAATATTACGCACATTCGACGCATCCATTCCAAGAATGTAGTCTGCGTCCAGGTCGGTTTCATCCAACGTCCGTGACACAAGCCCTTTTGCGGAAATGCCGTGCTCCTCGAGTTTCTTCCGAGTGCCGTGATGCACCGGATTCCCATGCTCCCACGTACTTGTCGCAGCGGAATCAATCGTAATTTTATCTTCCAATCCTTCTTCATGAACCATTTTTCTAAATACAGCTTCTGCCATCGGCGAACGACAAATATTCCCCAAGCAGACGAATACAACCTTCATGACCGTCCCTCGCTTTCCATTCTTTCCTTTCATTATAACAGACAACCTTGCGCCTTCGCAAAAAAATGTCTGTGTGGTGTTATAGCTTACTCGAACGAACTAAATTTTCTAAAATATCCCCTGTAGAAAGCAAAGACAAGATTCCTTCAAATCCTTGCGGATTTTTTTATAATCGCTGTAATGGGGCACCGGCTTGAGCCTACGTCTCAAGCACTTTCGAGATTCAAACGGACTCTAAAAGAGTCCGTAATTCACTTCGAATGCTATCCCCCATCACTTCGATTATAAAATCCGCATGATTTTCCGTAATCTTGTCTGTAATCTTTACTAAATTTCTGCCTTAGTTTTTCGTTCGAGCTAGCTTCTACACTTTTTGAAGGCTTGCTCGTCTGTTACACTGCGAGAAACATATGAACGCATGTCACGTCCCTTCATCACCGCACCCCTGCAG
>CAUVGI010000110.1:0-3865 GCA_963551375.1 uncultured Streptococcus sp. | reverse complement strand
TTTGGTTCGTCTTCTTTGTTCAGTTTTCAAAGGTCAATCGTTGTTTTGCAACAACGTTAGATATATTACCACGCTCATATTTTCAATGCAAGAAATATGATTTGATGTTTTTATCATCTTGCGCGACAACGTTTAATAATTTAACACAGGATAAAGAGAACGTCAACGAATAACTACTCCATTTTTCAAAAAAATTGTATAATCGAGAAAACGACTTGAAGGAGGGCCTATGAGACTCGAACATCTATTAATGAAACATCTGGTGCTGAGCCGCCGCGAAATGAAGAAACTCATCAAGAATGAAGCCGTCTTAATCGATGGAGTTCCGGCCACTCACGTCAGCAATAATGTCGACCCGACCTTACAAGTCATCACGGTAAACGGGGCGCGGATTTATGACGATAGCCAGAAGTACTATATGCTGAATAAACCCCAAGGCGTCATCTCCGCCACGACCGATAAGGAACATACGACTGTCATCGACCTCTTCGCGAAGGAAAACGTCGAAGGTCTCTATCCACTCGGACGACTCGACGGGGATACTGAAGGGTTGCTACTCGTGACGAATAATGGTCCGCTAGGTTATCGTATGCTAAACCCCGACCAACATATCGAGAAGGAATATTATGTAGAAGTTAACGGCCCGCTCGACGAAGATGCTGTAGAAACATTCAAACGCGGCGTCATCTTTCACGGTGGGTATCAATGTAAACCAAGTACGCTTACGATCATCGAAAGTAGCGATAGCTTGAGCCGTGCGACTGTCACCATCTCTGAAGGGAAATTCCATCAAGTGAAGAAGATGTTTCTATGCGTGGGTGTGAAAGTGACCTATCTTAAACGGATTCGCTTTGGGGAGTTCGTGTTAGATGAAGCTTTGGCACCCGGAGAATATCGAGAGTTGAACGAAGCAGAACTCCAACTTGTAAAGACGTATTTCTAAAAAAGCAAAATGTAACATAAAAGTTACGTAACTTATATGTTACATTTCGGTTTTTCAACTATAAAAAGAAGCTCGCCTGCACAACGCAAGCGAGCTTTTCTACTATATTTTACTCTTCAATACCATCATGAGAAGAATACCATGCTCCTACTGCCATCAACATTAGTGCAATAAAATAAGTAACTTCTGGCATCTGACCAAAGATTAGAATAGACAGGAAAGCTGCTATGAATGGAGAAACAGCGTAATAAGCGCTAGTTCTTGCCGCCCCAAGAAGCCGTTGAGAATGAACATAAAAATAAATACTTAGTCCATAAGACACAATGCCTAAAGCCATAACCGCAATGACGCTCCAAAGATTCATCAATCTCTCACCAAGCACTAAACCAATTACGATAGAGCCAATTCCAGAAAATATTCCCTTTAACAAGACAATCTCTAACGGATCACAGGAAGAAAGTTTTCTGGTGCAATTATTTTCCAATCCCCAGAAAACAGCAGCCAATAATACAAATAAAGAACCATAGGAAAACTCTAGACTCGAAAAATCTTCAAAAGACAAGATAACACTAGAAAAGGTTACGAAAAGAATTCCCATCCATAACCGTTTACTGATACGTTCTTTAAAAACTACTAACGCAATCAGCGCAGTCGCAACAATCTCAAAATTATTTAACAAAGAGGCATTCGCAGCAGTTGTTGCGCTTAGCCCTATCAACATACAGATTGGCGCTGCTATATCTAACAAGACCATAGCAACCGTATACGGCAATTCCGCTTTACTGAGATGAATCTCAGTGATTTCAGCTTGTCTCACTCTTCTTAAAACTGCAATCAAGCTCATTCCAATACCTGCACCTAAATATAAAAATCCTGCCATTAATGTGGGCGGCATTTCATTTAATAATACTTTTGAAAAAGGAGAACTCACCGCATATAGTACTGCAGCAAGTATCGCCATGATTATCCCCTTCCGCATCTCTTGTTTCATATACTCACCCCTTGAAATCTAACGATAAATACTGTATATTTTGTACACTATCGAACACTTTGTATCGTAATTATATAGAATTATAATTTTTCAAAACAACAGTCATTTTAGTATTTCTGTAAGATAACAAACATTTTAAATAAATTGTACGGAGGTTTCTTCCTATGGATCGACGACAACAAAAATCACGAAAAGCTATTTTTGAAGCTTTTAGTCTTCTTTTAGAAAAGAAGCGTTACAGTAAAATTACTGTGCAAGACATTATCGATACCGCCAATGTTGGGCGGAGCACTTTTTACGCACACTTCGAGACAAAAGACGAATTATTAAACGCTATTTGCGAAGAGATTTTTGACCATATCTTCGAAAGTCTTCCCACTGACGATTCATGCACTTTAAAGGATCGAAACAGCGCATTATCCAGTAAACTCTCTCATCTATTATGGCATCTACGAGAGCAAAAAAATAAGATTAGCGCATTTCTGATTGATGAAAACAGTGAACTCTTTTTAAGATACTTTAAGCAACACTTAACCATTCTTTTTGCTGATTTTTCTAACAGCGCAAATAAATCCATCCCTAAGGCGTTCGTCACTAATCATTATGTGACGAGTTTTGCGGAAACTGTCAAATGGTGGTCGAGTAACGGAATGTCTCTTCCTCCAGAAGTGGTTGTTGAGTATTATATGCAATTAATTCGTTAATCCTTTCGCTATTTCTTTCGACAAATAAGCTCGCCTGCACTACGCAAGCGAGCTTTTCTACTATATAAATGAAATTATTGGATCGGTCCTAAGAGAATATTTGCCCACGCATCATGTAATGACTCTTGGTCACTTGGTTGGAACAAGCCAGCCAACACATCGCGGTATAAGCGAGATAATTCTGTACGGTTGAAGTATGAACTACCACCACATGCACGGACGATTTCTTCCACGGCTTTCTTCGATACTTCTACTGAACGGTTCTTAATAGAAGATAAACGAGGCAACCAGATGAAGCTGAATTCTGTGCTTGCTTCTAGCGTGTCGCTCAACTCGTTAATTTGCGGTTGGATACCGTCTAGCATAATCGCCGCTTCCGCAATTCTCCAGCGAATGTTTTTATCGTTGGCATAAGGCGCATCATTGGATACAGAGTGACGTTTCTTCACAGTCTCTACCCCAATTTCTAGCGCACGTTTCCCGATACCAAAGTACGTTGCCGCTAGTAAAATTTCGAAGTACGCGAAAATACCGAATACCACTGGATCGAAACTTGGTCCAGGAGCGACTTTCGTTAAAATTTGCTCTTCTGCCGCGAAGATACCTTTTAACTCAACGCTGTTTGATTGCGTCGCACGCATGCCCATTGTATCCCAGTCGTCTTTCACCAAGAACGTTTCTTTGTCTGGTGTTAAATACGCGAAGACTGAGAGTGGTGACTCGCCTGTATTATCTTGCCCAAATGAAACTAACTTGTCGCAATATTTTCCCATTGATAAGAAGACTTTCTTGCCGTAAAAACGATACGCGCCGTTCTCTTCCGGACGAGCCTCAGAAATCGAACCGAATAACACGCGGTCATTCGAAGGTTCAGAAATTCCAAACGCCAACAACTTGCCTTCTGCAGCATCGCGAAGAATTTGTTCTCCCTTCTTGTTGCCAAAACGAACCATGTGCTTGCCAAGGCCGACAATAATTTGGTGCATGTTCACCCCAAGCGCTGTCCCTGGAGCCGCCATCGCTAGACGCGTTTGTTCTTGTGCAATCTCTTTCAGCGACAAACCGAAACCGCCATACTCTTTTGGCACGAACGCCTTCAAATATCCCGCCTCTTTTAACGCTGCATAGTCTTCCGCAGGCCACGCATTTTCTTTGTCATAACGCGGCGCACGCTCATGAATCTCTTGTAATAACTCTTCCGATAAAAACATAAAAAGCCTCCTTAAT
>CAUVGI010000109.1:0-3991 GCA_963551375.1 uncultured Streptococcus sp. | reverse complement strand
TATTATTGAATATACGTCAAACTCTTACCGATAATGAACGTTGTGGTCACATTATGTAATACCGCTAATAGACTAGGAGAAACAACATCAATCAAACCTAATCCCATTAAGAACGAATTAATACCCACTGTATGTTTTAAATTGGCATCTAATTGGCGATTTAGTTGTTCGGTTATATTTTCCAAAACCTCTAATCCCGTTAATTGTTCATTTAAGAATAAGATATCGCTGGCTTGACGCGCAATATCTGAAGCGCCTGCCATAACAATACCTACATTGGCAAGAGAGAGTGCGGCAGAATCATTAATTCCGTCTCCAATCATCAAAACATGATGACCTTCCTCTTGAAGCTGCTCAATTACTTGATGCTTTTGTTCTGGCTTCACTTGTGTATATACTCTGTCAAATGGAATCAGCGAGCAAATTGTTTCTGTACGTTTTTGTGTATCCCCTGTAAGAAGTACAATCTGTTTTCCTTTTTCTTTTAACTCTTTCAATAATGCAATCGCTTCTCCTCTTAACGGAGTATCAATTAGGAAAATGGCAATTAATTTTCCGTCATAACTTAAATAAAGTAAGTTGTATTTTTGGCTATATTCTTCAATTACTGCTTTTTGCTCATTGGAAATAGTCGTCTTCTCATCTTCTAATAATTCCAAACTTCCGATGAGGACTCTTTTTCCATCAATCGATGATACGATTCCTTTTGAAGCTACGTGAGTTAATTTCCCATGCATTTCCTCATGTTCAATCCCCTCATCTTCTGCCTTCTTAACAACAGCCGTCGCAATCGGGTGGTAAATATGTTCCTCCAAGCAAGCTGCAATTCGTAAAACTTCCTCATCATCATATCCTTCATACGCAATAATTCGTTGAATTTTTGGAACTCCAGTTGTCAATGTTCCTGTTTTATCAAAAACAAAAGTATCAACTTGTGCATATTCATCTAAAGAATTAGATCCTTTAATGACAATTCCCTGATTAGAAGCTGCTTTAATAGCTGTTAAATAAGTAGCTGGTGAAGATAATTTTAACGCACATGAATAATCCACCAATAGGAAAGTAAGTGCTTTAGAGACTGAGCGTGTGAATAAATACGTCAGCGCCATCCCGATGAAATTATATTTCACTAATCCGTCAGCTTTTTCCATTAATTGCTTTTGCTGTTTCGATTGATGAAATTCACTCGATTTAATCAGCTGAACAATTTGCTGCAAGCGTAAATTTTGTTGCTTATTCGTCACTTCTACTAACAGTTCGCCATGTTCTACAACCGTATTAGCGTAGACCATATCCCCAATCTTCTTAGAGACAGGGAAAGACTCACCTGTTAATGAACTTTCATTTAAGTAGCCTCTTCCATTGACCACTCTTCCGTCAAAGTAAATTTCTTGACCTTCCGTAGCAACAAAAACATCCCCAACTTCAACATGATTGCTCATTTTTTTGAAGCGCTCGCCTTCTTTTTCAATCCATATTTCATAAATATTATTTGTTAAGTTCTTTTCGAGCTCTTCAATCGATTTCTTTTGGGACCAGTCATCTAAATCGTCTCCTAAATTTAATAGGAACATAATCATATCTGCAGTCTTATGATCTCCCATCGCCATAGAAGTTGATATCGCCACAAAATCGAGTAAACTCATAGAAAGTTTTTTCTCACAAATTGATTGGAAAGCAGCTTTTCCAAACTTCACCATTTTCATAAGTATCCATCCCATACGAATAGGTGTTGGAAGAAGGACTTTTGAAAGCATTCTTCTATAGAGATGCGTTGAAATAATATCATATGGTGAAGAAGCGACTAGCCACTGCACTTCTTTTTGTTTTTCAATTACGTTCTCCATTTGAATCAAAGATAAAAACCTTTGAACTTGTTGAACTTTCCCTTGAGTAAAATAAACTCCTACATGTTTTAAATCATTATAAAAGTGCAGTTTTTCAATACCTGGGACTGTGCAAGCTAGTTCCTCTAAATACATTTGAACTGGATGCGGACATGTAAAAGGGAGCTCTAAACGTACTCTAGAGTTTGATTGATGTTTAATAATAAACTTCATTATTTTTCACTAGTTTCTACTACTAATTGTGCATTTTTTTCTTCAGCATATAAGTCTTTTGCTTCTTCTAAGACATCATCTGCATGTTGTTTTACAGTAGAAACAGTTGCGTCAATACCATCTTTTAATTTATAAGAAGTAGCGACCGCTTTAGCATATACATGCTTTGCGTCTTTGCTCGCTAATAGTTTTAATCCTAACGATCCAAATAAAACGCCTCCCGCAAATACACTTGATTTTTTAGCAAATTTTCCTAAACTAATAAGTTCTTTAATCATTATGATTACCTCCATTTTTTCTAATTAGAATTATTCAATTCTTACTATAGTATACCGATTTAAACTCCGAATTTCAATAATGAAAAATTTACGATTCTCTTGGTCTCTTTCGCTTTCAAACTAAAAACTACCTTGGAGTTCCAAGGTAGCTTATTTTTTCTCTAACCAAAAGAATGCCTGTGGTAATTTTTCCTCAGCATTCCCAATAAAACATTTTCCATGTGCAAACAAAATATTGACTGGATTCCATGCTTTTATTTGTTGGTAACACTTTTTGGCTGTTTCCTTATTAAAAAAGAATGTCATTCTTAAATCTCTTGGAGTATGCCCATTTGGATATGCATTATCCCCCATTTTAAACAAGAAACGATGCAAACATGAACACTCTTCTCCAACTTCAATATTCTCAATTAAGTCCGTTAGAATTAACGTTTTACTCTTTTTGTGGAAAAATACTGACTCTTCTATAACGGCACTTCCTTCAAACGGAAGATAATCAATTTCATCTAGCCAACTAATGTCGATTGTTTTATCTAAGATTGTATAACTTTCAATGGATTGGAAGTTGTCAAAAATTTTCTCCAATCCTTTTGTCGCCCAAAGTTTCGCATCCGAATAGGCTTGGCTCCATTCTTCCATATATACATAATGCAATTTATTTGGAGCAACTATATGTTTCACATGACCCAGCGCATCGATTTCACTTCGCAACTGCGGTGTTAAATGAATAGGAGAATGAATCCATAAGTCATTATTTTCCAATCGCACCACTGTCATTCGAGTGCTAAATGGTACTTGAGTGATTTTAAAATTCATCTCAACAATTTCACCATCAACAATCCAGATATCCTCATCGATAGCCTTCAACGTATACAATGGCTCGTATAGTTTCACTGAACATTTCATATAAATTCACCAATTTTTATAGACTAATACACTTCATAATTTGTAATCAGCGGGGAGTTTTTCTTTAGAAGTTTTTGGAGACGTTTATGGTATTGCGCAGGGAAGACCATATTTTTGGCACGCAACTCTCTCTCATGCAACACTTTTGCCACGTGATCCGCGAAGCTAAGGCAGTTTCTCGTCCAACCATTATAGGTCATGAACTTCGAACGATTGAATTTATAAAACACGGTATCCATCTGTTGCGCCATGAAATACACATACATCTCTTCAAAACGGTCAAACGTTGGATTATAGTAAATCGCTTCTCCCGTTGGACGCCACTGTGTCGTCGGCTCTAATATCTTCGCCAAGTACGCATGAATCTTATCCATCTGCTCGTCCGTCACAGCAATCGTATAAATATGCAACGCTTTTTGGTAGTGGTTTTTACAAAAGAGCATATACTCCTCGCGCGGTGCCTTAATCAGAACACCTTCAGCAATCCAGCCCCCAAGCTTCAAGTCGCGCTCATCGTAGTTCCCATAAGAGTAAACGTAGCCATCGATACATAAATCCACGTGCCCCAGCGGACCATTTCCACGCTCAGCCACATGCACAAAAATCTCGAAACGACTCTTGGCGGCCGGCGGGTACGCAATTGGATAAGGGACAAATGGGTCCGGCATATTTACTTTTGGGAATGAGTGTAGTACTTTTCGTACAACCTTCTCCATTAATTTCTTCTCTGCCATCACAAACTCCTCA
>CAUVGI010000108.1:0-4031 GCA_963551375.1 uncultured Streptococcus sp. | reverse complement strand
CCGAGGTTACAGAAGATGGTGACAAGCAATACTGCGAGTCCGATTTGTTCCCATCTGAGTGGTCTCTTATATAAGAAGTATCCGTAGATGAGTCCTCCGACAAGGGCTGTGAGTGTGTATCCGATGAAGAATTGTCCACTCTCTCCGCGGAAGAAATTCCCGAGGATATCGACTAGGATTCCCACAAGCGCCGCACGCCACGGTCCAAGCATCACCCCTGCAATGGCCGCCCCGATAAATCCGAAGCCGATTTGTACGTAGAGGCCGAATTTAATCGCCGGCAACATTTCCATGACAAGACGAATCGCTAAGACCATCGCCATCACTGTAATATCCAGTGTTCTTTTTCGATTGTATTTCTTTGTATTTTCCATATTAGCATCTCCTTTAATTGTAAAGAGTTGCTCCATTTAACTACTTCTATTTCTAGTGTTGTGTAAATGCAGCGAATGCGACTAAATTACCGCAATGTTTCCATTTTCGTCCCAGTGGCAACATTCCATCCGCCGGGCACTTAACGCAATAAAGTCTACTCTGATTTTAGGTTCTAGAAAATTTAGTTCCTACTTTCCATGAATCTCCTTTCTTACTCTTGGTTAGAATACCTGTCCTTTCTTGGGACGTCAAGCAAACATGATTTTTCTTCTTTTAAACTGTTCAAACCTGAATGAAAACTTGCTTCCATTAATTTTCATAACTTTTATTAAATATTTCACTTAAAATTTATATAATGTTTAAGATTGATACCGTTTTCCCCAACGTGTATAATATTATTAACTCTCTTTAGAAATAGAAAGGTTAGACAATGAGCAATGAACGTTATTTAATGATGGAATCCGATATTAAGAGCTTATCGTTTCAATTGGAATCTATCACAAAATCTAAATATGACAGCGACTGGCATAGTACGCTCCATACGCACCCTTTTACGGAATTATTTTACGTTGTAGACGGAAAAGGCGAGTTTAATATTCAAGGCCAACGTTTTCCTGTAAAACCAAACGACTTTGTCATTATCAATCCGCAAGTAGAACATACAGAATTATCCTCTCCAGATGAACCGCTGGAATATATTGTATTAGGAATTAATGGGCTCTCCTTCTCAAACTTAACGCCCGTCTCGGAAGGTGGACATCCATTTTCATTCTTCAACTTGCGAGATGAGCAAAAAGACATCTTGCGTTATTTGAATGCGATGGTACAAGAAGCCACTTCTCAACAGATGAGCTATGAATTAGTGTGCCACAATCTATTAGAAATCTTATTAATTAAAATTTTGCGTCACCAACACTTCGATCTTGAAGTCGGCAAGCAAAGCAAGGCGACAAAGGATATTTCATTTATCAAACACTACTTAGAAACGTACTATCACGAAAGTATCCAACTAGAAGACCTCGCTTCGATGACGCACTTAAGCCGATTCTATATTTCTCACAGCTTTAAGAAAGAAATCGGCATGTCTCCGATGGAATATCTCATTGACATTCGTATTAAAGAGAGTAAAATCTTACTACGAACAACCAATTACTCGATTTCACAGGTGGCGGATATTGTTGGGTTCACGACTCCAACGTATTTCTCAAAACAATTCCGTAAGAGCACGGGAATTTCGCCAACGGATTATCGGGAACAATTCCAAGGAGTTAAACCATGATTAGACAACCTAAGCGCGATGAGAGACGTCAAATCATCCCGCTGATCGAACTGATTATGCAAGATATGGAACTGCCGATTCTGGAACATACGAGCCCGGAAATGCTCTACGCGATGCTAGAAGAAGCCATGCTCGACGACCAGTTTCGATACGGGCTGAAGAACACGCTTGTGTATATTCATGAAGGCAAAGTCGCTGGGGCCATCTTTGGCTACCACGGACACTTAGAAGACGCGATTGACGACCCGTTCCACCGATTGTACGAGGATTACAATACCCCGCATCAAATCCCGCTCTACGAGGACAAGGAGACGATGCCCGGCGAATGGTACATCGATATTTTAGCGGTCTATCCCGAATATCGTCGTCTTGGAATCGGCCGTAAATTATTGGTCGAAGTAGAAAACTTAGCACGCCAACAAGGGGCCACAAAAATCGCCCTCAACTGCGAGAAGGACAATACGAAGGCCTATCAATTATACGAAAAACTAGGCTACACGCCTGAGAGTGAACGCATCTTAAGCGGTCATCCGTATTACCATATGACGAAAACCTTATAAAAAATCCCACTTTGGACAAAATCGTTCAAAGAGAGAATTGTTAAAATGTAACTTATATGTTACATTTTGCTTTTTTACAAAACGAAAAAGAGACTCGAAATTTCGAGTCTCTTATTTTTGCTTCTATGATTATTTTACAGAGGCTTGACGGAGGTTGATTGTACGTCCGAATGGAAGTACTTCGAATCCGTCTACGTTTTCAGCAAGTAAGTAGCTTTGGCTTGCTTGGTAGATTGGAGCGATAGCCACATCATCCATCACGATTTTTTCAGCCGCAATCATTTGTTTGTAACGTTCTGCTGGCTTCGTTGCGTATGTTGTTTTCACTTCAGCAACGGCTTTATCGTAGGCTTCGCTTGAGTAGTTCCCGAAGTTGATTCCTCCACCTGTTACGTATTGTTCTAAGAAGTTTACTGGATCTTGATAGTCAGGTGCCCATGTTCCGAAGAAGAAGTCGAAATCATCTGCACGTTGTAATTCAAGACGGTTTTTCAATGGCACTGATTTAATGTTCAATGTCACGCCTGGTAAGTTCTTTTGGATTTGCGCTTGTAAATATTCGCCAACCACTTTCGCACTACCTGCATCTGACGTTAATAAGGTCACTTCGATTGTGTCCATCCCTAATTCTTGTTTAGCAAGTGCTAATTCTTTTTGCGCTTCTTCGACATTGTAGGTGAGTAAGTCGCCACGGTCTTCCACATAATCTTTCCCCGTTTCTGGGTTTTCAGCAAATCCCTTTGGAACAAGACCATTTGAAACGATTGAGCCGTCTTTTAACACGTTGTTTACAAGAGCTGCTTTATCGTAAGCCATCGCAATCGCACGACGGAAGTGTTTGTTTCCTGTGATTTTGCGTTCTACGTTGAAATTCATGTACCCCATTGTTGCTTTTGGAATAGAGTGATACGTTGGTTGCGTTTTATATTGATCGACGAATTGTTCGCTGATTGTTGTGTATTGGACTTGTTTTCCGTCAAATAATTGAACAGAAGTCGCTACTTCTTTCGATACATTCACAGTGACGTTTTGTAATTGAACGTTTGCTGCATCCCAGTAGCCGTCGTTCTTCACAAGTTTCCAAGAAAGTTCAGAACCTGTCCATCCTTCTAACTTGAACGGTCCGTTTGTCACGATTGAATCTGCTGAAGCGCCGTATCCTTCGCCTTTTTCTTTGGCCACTTTTTCAGATTGTGGTAAGAAACGTGACCCTGTTAATAATTTTGGTAAATATGGAGCAGGATTTTCAAGCGTGATTTCTAATGTTTTATCATCAATCGCTTTAACCCCTAATTCTTCTGTCGATAATTCCCCTGAACGAATTTTCTTCGCGTTTTTGAACACATCAGCCGATTGCGCCACGTGTCCTTCTTTAGGGTCTACTAATTTACGGTAAGTGTACACGAAGTCGCCTGCTGTTACAGGAGTTCCGTCAGACCATTTTGCATCACGTAATTTAAACGTATATACAAGGCCGTCCGCACTTACAGTTGGCTCTTCTGCTGCCATTCCTAATTCAACTTTATTGTCTTTAGCGACACGATATAATCCTTCGAAAATTTGCCCTAACATATCTGAGCTCGGAACATCATCGTAGTCCGCGCTATCTAATGTTGCTAACTCTCCGAATGTTGTAATTGTTAAACTTTGTTGATTACCTGATGTCGATGTCGATGTTGAATTGCCACCACATGCAGCCAAACCTAAAGAAACAAGTAGTGTTGTCATTAATAATTTGGTTGATTTTTTCATAACAATTCTCCTTTGCTGGTATAATCCATCGCCTATGCGATAGATACATCATAGCATGGATACCC
>CAUVGI010000107.1:0-4085 GCA_963551375.1 uncultured Streptococcus sp. | reverse complement strand
AAATGCAACTCCTCCAAAATGTGGTTTAACTGCATTTGTTGGTATCTTCGCATCAAGCGCCAATAAGTAAACGCCACTGCAAAAACGACGGATGTAATCGTGAAGATATTTTTGTAGAACGCAATTTGCTCGCGCTCGATATGCCATACTTCACGAGCAGAGAATTCCACAGAAATAAACCCTGGCTCATTAATGAGTTGGCTAACCATCACAAGAATTCCTAAGTATAAAAGGAATACAATACAGAGCGTCACGATTCCTTCTAATACGAGTTCACTGACTTCCTTTGGCGTGAGCGTCAAGAGTGTCGGTTCGTTTTTGACTTTTCGAAGGTGAAGAACTTTTTTATTATTTGTCTTCAATCTTGTAGCCTACTCCCCATACTGTTTCAATGACTTTTTCTCCGCCAGTTGCTTCGGCAATCTTATCGCGAAGGTGGCTTACGTGTACCATAACTGTTTTCGTTGAAACGATACTTTCTTGTTGCCATACCGTTTCGAAGATTTCATCTGCACTAAATACGCGGTTTGGATGGCTCGCAAGTAAGTATAGAATTCCGAATTCTAATACTGTTAACTGAATTTCAGTGCCATCTGTTGTTGTCACTTGGTGAGATTCCTTCTTAATCGTTAAAGGTCCAATCGTAATTTCTTCGTTAGCTGGGCCTTCTTGAGTAATCGTTGAGCGGCGTAATAATGATTTCACACGCGCAATAACTTCAAGTGGGTTAAATGGTTTTGTAACGTAGTCGTCGGCACCATTTGTTAAGCCTTGGATTTTATCGATATCTGTTGATTTCGCGCTTAATAATAGAATTGGCAATTGTGCATTTTCCTTACGCACTTCATGCACCACAGAAATTCCGTCTAAGCGTGGCATCATAATGTCCAAGATAATCATATCGATATCTGGATACATTTTTAATTTTTCAAGGGCTTGTTTCCCGTCATAGGCTTTTACAATTTCATAATTTTCGTTCTTTAAGTAAATCGTCAATAATTCAACGATTTCGCGATCATCATCTACTACTAAAATTTTCATGAGCATTCCCTCTTTTCATTCTTTTTCTACTTTATCCTATTAAAAATAAACCATTTTTGCTAGTAATTTTTACGATTCTTGACTTTTACTTAATAAATTCCTAAGAAATGGCTTAAAAACGGCCTCCAACACGACCATCACGCGAAGTTTTGTTATAATAAAACACGAAGAACTCTAAAGGAGAATCGTATGACTCAATCACCTATTAGGCAGCAAACCATTCAATTGGTTGCGACACAAATTCCAAAAACTGAAAAACTCGAAGAAATGCTGACGCCGTTCGCGCTCGATGAGACACTGATTCGTCATCTCACAAAAGAAGAAGATGGGCCATTCGTTCACTTCTGGACGCTTGAAGATATCGTGATTCTTGGAATGACCGATACAAAGGTTCCTTATCTGGAACAAGGGCTAGAAAGACTGCGTGCCAACGGATTTACGCCGATTGTGCGTCAAGCAGGCGGGCTGGCCGTTGTGAGTAACGAAGGCATCTTAAACATCAGCCTTCTCTTTAAAAATAAACAAATGCCAACGATTAACGAAGCCTACGAATGGATGCAACAACTCATCCAAGAGACTTTCCCAGAAGCAGCGGTCCTTGGTGGAATTCAAGCTTTTGAAGTGGCAGACTCCTACTGCCCAGGAGACTATGACTTAAGCATTCAAAAGCGTAAAATTGCCGGGATTGCACAACGCCGATTGAAAGATGTTGTCTGTGTTTCGATTTACCTCAGTGTCTACGGTGACCAAAATCGTCGTGGGCTTGTTGTTCGTGATTTCTATGACCACGCAATCCAAGGTGAGGAAACGAAATGGCATTTCCCAGAAGTCAACGCCGACAGCATGTGGAACATTAGTGACGCTCTTGGGATCGACCTCACCATTGAAGACGTTCAAGTCCGCGTCCTACAAGCATTAACGAAGCTCGGATGCACGCTGGAAGAGAACGAAACAGACTTTATTCACACTCCAGATTTCCAAAAAGCACTTGAGCGTTTTGTGAAACGACAATAATCCGTCAAAAAACGCGGTATAAAAGCATTCTAAACGGTTACCCCTCTTGATTTTCTACCGAAAATAGCATAAACTGAAAGTGCTTATGAGTATTATTCACAATCTAATCGAAAGAAGGCGTCAAACGCATGACTGAAGCATTTAAACGTGAAAAAGTATTTCGTGACCCAGTACACGATTATATCCACGTGCAACATCCAATTATTCTTGAATTAATTAATAGTCGTGAAATGCAACGACTCCGCAGAATCAAACAAACCGGAGCGTCTATGTACACTTTCCACACAGCGGAACATTCACGATTCTCTCACTCTCTAGGGGTCTATGAAATCGCCCGTCGTATTTGCGACAACTTTGCGCGTAACTACGCGACCAAAGAAGAAGGAGACGGACTATGGGACGACAGCTATCGCCTTGTTGTGCTCTGTGCTGCTCTCTTGCATGACATCGGGCACGGACCATACTCACATACTTTCGAGAAAATCTTTGATACAAACCATGAACAAATCACTATCGACATCATCTTGTCTGAGGAAACCGAAGTGAACCAAATTTTACGTAAAGTCTCTTCTACTTTCCCGCAAGAAGTGGCCAGCGTGATTCAAAAAACACATCCAAACCCTCAAGTGGTGCAATTGATTTCGAGCCAAATCGATGCAGACCGTATGGACTACTTGCTTCGTGACGCTTATTTCACAGGGGTAAACTACGGAGCGTTCGACCTCACTCGTATTCTTCGTGTGATTCGTCCTTATAAAGGCGGTATTGCATTTACGTATTCTGGAATGCATGCGGTGGAAGATTACATCGTGAGTCGTTATCAAATGTACATGCAAGTATACTTCCACCCAGTTTCTCGTGGGATGGAAGTCGTGTTAAATCATTTATTGAAACGCGCTTCTGCTTGCTACCACTCAGAATTGAATCCATTAAGACACTCTGCAACGTTCTTGAAACCTTTCTTCGAAGGAACATGGACATTGGAAGACTACTTACGTCTCGATGATGGCGTGTTAAACACATATTTCTCTCACTGGTTACTAGAAGAAGATGCGATCTTGAGCGACTTATCGGATCGTTTCATTAACCGTCGTCCGTTCAAATCAGTGCCATTTAACCGTACAAACGATGGCGCTCAAATTGAACGCATGAGACAAATCGTAGAAGAAGTCGGCTTCGACCCAGAGTACTATACTGCAATTAACAACAGTTTCGACTTACCATATGATTTCTATCGTCCAGATTCAATTAAACCAAGAACGCAAATCGAGCTTGTCGAACGCAACGGCAATATGGTTGAGTTGTCTCAAGTAAGTTCGATTGTAGATGCCATTTCCGGAAAAGTACGTGGTGACGAACGCCTCTACTTCCCTCGCGAAATGGTTAGCGGCGAAATGCAAAACGGCCTCTTCATGGACGACTATGCAGAATTCCAAAATATCGCTGCACAATTGGATGTATTCTCAAATCAGATGAAATAACAGGATGTGAACAATCGCGTTTAGAAATGGAACGTTGGAAAATCCTTCACAGTGCGAAGGATTTGAAACAAAAGAGAAGGGACTCGGAACGAGTCGTGCGGACGTTTCGGGAAACGCACGCCATTTCTGCGATTGTGAACTCAACTACACAGGATACGAGGGCGAACGCTCAGGACTGAATCACTGGACAGAAACGACGGAAGGAACGTATAACGTTCTGCGTACGTTTCGGGAAGCAAAACTTCACAGTGCGAAGTTTTGCAGTCCTGTGAGCCCGAGTTCAACTACACAGAATGTGAGCATCATCTACCAATTACTTTTTATAAATAAAAAACACAATATACCTTATAAGGTATATTGTGTTTTCCATATTTTACGGAACAATCCGAGAGATTTCCGTAATGGACAAGAAGCATTGTATTTTTGCTCAGATTCTTATTTTAAAGACATCCAATTATCCAGCTCAAAACACTACTTAACGCTATTCAACAATTTTCAAGGAGGAACTATGGCTATCAAATTAATCGCCATCGATATCGACGGCACACT
>CAUVGI010000106.1:0-4095 GCA_963551375.1 uncultured Streptococcus sp. | reverse complement strand
GCGATGAAGAAGACGGAAAAAGATATTTATGATGCGATGCAATCCTTAGAATATGAAATCAACACGCTCTATACATCCCAAGGACAAACACCATTTACCACACTTGGATTTGGACTCGGAACGAATCACTTTGAACGTTGTATTCAAAAGGCCATCTTGCAAGTGCGCATGGAAGGGATTGGTAAAGAAAAACGGACTGCGATTTTCCCGAAACTCGTTTTCACATTGAAACGTGGCGTGAATTTAGAAGCCAATGATCCAAACTATGACGTGAAGCAATTGGCGTTGGAATGTGCGACAAAACGCATGTATCCAGACGTATTAAGCTATGACCAAATCGTTCGTCTAACAGGAAGTTTCAAAGTGCCGATGGGATGTCGTTCATTCTTACAAGGGTGGAAGGACGAAAACGGCCAAGAAGTAAACGATGGACGAATGAACTTAGGAGTTGTAACCCTCAATATTCCTCGCATTGCGCTTGAAGCAGACGGATCTCTTCAAAAGTTTTGGGAGATTTTTGAGGAGAAACTCGCGATTTGTAAAGATGCACTTGTTTACCGCGTGGAACGTTGCAAGGAAGCCACTCGCGACAATGCGCCTGTCTTATATCATTATGGTGCATTTGGCCAACGCTTGAAGGATGGCGAAGAAGTCGACGTCTTATTTAGAAATAAACGTGCGACGGTTTCTCTAGGCTATATCGGTCTCTATGAAGCAGCAACGGCCTTCTTTGGGCCTGCTTGGGAAACGAATCCTGAAGCCAAAGCGTTCACCTTAGAAATCGTGAAGGCGTTGAAGGCTCATACGGATGTATGGGGCGACGAGTATGGCTATCATTTCAGTGTCTATGCGACTCCAAGTGAAAGTTTGACAGACCGTTTCTGCAAGCTCGATATCGAAAAATTCGGTCTTATTCCAGATATTACCGAGAAGGAATATTACACGAATAGTTTCCACTACGATGTGCGTAAAAATCCAACACCATTTGAAAAGATTGAGTTCGAGAAAGATTACCCAGTGTATTCTTCAGGTGGTTTCATCCATTACTGCGAATATCCAGTGCTTCGTCAAAATCCGAAGGCGCTGGAAGCCGTGTGGGATTTTGCCTATGACAAAGTTGGATACCTTGGAACGAATACGCCAATCGACCACTGCTATCAGTGTGGGTTTGATGGAGAATTTACTCCTACAAGTAAAGGGTTCGAATGTCCACAATGTAAGAACCATAATCCGCAAACCTGTGATGTGGTGAAACGAACTTGTGGGTATCTAGGAAATCCGCAAGCCCGTCCGATGGTGCATGGTCGTCACGTTGAGATTTCTTCGCGTGTGAAACATATGCCAAAACTCAAGGAACGCTATGCGCTTGGGGTGACGGAGGATGAATAACCCGAAGCCAAAAGAATGGACCAGCCAGCAGTATTCCCAAGGGAAGATTGCAAGCTATAAACCTTATAATTTTGTCGATGGGGAAGGGGTACGCTGCTCGCTGTATGTGAGCGGCTGCCTTTTTGCCTGTGAAGGGTGTTATAACGTTATCGCGCAAAATTTTAATTACGGTATTCCGTATACGAAAGAACTCGAAGCACAAATCGTTGAAGATGTGGGCGCTTCGTATTGTCAGGGTTTAACACTTCTTGGAGGCGAGCCGTTTTTAAATACGGGTGTCTGCCTTTCTCTAGTAAAGGCACTCAGACAAGCATACGGGCACACCAAAGACGTGTGGTCGTGGACTGGATATACATGGGAAGAATTGATGCAAGAAACAGAGGATAAGCTGGAATTACTCCGCTTGATTGATATTTTAGTTGATGGACGATTTGAACTTGCCAAGAAGGATTTGACCTTGCAGTTTCGCGGCTCTAGCAACCAACGCATTATCGATGTGCAGGCGTCTCTTGAATCTGGGGAAGTCATTTTATGGAAAGGCCTCTGGGAATCATAAGAAACGATAAAATTTCTGACAAATGGTCATTATTTTGATAAAATGAAGGAATGAAATACGTTAAAGGAGACGACAATGGCGATTACAGGACTTGGAATGGATGCAGTGGAACTTTCACGCATTGAAAAAATCGTGGCAGAACCGAAAACTTTTTTACAAAAAGTACTGACTCCAGCAGAACTAGAGAAATATAATAGTCTTCCAACGAAGCGAAAAGTGGAGTTTCTCGCAGGACGTTTTGCGGCCAAGGAAGCTTACGCAAAAGCATTGGGAACGGGAATTGGACAACACGTGTCTTTCCAAGATATCGAAGTCTTAAATGATGCGTCTGGAAAACCAGTCCTTGTGTGCAAACGGTATGACCACAAACCTTGGGTCACCATTACGCATACGAATCATGATGCATATGCCGTCGTCGTATTAGAATCCAACGAATAAAAAGGAATGAACCAATAATGTTAGAAGCAATCCATCGTAATACACGAGTTGTAGTGGATTTATCGATTGTAAAACAAAATATTAAAAAGCAACTAGCGAAGTTGAGCCCTTCTCAAGAGCTCTATGCAGTGGTGAAAGCCAACGCGTACGGACATGGGATGATTCCAGTGGCAAAGGCAGCCGTAGAAGCTGGAGCTACAGGTTTCTGTGTGGCGAATGTGGATGAAGGACTAGGCTTACGTCAGGCTGGCTTTACACAACCGATTTTAATTCTAGGACTTAGTCGCGTTGAAGATGCCGCACTCTTGGCTGAAAATAAAATCACTGCGAGTATCGACTCAGTAGAGTGGCTAAAAGAAGCCGCTCAGTATTTAAACGATACACCGTTAAAAGTGCATATTGCCGTGGACTCTGGAATGGGACGTATCGGTGTGGTCAACGAGGAAGAATTAGCTTCAGTTGAAGCGGTACTACAAAATGGCCCGTTTGAATTCGAAGGCATTTTCACGCATTTTGCGACTGCCGATGAAGCAGATACGACACAGTTGACCAAACAAATCGAGAAGTTCCACCGTCTTGTCGATGAATTAAGCGTCAAACCAGCACATGTGCATTACTCGAACTCCGCT
Organism: uncultured Streptococcus sp.; assembly: GCA_963551375.1. GTDB lineage: Bacteria > Bacillota > Bacilli > Lactobacillales > Aerococcaceae > Granulicatella. The sequence continues at coordinate 1,083 of CAUVGI010000106.1, read as the reverse complement.
TATGCGCTTTGGCATGGAGCAGGAGATAGTGCCATTGTTCGATATGGGATTGGAATTTACGGAATTAATCCTTCCAATGGAGACTTAGCGCTGAAAGACGAGTCATCCTTAACGCCAGCGCTTCGTTGGGAAACGGAAATGGTGAAAGTGAAGAAGCTGGAAGCAGGAGATACGGTGAGCTACGGTGCGACCTATACAGCAGAGGAAGAGCAATGGGTAGCGACACTTCCAGTTGGTTATGCGGATGGATTTATCCGTGCCTACAATAAAGGGGATGTCTTAGTGGACGGCGTTCGTTGTCCAATTGTTGGACGTATCTGCATGGATCAGTGCATGATTCGCTTACCGCATGAATTTCCAGTAGGCACAACGGTGACGCTCCTTGGGAAAGATGGAGACGAAGAAATTACCGCGATTGAATTAGCGAAACGTTCAGAGACGATTGCCTATGAAGTGCTTTGCATCATTTCAGATCGTGTGAAACGGGTGTATATCAATGAGTGATAAGATTGTAAGAGGCGATGTGTATCTTGCGGACTTATCGCCAGTTGTCGGAAGTGAGCAAGGGGGAAAACGCCCTGTCCTTATCGTGCAAAATGATGTAGGAAATCACTTTAGTACAACGGTCATTGTAGCGGCGATAACTGCCAAGCATACAAAGGCCAATATTCCAACGCATATTGAAATCAAAAAAGACCAATTCGGTTTCGAACGCGACTCCGTTGTCTTACTTGAACAATTGCGAACGATTGATAAAGTCCGTATTCTAGAAAAGATTACGACTGTCGATAGTGACTTTATGAAAATCATTGATGCAGGACTCAAAGTGAGTCTGGGGTTAGAATAAAAACAGTCCTCTAAAAATTTAGAGGACATTTTTTGTTTTTAACGGAGAATTTCTCGAGAAAATTCCCTTGATTTACCATGGGGATGGTAGTATACTGGTTAAGTACCTTAAGTACAAATGCCTCCTTAGCTCAGTTGGTAGAGCAGTAGACTCTTAATCTATGGGTCACAGGTTCGAGCCCTGTAGGGGGCATTTTTTTATACGCAAAAAGCCTTGGTTTTCTAAGGCTTTTTGTG
>CAUVGI010000105.1:0-4230 GCA_963551375.1 uncultured Streptococcus sp. | reverse complement strand
TTTCGCATTTTCCTTGGCCATCACAATCGCATCATCCACGATTTCCATGGCATAGACTTTCTTCGCATCTCGGGCAAAGGCCAAGCTCATCGTTCCGATACCGCAATACGCATCCACGACCGTCTCGCCGCCCTTCAAGTCCGCAGCGTCGATGGCTTGTTGATAGAGCACTTCGGTTTGCACGGTATTCACTTGGAAGAATGAACGCGCGCTAATCTTGAACGTGAATTCGAACAACTTCTCTTCGTACACATCTTCCCCGAATAACACCTTTGTCTCACGTCCCATGATGACGTTCGTTGGTTTCGGTTGGATATTTTGCACGATAGAAACCACTTCCGGATGCGCTGCCGTAATGTCTCTGACAATCGCTTCTGCTTGTGGCAACACCTTTGTTCTCGTCACAAAAATAATCATCACTTGCTTCGTACGGAGTCCGCGTCGCACGATAATATGCTTCAAGTCGCCAGTATTGTTGGCCTCATCATACGCCACCACTGGATGCTTTCTTAAAATATCACGCACCGCCACAATCAAGCGGTCGATTTCAGGGTCTTGAATATGGAAGTCTTCAATGGCAATCAAGTCATGCGAGTTCTTCTTGAAGAAACCGGTTGTTAACTGCCCGTCTACCGTACGTACTGGGATTTGCGCCTTGTTTCGATAGCCCAGCGCACTCTCCATCCCAAGCGTTGGACGCACTTCTAATTCTGGCATCTTCGCGATTTTCGTCATCACATTTTTCACTTGTTGCTGCTTGAAGGCCAGCTGACTTGCGTAAGTCATATGTTGCAACGGCATGGTTCCCACACGTGTTCCAAGGGCGTCTTTTACGTCCACACGATTCGGGTTCACTTCCAGCCATTCCTCCACACGCGCGTAGCCATAGCTTTTTCCAATCTTCATCGTCTTCACACGAACGACTTCTCCAGGAATACTATTTTCGATAAATAGCGGGAATCCATCTACCTTCCCGACCCCAAGTCCTTCATGCGTTAAATCTTCAATCGTCACTGTATAAAATTCGTTTTTCTTCATTTCTGTTCCTCCAGAGTTCATCACATCCATTATACCGTCTTTTAGTGGAAATAAAAAGGCTACTCCAACAAGAGTCAGAGTAACCAATTCAATTTGATTAATATCCAAACGGTTTGAGCTGAATATCCACCTCGTACCCATTTTGGTGCGCTAGTTCAATCAGCGTCGATAGGTTAGGCGTTCCTTTCCCACGCTCCAACCTTGCCAGCGCTGTACGGTTAAATCCTACTTTCTTTGCATATTTCTCTCTGGTTGTATTGCTTTCCATACGAAGTTTAATAATGCGTAGTGATGCCCGATGTCGTGCTAATTCTTTCGCCAAATCCTCTTTAAAGTTCGGATAGCGGGAGGCAATAATCGAGAATTTCTCTGTTCTTAAGGAAGTCACTGCCATTCACCCCTTCCGTAATATCCTCTGCTTCAAAGACCAAATACATGATTCCTTCTTCTTCATCGAATCTCCCCCATTTTTCGATCATCTCAGGAGTCACACCTTCTTCTTCAATCAGTTGCAGAATCGCTGCCGCTTTTACCATCCTCCCATACGGCAATCCCATTAACTCTTCAAAGTTCTCCTCTGAAAATTCGCGTTTATACCTCATAAATACACCTCCGTTTTTCTTGAGTGTAACATTTTTGTTACGTAACAAAAATGTTACATCTTGCTCTCTTCTTATACTATTTTGCTCAAAAAAATCCTCCAAAAGGCCATACCCTTTAGAGGAAATACGATTAAATCGGCATTTTTACTTGTTTTCAACTCGAAGTCCTAGTGGTCAATGGAGCCATAACTCTCAAAGCACCATCGTCCTTGCATAGATTATGTCCACTTTCTTATCTTTAAAAAAGCAAAAAACAAAATTCCAGCACTGGATTACGAAGAATCTTACGGCTTTTATAATAGCTGTAACGGGAATAAGCATTAAAAGTGAATTAGCAGGAGTAGTCCTCTTAAGGACGTACTCCTGCTTTGAATCTTTAAAGGTGAGAGACTCGAAGAGGCTCGAACCGGTGCCCCGTTATAGCTTTTATAAAAGAATCCGTAAGGATTCGCAGTAATCCTAAACTAAGTCCAAGCTCATTCTAGTTCTTTGCTTTAGGTTTTAAGAAGAAGAAGTTTAAGACGAGTAGCACCACAATCCATGCACCAGGAACGATGAAGCTTTGGGCAGTTAAGGCGAAGTCGTTTTTGACAAAGAAATCCACAAAGTTCCCCATGAATGTATAGTGTGTCACTTTTGATACCGCATCGCTCAACATTGAGAACATCGGTAAGAACGCAATCCCCATCATCGGAATCACACCATTGACTTGCGCTTTTGCTTGCGTATCTGTCAAAGCACCTACTAATAAGTTAAGTAAAATCACACAGATAGCCACACTCGCAACGATTGCACCATATTCCATCCAACGTCCTGAAAGATCCGCTTTAACAATCATTGGGAAACTCACAATCGTAATCAATGCTAAAACTACTGGGTAGAATAAGATTGAGATTAAGTATTCTACTGAGTGAATGCCGCTTAAGAAGAGAGTTTTCAAGTTTTTCTTTTCTTTTTCTTCGGCAAGCATAATTGTAATCATTGATCCGACTGATAAGCTAAGCGCTAGCGGAATCATCATGAATAGGATTTGTACGGCTGTTTGTGGGTTTCCGTCTTTGTTCATGAAATGGTCGTATGCCAGTAACATTCCGTACGGGAATACGATTTGGAATAACATTGCTCCATTGCTTAAAATCATTTGTGTACGTAGCCAAATTAAGGCGCTAATTCTTTTAATCATTTAATTTCTCTCCTGTCAATTGAATAAAGATGTCTTCTAACGTTGGTTCCATTGAGTGAATCAGTTCCACTTGCGTCATGTCTTGGTCTTTTAAATCTTCAAAAGCCATCACTTGTTCGCTGTGGTCCATGTATGTCACTTTCACTCGTTTTTCTTGATTGTATTTTTGAATAATATCTCGTGGTGTTCCGATTTCCACTAAGTCCCCTTGGTTTAGTAGGGAAATGCGATCGCACATCTCTGTGGCTTCGACCATGTCGTGTGTCGTTAGGAAAATCGTTGTGCCCGCTGCTTTTAGTTCTTCCAACAGACGGTGAATCTTCTTAGAAGTCATTGGGTCTAGCCCACTCGTTGGTTCATCTAAAAAGAGTAACTCTGGTCTGTTTAGCAGTGCTCTTGCTAGAAACATTCGTTGACGCATCCCTGTTGAAAGTTTTTCCGCGATTGTTTTCTTACTTTCTAATAGTCCGACTTGTTCCAACACTTCATCGACGCGGCTATTTGGTAATCCGTAAATCTTCGCATAGACGATTAAGTTCTTCTCGAGACTTAGTTTTTCGTAGTAACCACTTGAATCTCCTACGAGTCCGATGTGCGTTAAGTCTTCAGGAGTAAGGTCCTTTGTGTCTTTCCCGAGGAGCTGTGTCGTTCCTTCATCGGCTTTTAGTTGACCCGTTAAGATATTGATGAGGGTTGTTTTCCCTGCTCCACTCGGTCCTAAGAACCCGAAGATTTCTCCTTTATCGACGTTAAATTGAATTTGGTTTAATGCTGTCTTGTTTCCAAAACGCTTTGTAATTTTTTCTACTGTAATCATGTTTGCCTCCATGTGTTGTTCTTGATGATTCTACTTTAACAAAAACGAAGGTCATTCAGTAGGCCCGTCCGTCACGACTCACCATGACAAAAGTCACGATAAAAAGTGACGGCAGAATTTGACAGCTTCTACCATACAATTAGGAAATTTTCCGTTCTTTTCAGAGAATTTCGGAACCCTTTTCATTATTGTTGTAAACGCAATTCTTCCTCTTTACTTTCCTATTTTTTAGAACTATAATGCAGGTAGAGAAAGGGGGTAACGATTATGAACGTACCTACACTAGCATCACAACGTATCTCACTAAGGCCCTTTCACGAAACTGACATGGAGATTGTAGCGGCTTTGCTAACGGACCCTCTAGCAACGTCAAATCTTCCATGGGTATCTGCAACGTCTCATTTAAATGCAGAGAACTTTTATACACAACTAATGGACAACGACCCGTACTTTTTTATCATTGAAATGAAGAATTACGACCTGCCAATTGGCTTTATGAAAGTCTCCACAGACCAAAGTCATCTATTGGATTTCGCGCTGCTCGAAGAATATTGGCATCGTGACATTTTAATTGAAGCCTTTCAATTATT
>CAUVGI010000104.1:0-4263 GCA_963551375.1 uncultured Streptococcus sp. | reverse complement strand
GGGGATAGCATTGAATGTGAATTAGCTGGAGTTAGGAATTGATTCCTTACTCCAGCTTTGAAGCTTCAAAGGTGCAAGACCTAGGCTTGCGCCGTTGCCCCACTATGACTCTTTCAATAAAAAACAAAAAGACGTAAGTCTATCTTTTTCCTTTTGAAGAGCACCAATAAAGTATTATTTCTTCTAGCACATATTTATCGCACAAAAAAGCTCCCAGCACCAATTGGTACCAGGAGCAGTGTTGATTTTAATGTAAGACTTTGTTTAAGAAGTTTTGAGTACGTTCGTTTTGTGGGTTACCAAACACTTCTTCAGGAGTTCCTTCTTCGATGATATAACCACCATCCATGAAGATAACGCGATCGCTAACCTCACGCGCAAATCCCATCTCGTGTGTTACCACAACCATCGTCATCCCTTCTTTAGCTAGGTTTTGCATTACTTCTAATACATCCCCAACCATTTCTGGGTCGAGTGCTGAAGTTGGTTCATCGAATAATAACATCTTCGGTTTCATTGCAAGCGCGCGGGCAATGGCCACACGTTGTTTTTGACCACCTGAAAGAGATTTAGGAGAAACATCCGCTTTATCTGCAAGACCAACCATGCCTAGAAGTTCCATTGCATGTTCAGTTGCAGCTTCTTTTGTTTCACGGCCCAATTCCACAGGAGCTAAAATGATATTTTCTAGAACGCTTAAGTGAGGGAAGAGGTTGAAGTGTTGGAACACCATTCCGATTTCCTCACGAACTTTATTTAAGTTTGTTTTTTTGTCTGTTAAATCATAGCCGTCGATGATGATGTGCCCGCTATTGATTTTTTCAAGACGGTTTAAGCAACGAAGGAAAGTGGATTTACCAGAACCTGAAGGTCCGATAATACAAACTACTTCGCCTTCCTCAATAGAAAGGTCGATGGATTTTAATACTTCTAAGTCGCCATATTTCTTTTGTAGTTTTTGAACTTCGATAATAGCCATTATTTTAAATTCCTTTCTAAGTGAGCTGATAGTTTCGTTAATAGAACGATCACGATTAAGTACATCACGCCGACAATTAACCACATTTGACTTGATTGTAAGTTACGAGCGATGATCACTTTACCTGTTTGTGTTAATTCGGCAATACCGATAATTGAAAGGATAGAAGTATCTTTCAATGTGATGACAAATTGGTTAATGAATGAAGGGACCATAATGCGAATCGCTTGCGGTAAGATTACTTTACGCATGCTCTTTGAATATGGAAGGCCTAAACTCATACAGGCTTCGTATTGACCTTTATCAACAGCTTGGATACCACCACGAATGATCTCTGCGATATAAGCAGAAGCATTCAAGCTGAGGGTGATGACACCTGCGACGAATGGTTGCATCGTAATTTCAAATGCTTGTGGAATTCCAAAGTAAATGAAGAATGTTAAAACGATTAGTGGAACACCACGGATAATGTCAATGTAAAATCCTGCGATAGCCTGTACAATATTGTTTTGGCTAGTTTTCATTAAACCGAAGATAATACCGATTAAGCTTGCAAAGATTAAAGCAACAACGGTTAAAACAATTGTGTTCCATAAACCAGTTGCAAGAGTGTGCCAGTTTGTTTTGATTAAACCTAGAATGCTTGTTGCTTCAGTGTTTTCGCTAGCATTCGTTGTGTATTTGTTGATGATTTCATCATACTTACCGCTTTCTTTTAGTTTTTTCAAACCGTTGTTGAAAGCAGTGATAAATTCAGCATTGTCACCTTTATTGACAGCAACACCATATTCCGTTTTGTTTTCGTTATGGTCTGTCATTTTTAAGGATAGGTTATTCGTTTTGATTGAGTAGGCAAGAACAGGATAATCTTCGAATAAAGCGTCGCTGTTTCCTACCATCACATCTTGATACATACTAGATGAATCTTCGAATGTTGTTGTTGTAAAACCATACTTACTCTTAATAGATTCTGCGTAAGTAGCGCTTTGTGTTCCTAATTTAACAGCAACTTTTTTACCTTGTAAATCAGAAAGGCTTGTGATGTCAGAGTTTTTAGAAACTCCCATCCCGATTCCGCTGTCATAGTAACTATCTGTGAAGTCAAATTTTTGTTTACGTTCATCCGTAATACCCATTCCGGCCATCACGGCATCTACTTGTCCAGCTTCTAGTGCTTGAACGGCAGCATTGAAGCCAAGTGGTTTGAATTCTACTTCGAAGCCTTCAGCCTCTGCGATACTCTTCATTAATTCAATATCAATTCCGACGTATTCACCATTTGTATCTTGGTATTCAAATGGAGCAAATGTAATATCTGTTGCGATTACATATTTTTTAGTTTCTGCTTTAGCAGAACTTGTCGGAGAAACGAGGGATAGAAGAGTCATCAATAGAGTGACTAGAACAGCTCCCAAGCTCAATTTTTTTATGTTCATACATATTCCTCCAAATCTACCTTACGTATAAGGTTTTTCCATTATATGGAAGTTTTTCTGGAAATGCAAAAATCTACTCTCATTTCATGTTACATTTTATGACATGAGTTTCTGAGTATAAAAAACTCCCTTCTCTCATGAAAGAGAAGAGAGTGATGCTTATTTTTCTTGTTCAAGGACACGCCAAATGGCTTTTGCCACACCGCCGTTAACATTCGTATCTGTCACGAAATCAGCAGCGGCTTTAACTTCGTCTGGAGCATTTCCCATTGCAACACCGATTCCAGCATCACGAATCATCGATACGTCATTGAAGTTATCACCAATTGCGAAAGTTTGCTTCATCGATAAGCCAAGTGTTTTCGCATAATGAGCAACCGCAATGCCTTTTTGAGCGTCTTTATGGTTGATTTCTAAATCCGTATAAAATGCGGACGTGACCACAAGATTTGGATGCGCTTGATCGATATGTTCACGAACGGGTTTGAAATAAGTAGGCCCGTCGTCATGAGAGACGATAATCTTGAAGACCTTAATATCTGGAATCGATAGCACTTCTTCAGCAGTCGTCACATCGGTTGCTTCTAGAAGGATTTTGAGCTGTCTAATTTCTTCTTTCAATTGTTCAGGCGAAAGATTATTTTTTTCGGCCTTTTTTCGTTCAATGACTTTGTTGATGAAGAGGGCGTAGTTCTTTCTAAAGTTCCCTTCAGAAGTTACGAGCTGCCAGTCCAAGTCGATTGAGTCGAAGTAGTCCAGTAAGGTATAGACTGTTTCGTGAGGAATGGTGACTTCCCAGATAATGTCATGATTTTTATCAAAAATCTGAGCGCCATTCATCGCAATGACAGGGAGATGTAATTCCGCTTGTTCGAGTGCGAAGTTGGCCTGGAGATAATCGCGTCCAGTACAAACGATAAAGTGTTTCCCTTGTTTTTGGACTTTTCGAATCGCTTGAATGTTATTTTTATGAATCTCTACATGGTTTGTGAGTAGAGTACCATCCATATCCGATGCAAATAATTTAATCATAGAGCAAAACCTCTATTTCATTTCTTTAAGATGCGTTTGTAACGTTTGAATTTTTTCTTGAATACGTCTGAATCGAGGTTTGTTTTCCAATTGGAATTTAGTGACTTCTTCTTGAATAGAGTTCACAACTTCCATGGTTTGTGGAACAATCACTTCTTGGATTTCTTTAATGCCTCTTTGAAGAGTTGTTTTACCAGTATTAATCACGGTAACATCCTGTGTCACTTCTTGAATTTGTTTTGCTAAGATTTCACGATTTTCTTTACCGCTTCTTGGGTTGTTAAGTAGGGCAACGGCGCCTCCGATCACACTACCGAAAATAAAACCTTTTAGAAATTTACTCATTGATTATGCCTCCATTTGTTCGCGAATTGATTGCGCGATTTCTGCTAATACTTCTGAACTTGGATTTGTTGGTTCCCATTTTAATCCAAAGCCATCTTCTTTTGTATAGCGTGGGATTAAGTGGATATGAGAGTGGAAGACGCTTTGGTAAGCCAACTCTCCGTTATTACTTAAAATGTTTAAACCTTTAATGTCTGGGTTTGACGCTTGAACGGCACGTGCGATTTTTGGAATACGTGCAAACACTGCGCTTGCTAAGTCTTCGTCATATTTGAAGATATTAGCCACGTGTTTCTTAGGAACGACCAGTGTGTGTCCTGGTGTCACTTGCGAAATATCGAGGAACGCAAGTACTACGTCATCTTCATACACAATATGTGCTGGAATTTCTTTATTAATAATTTTGTCAAAAATGCAATCTGTCATGGTGTTTCCTCCTTGAGTTCGTACCTCTATGGTATCAAAAAATGC
>CAUVGI010000103.1:0-4266 GCA_963551375.1 uncultured Streptococcus sp. | reverse complement strand
GAACAATTAAAGTCAAAACAAAAAGAAAAAGAAGAGATGTGGTTTAAGAAAGACGGGTTAATGGTTCACATAACGTATCACGCTGTTTGGGATGAAGAAGGAAACTATGTAGGGTGTCTGGAATATGTTCAAAACATCCAATCGTTAGTGGATCATTTTAACCAAGCAGATGTGAAGCGAACTCTTTCTTAATGACTTTTAATATGTTACAATGCACGTGGATACATTCCACATTACACTTAACTTTAAAGGAGTTATTGACTTATGTATACGACGATGATTCTCGGTGCAATTGCTGGTCTAAGTTTATTCTTATACGGGATGCAATTGATGGGCGACGGATTACAAAAAATAGCCGGAGAAGGCTTGAAAGGGATTATTCGTAAATTAACGAAAAATCGATTCATGTCAGTACTTGTTGGGATGTTTGTAACAACAATCATTCAAAGTTCATCAGCAACGACAGTAATGGTTGTTGGTTTCGTAAACGCTGGGCTAATGACATTAGCGCAAGCAGTAGGTGTTGTCTTTGGAGCAAACGTCGGAACGACGATTACAGGGCAAATGGTTTCCTTTAACTTGTCACAATGGGCACCTATCGTCATCGCTTCTGGTTTAGTAGCGAACATGCTTACTAAAAATCCAAAAGTTAAAGAAGCTAGTGAAATCTTTATTGGTTTTGGTATTTTATTTATTGGTATGAGCTCATTGAGTTCTGCTTTACAACCGTTAAAAGAATTGCCTGAATTTACTAACTGGATTCTTCAATACGGTAGCAATCCATTTATTGGTGTCGGAATCGGTCTTTTAATGACCCTTGTCTTACAAAGTTCTTCAGCAACCATTGGGGTATTAATCGCTCTTGCTAGTCAAGGTGTGCTTCCTATTACTACAGCGGTGTTTATCATCTTCGGTGATAACATCGGAACATGTACAACTGCTTTAATTAGTAGTTTAGGTACTTCTCGTCGTGGAAAACAAGTTGCTTTATTCCACTTAATGATTAATGTTATCGGTACAGTTTACTTTATGCTTTTCCTTCGCGGTATTCTTGTGAATGTTGTTGAATCTATTGATCCTGGTAATGTTGCTCGTCAGATTGCCAATGCACATACGATTTTCAATATCGTTAACGTAATTGTCCTATTCCCATTCACAAATCTTTTAGTGAAGTTGATTCAAATGATTATTCCTGATGGAGAAGACGAGGAAGAAAGCATTACGCGTTATCTTGATAAACGTATCTTGGTAACTCCAACAATCGCGTTAGAAAACACAATGTATGAATTCGCTGCGATGGCACAAGAAACAAGTAGTGCTTTAGAAAATGCGATTGGAGCTGCTCGTACGCGTGATAAGAAACTTGTGAAGAAAGCTCTTGAAAACGAGAAAAATATCAATGCGTACGAAAAAGCAATTGTGAAGTATTTAGTTGAAATTTCTCAACAAAGTGTATCTGCAAAAGACCAACAAACAATCGATGAATTGTTTAGTACAGCTAACGACATCGAGCGTATCGGGGATCACGCAGAAAACATTGCAGACTTCGCAAAATCAATTATCGAACGCGAAATCTTCCTAGACGAAGATACAGCTCACGAATTAGATGGCTTGTACGCACTTGTTCAAAAAGGATTCGCATTATCAATTGACGCCTTATCAACTGGTGATCAAGATAAAGTTCAACAAGCGATCCAAATCGAACGTGATATTGATAAACTCAAGATTGAAGTTCGCGATAAATACATGAAACGTATGAACAAAGGTATTGCTTCTGCTGAATCAGGTATTTTCGTAATGGACTTATTAAGTAACTTAGAACGTATCAGCGACCACTTCAGAAATATTTCTGAAACGGTGGAACGCTTAAAACGTCCAGTTATTGTAACTGAATAATAGTGTTAATCCGTAGGCAATTTTGTCTACGGATTTTTTTATAAAAAGTAAGATATACCGTATACGGTATATTCCTTATACGGTATAATGTGTTTAGGAGGGATGTTTATGGGAGAAACATTTGAAATAAGTGAATCAAAATATGAGGATATTAAAGATCTTCCTTATGATAAATTGGTAAAAATATTAGCGGTACTAACCATCGTTGAAGAAGAAGGTCTCACGCCAGCCGTCTGGGAAAAATGGGGAGCAGGAAAGAATAAACGGGAGTATTTACGCTTTGAGGTTTCAAGAGACTATAAGGAGGGTGTACCGAATGGGACGATACCAGAAGAAATTATACACTATGTTAAATACTACGTATCCTAATTTTGTATCTGATTTTAATAAAGAATATTCGAAGCAAAAGATTGCATTGCAGCTTGTAGAGTTACGCCTTGAAACCGGTCTTTCTCAAAGTCGCTATGCCGAAGAGAATCAGCTGTTACAAAATAAAATTTCTGCAATAGAAAAAGGGAAAACGAATCCACGCTTATCAACTATTATCGAAATGGCCACGAAGAATGGATATAAGGTTGAACTGAAATTTACAAAGTAAGACACAGAATACTATTTGAGCTAGTCTACAGCAGACTAGCTTATTTTGTGTAACAGTTAGTACAAAGGTTTAAAAAACAGCTAGAGTATGATAGAATGAATCGAATTCAAAAACAAAGGAGAACGAAATGTTAAAAGTACAAAATGTAAGTCTATTATTTTCAGACCGTAAATTATTTGACGATGTAAACATCACTTTTACACCAGGTAACTGTTATGGGGTTATTGGTGCGAATGGTGCCGGAAAATCAACATTCCTAAAAATCTTATCTGGGGAATTACAACCAACAACAGGTGAAGTTATCTTAGATCCGCATGAACGTTTAACAGTCTTAAAACAAGACCACTTCGCATTCGAAGATGAACGTGTCATTGATTCAGTAATCATGGGACATAAACACTTATATGACATCATGAAAGAGAAAGACGCTATCTACATGAAAGAAGATTTCTCTGATGAAGATGGTATCCGTGCTGCTGAACTTGAAGGGGAGTTTGCTGAATTAAACGGTTGGGAAGCTGAAAGTGATGCTTCACAATTACTACAAGGATTAGGTATCACTGAAGATCAACACTACAAACTAATGAGCGAATTAGTCGAAGCGGACAAGGTTAAAGTGTTACTTGCACAAGCATTATTCGGTAAACCAGACGTTCTATTATTAGACGAACCAACAAACGGTTTGGATGCAAAATCAATCGCGTGGTTAGAAGAGTTCTTAATCAATTTTGATAATACAGTTATTGTTGTATCCCATGACCGTCACTTCTTAAACAAAGTATGTACGCATATGGCGGACGTTGATTTTGGTAAAATTAAATTATTCGTTGGTAACTATGATTTCTGGTTACATTCAAGCCAATTAGCTGCGAAATTATTAGCAGACCAAAACGCGAAAAAAGAAGAGAAAATCAAAGAGTTACAAGAGTTTATCGCTCGTTTCTCTGCGAACGCTTCTAAATCAAAACAAGCGACTTCTCGTAAGAAGATGTTGGATAAAATTACATTGGACGATATTCAACCTTCAAGCCGTAAATATCCATTCGTTGGCTTTACACCAGCGCGTGAGATTGGTAATGACTTATTATTAGTCGAAGGGTTATCAAAAACAATTGATGGCGAAGTGATTTTCGAAAACGTAAGCTTCCAATTATCAAAAGACGATAAAGTAGCTTTCTTAAGCCGTTCAGATATTGCAATCACAACATTATTCAAGATCTTAATGGGCGAAATGGAAGCAGACAGTGGTACATTCAAATGGGGTGTTACAACTAGTCAAGCGTACTTACCAAAAGATATGACAGACGAATTCTCCAACGAGAACTTAAATATCTTAGAATGGTTACGTCAATACGCACCTGTAGAAGAACAAGATAACACATTCTTACGTAGCTTCTTAGGTCGTATGTTATTCTCTGGAGACGATGTTATGAAACAAGTAACCGTTCTTTCTGGGGGAGAAAAAGTGCGTTGTATGTTATCTAAATTAATGCTATCTAAAGCAAACGTGTTAATTTTAGATGATCCCACAAACCACTTAGACTTAGAATCAATCACAGCATTGAATGATGGCTTAATCGCCTTCAAAGGTTCATTACTATTCTCAAGTCATGACCACGAGTTCATTCAAACAACTGCAAACCGCATTATCGAAATCGGACCAAAAGGCATTGTGGACCGTCTTGGTTCTACTTATGATGAGTTCCTTGAAGATGAGGCTGTTCAAGCACGTGTAGATGCGTTATATAATTAATAAATTATTAGACCAGAAG
>CAUVGI010000102.1:0-4308 GCA_963551375.1 uncultured Streptococcus sp. | reverse complement strand
GGAATTACCCAAAATAGATAGTAAGTAATAAACACTGTCAGCGCGCCAAGTCCAATTTTCACCGCTAAAATCGGGGCTAAGTAAATGGAAATGGCCATTAAAATATAGATATAAACAATAATTTTCTTTTTACGACTGCGCGCAATCGACTTCGTTTCACGGTAATCTGCGACATATAGTTGATACAGTTTTGTCTGTTGAAACCACTCTTCAAAACGAGTAGAACTCTTTGAAAAACATACCACTGTCAGCAGTAGAAACGGTGTCGTCGGAAGTACTGGGAGCACAATTCCAATTAACCCCAGCGCTAGCGAAATCCACGCGATAATAAAATACACCACTCTCATTCTTTTTCCTATTCCTCCTCGGCTAATTGCGCCACTCTTCGATCAATAAAATACTCTAATACTTTTGTAAGAATAAAGAGTATACTCACAAAATAGAAGAAATAGACAAAATAACTGATGGAGACATTAATGGCTAGAAGGAAGGTCGCTACAAGCACAATCACCCAAAACAGCTTCAGGGCGAAGACCCATCTTTGCTTCTTCATCCATTGCTTATCGGTTAATGTATGGTCACCCTTATCAAGCGCGATAATCGTATCAATAAACTTGGTAAAACGTTCTTTCAAGCACAGTCTCCTCTCTTTTAGTAAGCATAGTGTAGCACAACCCTAACCGCTAGTAAATTTATTTTAATCGATTTTTAATCAATAAAAAACGCCTCTTTTGAAATCCTGCAATTCCAAAAGAAGCGTAGTTATTTGATTGAATTATTGTTCATTTCTTAACTTCGTAATGAAGTGCTCGATACGATCTAAGGCTGTTTTTAAGTCCTCGATTGAGTAAGCGTAAGAGATACGTAGGAAGCCTTCCCCAGAGTCCCCAAAGGCTGTTCCTGGAACAACGGCTAAGCGTTCTTCCTCTACTAAGCGCATTGCAAATTCTTCAGAAGTTAATCCGAATTGCGAGATGTTTGGGAAGATGTAGAAAGCTCCAAATGGTTCAAAGCAAGGAATGCCTAAGTCTTTGAAACGTTTTACCAAGTAACGGCGACGTTGATTGTAGCTATCGCGCATTTCTGCAATATCTTCCTCCGAATTACGAAGCGCATCCACACCCGCATATTGGCTAAGAGTTGGGGCTGACATAATCGCAAATTGGTGAATTTTATACATTTGTTCCATGATTACTGCTGGAGCCAAGGCATACCCAAGTCTCCATCCCGTCATCGCGAATGCTTTTGAGAAGCCTCCGATTAAAATTGTACGGTCACGCATGCCATCGATTTCGATAACAGATACGTGAGGTTTTCCTGTGTATGTTAATTCTCCATATAATTCGTCAGAAACAACGATAATATCGTGGCGTTTTAACACTTCGCAAACCGCTTCTAAGTCTTCACGTCCCATAACCGCACCAGTTGGGTTATTCGGGAAGTTCATTAGAATCGCTTTTGTCTTCGGTGTAATCACCGCTTCAAGGTCTTCTGGTGTGATACGGAATTGATTTTCTTCTTTTAACGGAAGAATGACAGGAGTCCCATCAGCCATTGTAACTGCTGGAACGTATGACACGTAACCTGGGTCACAAATAATCACTTCATCCCCTGGGTTCAAGAGAACACGCATTGAAATATCAACGGCTTCACTTCCCCCAACAGTGATGACACATTCGTGCATTGGGTCATATTTCACCCCATGACGGCCTTCTGTAAAGACACACACTTCTTCACGAAGCTCTTTTAACCCTGCATTAGCTGTATAGAATGTACGGCCTTCTTGCAACGCTTTAATCGCTTCTTGACGAATATGCCAAGGCGTATCAAAATCAGGCTCTCCAACCCCTAGGGAAACAATATCCTTGTATTCACTCGCCATATCAAAGAAACGACGAATCCCTGAAGGTTTCAAATCCTTAATTTTATTGTTTAACATATTTTCTAAATTCATGGAGTAACCACCTGACGTTTATCATCTGCTTTACCGACAAACATTGTGCCGTGATCTTTGTATTGTTTTAATACAACATGTGTTTTAGTAGATTGTACTTCTTCAATCACTGAAAGACGTGAAGATACGAAGTTCGCGATTTCACGCATTGGTGCTTTTTTCAATTGCACCATGAAATCATATCCACCTGACATTAAGTAGACAGCTTCCACTTCTGGGAAATGATAGATTTTTTCCGCAATACGGTCGAACCCTTTTCCTTTTTGAGGATTTACTTTTAATTCGATAATCGCTGAAACATTCACGTTATCAGTTTTTTCCCAGTTGATTAATGTATGGTAGCCACAAATAATTTTGGCTTCTTCCATCTCTTTAATACGACGTTTCACTTCATCCACGTCAATTTCTAATAAAGAGGCAATTTCTTCTGGTGTTAAACGACTATTCTTCTCGATTAATTTTAAGATTTGCTCGTTCACTTCTTTGAACATAGGCTTTCCTCCTTTAGTCGCGTCCGCAACTTTATGTACTTATCTATTGTACCCTTTTTTCGCTAGAATTCCTAAGAATTTATTGCGACTTTATGAAATTTATAAATATTATCAAAAAAACTCTCTTCCATGATAGAAGAGAGCTTTATTTCATTACTCTGCTGTTTGTTCAAAGTGAGCGACTAAGTCGTTGATGACTCCACTTGATACAATCGTATCGATTTGTTTCATCGCATGGTACACGCTATCTGATTTTGAAGAACCGTGTGATTTCACTACTGCTCCTTTAAGACCAAAGAGTACCGCACCCCCAAATTGTGAGTAGTCCAATGTGTTCTTTAATCCGTAGAAGGTGTTTTTCAATAAGAGCGCTCCAAGTTTTCCTTGGATGCCTTGTCCTTTGATGCCTTCTTTTAGAAGTCCCATCATCGCAAGCGCTGTTCCTTCGATTGTTTTCAATACGGCGTTTCCTGTGAATCCGTCTGTCACAACCACATCCGCAGCACCTGTTAAGATGTCACGAGCTTCCACGTTTCCTACGAAGTTTAAGCTATCGTCTTCTTTCAAGAGTCCGTATACTTCTTTTGCGAGTTCGTTCCCTTTTCCTTCTTCAGCTCCATTATTTAATAAACCGACTGTTGGGTTTTCGTAGCCAAGAACGTATTTTGAATAGTAGCTACCAAGAATACCGAATTGGTGAACATTCTTTGGTTTACATTCCGCGTTCGCACCAACGTCCATCATAATAAATTGACGGTTTTCTTTTCCAAGAACAGGCAACACTGGCATTAATCCTGGACGGTCGATTCCTTTAATACGGCCAACCACTAATAAACCAGCCGTTAGAAGAGCCCCTGTATTTCCGCAAGAGAAGAGCGCATCGGCTTCCCCTTCTTTCACAGCTTTAGCGGCAACGACCATTGAAGCGTCTTTCTTTGAGCGAATCGCTTTAACCGGTTCGTCATCAGAGTTGATTTTTTCTGAACAGTGAATCACGCGAATATTTGGAAGTGATTCCTCCAAGCATGCATTCACTTTTGCTTCGTCTCCGTATAATTGAAACTCGACAGTTGGCATTTCCTTTGCTGCAAGGACGACCCCTTGGACGATTTCTTTAGGAGCGTTATCTCCACCCATTGCGTCAATTGCAATTCTTACCATTGTTGTTCCTCCTCTTCTAGCCACGTAGCCGTGAAGTTATCCATTGATTTCTTTTGTTGTTTGTTCGATAAATGCCTTCATGCGTTTTGTCTCGGCTTTTTCTCCTGCTGGATCTTCCGAGGCATAAAGGATGGCATCTTTACGTGCTTGTTCTAGTATATCATAATCTCGTATTAAATCGGCAATCTTAAAGTCTGGAATACCGGATTGTTTTACCCCAAATACATCCCCAGAACCGCGAAGCTCCAAGTCTTTTTGACTGAGATAAAATCCATCCGTCGACTCACACATAATGCGCATGCGCTCTTTCCCGTTTTCGGTCTTTGGACTCGCCACTAAAATACAGCTTGAGGCATGTTGTCCACGTCCGACACGTCCACGCAATTGGTGGAGTTGGGCTAACCCGAATCGATCCGCATCCAAGATGACCATCACTGTGGCATTCGGCACGTCCACCCCAACTTCGATGACCGTTGTGGAAACGAGCACTTGTAGTTTATTGGCTTTAAAGTCCGCCATCACCGCTTCTTTTTCTTCCGCTGGCATTTTCCCATGTAGGAGACCCACTTTCACGCGGTCTGAGAAATGCGCTGAAATCATGCGGTAAATCTCTTCGGCATTTTGCACATCGAGATGTTCCGACTCTTCAATCAGTGGCGAAATCATATACGCTTGTCGCCCTTCTTGAATTTGACGTTCTAC
>CAUVGI010000101.1:0-4336 GCA_963551375.1 uncultured Streptococcus sp. | reverse complement strand
TCTAAAAAGAGGTCGTTGTAAAGCGATAATAGGTCGGTTCCTAAATTCTCGTAAACCTCCATCTTTTCCATCGCTTCCTCAATCGGATAGAAGCTCTCATCCGAAGTAATGTCTTCTGGTAAGAGCGCTAGCGCATCCTTGTTTGGCGTTGCATAACCGACATACTGAGCATTCTTCGCTGCGATTTCCGGACGCAACATGAAATTGATAAACGCATACGCGCCTTCCTTGTTGCCAACCGTTTTTGGAATGACGATATTATCAAACCATAAGTTCGTTCCTTCGCTAGGAACCACGTAGGCTAAATCTTCATTCTCACTCAACATTTTAGAAGCTTCCCCTGAGAAAGTGACAGCTATGTTTGCCTCTCCTTGAATCATATATGTCTTCATTTCATCAGCGATAATCGCTTTTGCATTTGGCATCAATGTCTTCAAGAATTTACCAGCTTCTTTAACAATGGCTTCGTCTTTTTCATTAAGAGAATAGCCTTGTGTTTGTAAAGCAATCCCCATCATTTCACGAGCTCCATCAATAAATAGAATGGAATCTTTTAAATCCGCATTCCATAAATCGCGCCACTCGCTAATCATTCCTTCTGGATAAACTTTCTTATTATAAACAATTCCTAGCGTTCCCCAGAAATAAGGAATGCTGTATGAATTATCAGGGTCAAAGGATTGATGTAAGAAACGTGGGTCGATATGTTCCATCCCTTTGATTTTTGAATAATCTAATTTTTCAAGTAAGTTTTCTTCGACCATTTTATGAATTGTATACTCACTTGGAATGGCGATATCATAGTTCGTTCCACCTTGCTTAATTTTTGTCAGCATGGCTTCGTTTGAATCGAACGTTTCATAAATGACTTTATAACCTGTTTCTTGTTCAAATTGTGTAATGAGTTCTGGATCGATATAGTCTCCCCAGTTATATACGATAATGGTTTGAGGGTCCCCTGCCGTTGCTGTTTCAAAACTCTTACGGAATCCAAACAATACTAGGCAAGAAACTACGATCGTCCCGATTAACATCGTTAGTCGCTTCATAGTGTGACTCCTTTCAACAAGTCACTCTCCGAAGCCTTCCCATTCAATCGTTTTTGTTGGAATTTTTGAATGAAGTAATATCCAATCACGAGTGATAATGAGAATAGGAACATCAATGTACTTAAGGCATTGATTTCTAAGCTGATTCCTTGGCGCGCACGTGAGTAGATTTCAACGGCAATCGTTGAGAATCCATTTCCTGTTACGAAGAATGTCACGGCGAAGTCGTCTAATGAATACGTAAATGCCATAAAGAATCCACTTAGAATTCCTGGTGTAATCGCTGGTAAAACAATGCGTGTTAATACTTGTGAGCTTGTTGCTCCTAAGTCACGAGCTGCTGTAATCATCGATGGGTTCATTTCTGATAATTTTGGTAAAACCATCAGTACAACGATTGGAATGTTAAACGCGATGTGCGCAAGTAAAACCGACATAAAGCCGAGTTTGAATCCAACCACTGTAAAGAGAATTAAAAGGCTGGCACCGATGATAACGTCTGGCGATACCATCAAAATATTGTTAAAGCCTAATAACACTTGTTTGCGACGGTTTGAACGGATGTAATGGATCATGATAGCCCCAAGTGTTCCAATCACAGTCGCGATTAATGATGATAAGAGTGCAAGAATTAATGTATCGAGTACAATTCCGATTAAACGTGTGTCCGCAAGAACGGCTTTATAGTGGTCGAGTGTGAAACTCTCAAATCCGTTCATGCTACCAGCACTGTTAAATGAGTAAAAAATCAAGTAGAAAATCGGAGCGTATAAAACTACGAATACGAAAACTAAGTAGAGATTCGTCCACTTGCTATTATTTTCTAATTTCATTCTGATACGCCTCCTTTTCTACGGTCTCTTGTAATAAACATTAAAATAATCATTGCTACAATCAATACAACCCCGATTGTAGAACCCATTCCCCAGTTTTGCGTTACTAAGAAATGTTGTTCAACGGCTGTACCAAGTGTAATCACGCGGTTTCCTCCAATTAAACGAGTCAACATGAAGAGTGAGAGTGATGGAATAAATACGGCTTGTACTCCACTGCGCACTCCGTTCATTGTTAATGGGAAGATAACGCGTCTAAACGTATCCCATTTTGTTGCCCCAAGGTCGCGGCTTGCCGCAATGAGTGAACTTGGCAACTCTTCGATAGAGTTGAAGATTGGCAAAATCATAAATGGTAACTCGATATACGCTGCTACCGTTAAGAAACTGAAGTCAGTGAATAGGAATTCTTGTGGCGCCAATCCGAATAATGAAAGGAAGTTGTTCACTGTTCCTGTTTGGCTAAAGATTCCAATAAATGCATAGGCTTTTAATAGTAGGTTTACCCATGTTGGTAAGATGATTAATAAAAGCCATAGTTGTTTATGTTTTGTACGACTGAGGAAAAGTGCTGTTGGATAACTCACGAGTAGCGTTACAAGCGTTACAAGAAATGCGTACCACACTGAGTTGAATGTCATTTCTAAGTAGTTTCCTGACGCGAAATAGTTTGTATAGTTTCCAAGCGTTACTTGACCATTGATGTCGAAGAATGATTTATAGAAAATCATTCCAAGTGGCGTTACTACGAATAATAACAACCAGATAAAGTATGGAATGGAAAATAAGAAACGAGATTGTTTAGTCATTTTCTTCTACCTCGTCTTCGTAGCTTTCTAAACGAGCGTCGAAGTCTTCTTCACTTTCTCCAAAACGCATTACGTGGATATCGTGTGGTTCGAAGTATAAGCCCACTTTTGATCCAACTTCTGCTTTACGAGTTGAGTGAATCATCCATTCGTTGCCATTTTCGTCATAACAGATGATTTCGTAGTGAACTCCGCGGAATAATTGAGTGTCCACTTCAACTGTTAATTTTCCTTTTTCGATAGACGTTAACGATAAGTCTTCTGGACGAATCACGATTTCAACTTTTTCGTTTGGACGCATACCGGCATCGGCACACTCGAACTCTTTACCAACGAATTCTACAAGGTAGTCTTCCTTCATAACCCCATCAACGATATTACTTTCACCGATAAAGTCCGCAACGAAACGGTTGATTGGCTCATCGTAAATATCTACTGGTGTTCCTGATTGAACGATTTCTCCTTTGCTCATAACGAAGATTTCATCACTCATCGCCAACGCTTCTTCTTGGTCATGCGTTACGAAGATAAATGTGATTCCTAAACGTTGTTGCAATTCACGAAGTTCATATTGCATGTCTGTACGAAGTTTTAAGTCTAATGCTGATAATGGTTCATCAAGTAGTAGCACTTCTGGTTCATTGACAAGCGCGCGGGCGATAGCCACACGTTGTTGTTGTCCACCAGACATTTGTGAAATTTCACGGTTTTCGTATCCAGATAATTGCACCATTTTTAAAGCGTCTGCCACTTTTTCTTTAATGATGTTTTCTGGAGTTTTCTTTAAGCGTAATCCAAACGCGATATTTTCGAATACGTTCATATGTGGGAATAATGCGTAGTCTTGGAAAACAGTGTTGACTTTGCGTTTGTTTGGCGGAAGGTTAGTAACGTCTTCCCCGTTTAAAGTCACTTTTCCGTTCGATACATCTGTAAATCCAGCAATGATACGCAAGATTGTTGTTTTACCGCATCCCGAAGGCCCTAGTAATGTATAGAATTTTCCTTTTTCGATTTCGAAGTTGATATTTTTTAAAACATGAGTGTCCTCATAAAATTTGTTCACATTCTCAAATGAGATAATTGTGTTGTTTGACATTGCTAGCACCTAACTTTCTTAATTATAAATATGAATCTGTCGCCACGACTAAAACTTTCGATGTTGTCTTAGCGGCGTTGCTAATTTGGTGTTTGGCTTTCGCCTCAAAATAGAAGGACTCTCCCTTGGAAACTACTTCAACTTGTTTACCGACTTTAACCTGAATAGAACCTTCAAGCACGTACCCAAATGTTTCTGCAAGTGACGGTTGGAACGTCTTATACGCTCCCCCAACGGCAAACTCTAGAATTACGGGTTCCATCTCATGCTCGTTTGAATCTGGATTGAGCCACGTGACCGTCGTTTGGTGCTTGGCGTCTTCCATCATCGTCATATCCTCTTCGCGGTAAATCGTGAGCGCCTCTTCTGGCCCCTCATCGAAAAAGTCCGCTGCATGGCATCCTAACACTTCAAGAATATCAAAGAACGTATCCATTGATGGTGAGCTCAAATCATTCTCTAATTGCGAGATATATCCCTTTGACAAATCTGTTCTCTCTGCTAACTCTTCTTGCGTTAAACCCTTTTGAATACGGAGGGCACGCA
>CAUVGI010000100.1:0-4337 GCA_963551375.1 uncultured Streptococcus sp. | reverse complement strand
CGAAGAACGTTACCGCTTCTTTAGTTTTGGCGATGCAATGTTTGTGCATAAATAAGAAAAATTGACCGAAGGTCAAATATTGAAGCATAGGGATGTCTTCATGGTAGTGGTAATAGTTGTACCGGCGGGAGCCAAGGTCTCCCGCCTACCGAGCCTCAAAGAACCTCTAGAAAATAAATTTTCAAGAGGCTCTAATTCGCATCGGTTACTGATCACTATTACTCCTACCATAGAATCCCTATGCTTCTTCATTTGCCCTCGGTCTTTTTGTGCTTTTATAGGAAACATTGCCAAAAGAAGGGTAATATTCTTCGTGAGTGCTTACTAGTGTAAATTTACAGGCGATGAAATTGGACCGTGAGAACTTTGCCCTCGGTCTTTTTGTGCTTTATACGAAACATTGCCAAAAGAAGAGTAACATTCCTCGTGAGTGCTTACTAGTGTAAATTTACAGGCGATGGAATTTGGACCGTGCGAACTTTGCCCTCGGTCTTTTGTGCTTTATACGAAACATTGCCAAAAGAAGGGTAATATTCTTCGTGAGTGCTTACTAGTGTAATTTTACAGGCGATGGAATTGGACCGTGCGAACTTTGCCCTCGGTCTTTTTGTGCTTTATACGAAACATTGCCAAAAGAGGAGGGGCATTCTTGGTGTGTGCTTTCTAGTATGAGTTTACGCGCGATAGAATTGAAAAGCGTGAAAACCTGTCTAACTTTGTAGTGATAAAACGAATAAAAAAACAGAAGTTAAGTTTTAAAGCTTAACTTCTGTTTTCATTTGATTTCATGAATACGTGTTGGATGATAAAGATAGCTGCAGTTACGAGCACTCCTACGATTACGGCGCTTTGTACGTTGTAAGGTGTTTGAGAGAGTGCACTTCCTAAATAATAAGTCACTTGGCTAAGTATCAATCCCCATATGATGGTAACAATATATTTCACGGACAACCCTTCTTTCATTTCTCATTATAGTACAGAAGACTTTCTTTTGACAATAGATGGGCTAGAATTCTTTTCAAATGGGAGCACGAAAGGGGAAGATATGCTATAATAAGGCGACAAATATGAGAGGAGGAACCCTATGCCATTTACAACTTTACAAGTATTTAGTAGCTATTCATTACTCAAGAGTACGATTCGTTTAAATGCATATGTAGAAACTGGGAAATTATTAGGATACAAGCAACTCGCTTTAACAGATGATGGAGTTCTACATGGTGCTGTCGAATTTTATGAGCGTTGTATTGCCAATGGAATTCAACCGATTTTAGGCTGTACTTTCGAAGTCGCTTGGAAGAGTGATTCCTCTAAAAAAGAGATGGTGATCGTCTATGCAAAAGGCGAAAAGGGGTACGAATCTCTTCTGAAACTCTCAACCCTTTATCAACAAGGATTAACTTGGACTAAGGAAATGACAGAGTGGATTACAACTCATAGTGAAGATGTGAAAATCGTCCTTCCTCCATTGGATAGTGAATGGGTTGCTGCTCATTCGAAAGGAAGACTTGAAGCCGTTCTTCGTGCTGTGAAGGAAGAGTTCTCTGGAGTAGAAATTGCTGTAGGGATTACCCGTGAAATGGTAGAACGTGGTGAGTTCAATCAGATGCGTGCAGGGATTGAAGCATCTGGTGTGATTCCAGTTGCGTTTAGTGTCTCTCGTTATTTAAATACAACTGATTATTTCCCATGGAAAGTGTTACAAGCGATTCGATTAGGGGAAACACTCTCGTTTACACAAGAAGATGCAACAGGGAGCGAATCGTTACCGGAAGCAACGTCGATGACGAAGGTGTTCCAAGCCTTTGAAGGTGGAGTCCTTCTTTCTAACCTAGAACAATTTACGAAGGACTTAGTGGTAGAAATTCCTCTAAGAGATACGATGCTGCCTAAATACCCAGTACCGGCTGGGAAGACAAGTGCACAGTTTCTTTATGAATTATGTGAAGCTGCGATGCTTGAGATGGGCGTGACAACACCAGTTTATGTGAATCGTCTGAAAGACGAATTAGCCGTTATTCATGATATGGGATTTGATGATTACTTCCTTATCGTTTGGGATATTATGCGTCATGCGCGTGAACAAGGGATTCAAACAGGCGCTGGTCGTGGTTCTGCGGCGGGGTCTTTAGTTTCTTACCTTTTACGCATCACGGGTGTGGATCCGATTCGTTACAACTTGCTATTTGAACGTTTCTTAAATCGTGAACGTTATACAATGCCCGATATCGACTTAGATTTCCCTGATGATAAGCGTGAAGATATTTTAGCCTATATCGTTTCAAAATATGGTAATCAAAACGTAGCACAAATCGTAACATTTGGTACGCTTGGGGCAAAACAAGTGATTCGCGATGTATGTAAAGTCTTTGGAGAAAACATCATTACGGTTCAGAAGTTTTCAAACAATATCGCTCAAGGGAAAGTAACGCTAGAGCAGACCTATAAAGAAAATAAGGCGTTTAGAGAACATGTGGAAAGTAGCGACCGTAATCGCAAGCTTTATCAAGTGGCGCGAGCGCTTGAAGGGCTTCCACGTCATTCATCTGTCCATGCTGCCGGAGTTGTGTTATCGCAAGAGGAGTTAACGAAGACCGTTCCATTAATGAAACGAGATAAAGGATATTCGGCGTCTCTTCAGGAAGCGGATTGGATGTTGACACAGTATGCGATGCAGGCTGTTGAAAAAGTGGGTCTTCTCAAGATGGACTTACTAGGGTTAAGTAACCTAACGTTGCTTCATAAGGCGATTCAACAGACGCAAAAAATCACGAAGAAGGCATTGGATATTACGAAAATTCCTTTAGACGATGCGCGTACGTTTGAACTTTTCCAAAAGGCACAAACGAATGGAATATTCCAATTCGAGTCAGACGGGATTCGTCGTGTATTGAAAGAGATGAAACCAACGGCCTTCGAAGATTTAGTTGCAGTTCTTGCTTTGTATCGTCCGGGTCCGATGGAACAAATTCCGCATTATATTCATCGTAAAAATGGGACAGAAATCGTTCAGTATCCGCATGAATCTCTTCAAAAGATTCTTGAACCGACATACGGTATTTTAGTCTACCAAGAACAAGTTATGCAGGCCGCTAGTGAAATGGCTGGATTCACTCTTGGGGAAGCAGATATTTTACGTCGTGCCATCGGGAAGAAGAATAGTGATGCGATCGCTGCACAAAAAGAAAAATTTGTACAAGGTGCACTTTCAAAAGGATACAAAAAAGAAGATGCCGAGACGGTTTATGACTATATTGAAAAGTTTGCCAACTACGGATTTAATAAGTCACATGCGGTAGCTTATGCGATGTTGTCGTATCAATTAGCGTACTTAAAGGCAAATTATCCTACAGCGTTCTTTACAGCATTATTCCAAAATGCCAGTGCGAAGTCCTCAAAATTACAAGATTATCTTGTGGAGGCGCGTCAGTTAGGAATCAAGATTCTACCGCCAAGTATCAATCGTAGTTTTGCAGACTTTGTGGCTGACGATAGTGGCGTTGTTGTAGGTCTTAATAATATTAAGGGGATTCGTCGAGATTTCGTTGAAAGTATCGTGAAGAATCGTTATGAGTATGGACCATTCAAAGGATTCCAAGACTTTGCGTATCGCATGGGCGCTCAATATACGAAAGAGCCGCTATTATTGGCGTTAATTCATGCAGGGGCCTTTGATGAATTTGGTGAAACAAGAGCCACTCTGAAGGCAAACGTCGATGCCGTTAGTAAGAGTGTGAAGTTCCATGGATTGAATTTATCACTAGAAGATGATCTCGAAGTGGCTTTCACACATGTGGAAGAAGAGCCACTCCTACAGCGCATTGAAGAAGAAATTGAGGTGCTAGGATTTTCAGTTTCTCCGCATCCTTCATCGAAATACGATTCGCTTGTAAAGAGTGGATGGATTACTCAGATTCAAACGGTCTTTGAAGAAGGGTATATGAGGTTCGTTGGGATGATTGTGGATATTCGTAAAATCTCAACACGTAAAGGGGAACAAATGGCGTATGTGACACTTCAAGATGCGTCTGGAATGATCGATGTGGTAGTCTTTCCGTCCACGCTGGCCGAAGTCTACCAATACCTTCAACAAAACACGATGGTTCTAGTGGAAGGTCGTGTGAAGAAAGGGCAAAAAGGGCAATGGCAATTGCAGTTAAACCGCATGTATCCGATGAGTTTTGCGGATAAGTTACTCGAAGATTCAACAAAGAGGTTACAAATCGCGATTCGCCCGGAAAAACATACTGCAGAAGTGTATGCTGAAATTAAGCAACTCGTCACTAAATATAAAGGGGTGACACCTGTTGAATTATTCCTCGTGAATAGTAAAACGC
>CAUVGI010000099.1:0-4414 GCA_963551375.1 uncultured Streptococcus sp. | reverse complement strand
GAAAAGCATCTTCTTTGTCTTACAAAACATAGAGTTACCTCCTAAAAGTTGTTACCTACATTTTATCATTAACTGGAATGATTATAAAGTGAAACTTTGAGCGAAATTATTTGAACGGTGGGAATAATGAAAAGAGGAAAATTCTTAAGCACAGATGGAGAAGTGTTTGAGGCTCTTAAGGTATATTAAGTGAAGTTCAGTTCCTTAAGTCTATTAAAATACGAAGAACCTTTGGGTAATAGTTATGATAACCGCGACAAACAAGCAATGTGAAATGGGAGTAAGACAGAAGAAACAGTGCTTTTCTGTTTCTTCGTAGTCTTACCCCCGCAAGGACAAATAGGATTGACCAAACTACTTGATAGTGAAGGTCAATCCATTTGTCTACTGCGTCTACATTATTTAAGTTAACAATATGAAAATTGCAAGCTTGCTAGGGTTGAGACCTAAGGCTCAACCCGGTGTAGCAGTTATCATAACTATTACGAAACAAAGGTTCGAGAATATTTTAATAATGCACTTAACAAATTAATTTTGAACTTTTTTGAATTTCAATTCGTAGTAAATATTATAGATTTTGCTAGAATTTGGCTTTTCATAAGTAATTGTCAAGATATCACCGTCTAATGAGTAGTGATAAGTTGTTTCTAAATATGCTTGAGAGGCTTCTGAAAAAATGACGAAATCTGCAATAGCCATTGGATTTGGAAAAGTGATGGTTTTATTATTCGTATCCACCTTTCCATTTGGTACCACAGTATGGACACTATAAGTTGCCTCATCAATTTCAATTTTAGAGTTCAAACTTACTGATAAATCTGTTTTAAGTCGATTAAAGTAGAAATTAATGTATTTTTCTCTTGAATCTTTATTTTCTGTCTTAGTGGTTTGATAATAATAGTCGTAATCAGCATTATAGGCGTCTGTTAGATTAACCAAAACGTCATAAGTAGCGGTATTTCCAGAAATCGTTAAGGTTGGTTTTAAATCCTTTAACGCATTCAAGTAAATTAATTGGAAAGCTTTTTTATTTTTTATATTCACACGATAGAAGAGCCCCCGTAGTAAGGCTTCTCTAGTATTCATCAGTTCCCATTTTCCATCTAAAGAAACTGTCTGTTTAGAAGTTGGTTCTTTCGTATTGTTTTCTGAACCAGTGACACGTTCGAATTTTAATTCCACATGAGCCGGTAGCTGTGTTTCTTTTTCGGTACCATCCATAGAGATAATTAGTAGATTGTCTTTTAATTCGTATTTATACGTGACTGGATCATATGCCTCAGTGAATGTCACAGGGAAGTACATAATGAAGTTTAACGGTTCTTCGAATGTCAGTGTTTTATCTTTAGAATTGACAGTCCCTGGGGCGTAGAAAGTAAAGGCGCCCGTTGTTGTATCTGTAGTGACTTTGTTTGTCTTGTAAGGGTCTGCTAATTCTTTAATTTTTGGAAATAGTTTTTCCTTAAAAGCTTCAACTGATATATCTTGTTTAGAGATTTTATAATAGTCTTCTGCAAAACGATTTAAGTCAGTAGAGTAGCTAACTTCCACATTTTCGCCATTAACTTTCAAGCGCATGTCTAAGTCGTCAAAAGTCGTTAATAACTTTCCAAATGTATCAACATTTAATTTGTATATAGAATAAACAGACTGTATTGAATTATGAATGTCAGTTAGTTTCCATTCGCCTTCGATTTCTGTTGTTATTTTCGTTTCTTCTGTTTTAGCAGCTGCCGAACTATCGGAGTTATTTGAGCTTTGAGAGCACCCTGCAATAACGAATACTGAAAAAAGTGAAAGCAGAGCGAACAGGTATTTCTTGCCAAGTCTACCCATTGTGAACCTCCTTAAAAAGAGTCTTGTATATGCCTTTATCATACGTTTATTGATATAAGTTTGCAACGGTTTTCACGAAAATTACAACCTTACCTTGTCATTCCATTGATTATTCAAGATGAAAGCGTAAAAGTATTCAGCACAGATGGAGCAGTATTTGAGATTTTTAAGAAGAATTGTGTAAGGAAGAATCCTTTAAGTCTATTAAAATACGAAGAACCTTTGGGTAATAGGAATGATAACCGCGACAAACAAGCAATGTGAATTAGAGCGGGTTAAAGTTTTCAACTTTTACCCGCTCTTTGAAGCTTGCTAGGGTTGAGACCTAAGGCTCAACCCGATGTAGCAGTTATCATAACTATTACGAACCAAAGGTTCGAGAGTGTTTTAATAGTGCACTTAATAAATTATTTTTGCACTTTCTTAAATTTCATCGGATAAACCAAATGGATTCCATTTTCTTTATAGACCTTCTCAGCGTACATCGTAAGAATATCGCCATTGACCTCATAGTGATACGTAATTGGGACTTCTGTTGAAGAAATATAAAGTGGAAGAATACCAAATAGATTTGGAACATCCGGGAAGACAATCGTTTTTGCGTTTGTGTCTAAAACCCCACCTTCTTGTTTCCCTTTATAGATATAAGTTTCGTCGTTATAAGTACCAGATAAGTCTTCCGATTTTTTAATATTTTTTTGAGCATTTGCAGCAAGAACTCTAGCAGCTTCTGCCTTGTCCTTAGCGATATCTTTATGTGCTTCAGCAAAGAACTCGAAGTATTTATTCATATCGGCCGTGTACGTAAGAGTCACCTTTGTTCCCTCGATGGTTAAAGTAGGAGAGACATCTTCGAAAGCCTCTGTTACTTTCAATCGGGTATACGCGTCCTTGTAAGTATATAAAAATGTACGTTCTAATGTATCTCTAAAGTCGATCGCTTGCCATTCACCTTCAAGAGCGACTGGTGCAGGAGCCTCAGTTGTGGTTTCAGCAGTCGTTTGTTCTGGCTTTTGTTCAGCACATCCTGCAACGAATAGAAGAGTAAGAAGCGACATTGTCCATAGCGAAATTTTTTTCATCATTTTCATCATTCATCACTCCTTCTATTTGTTCTCTTCTGTGTAGTTGAAACGAAGACGCATCACAAGTTTCAACCCTTTATCGTTTTTGCCCTCAGCAGAAAGGGTCATTTGTTTCCCCTCCACTGAATAGGTATACGTGATGGCCTCTAGTGGGTTTGTATTAGGCCCTAAGATAATTTTGCTTAGGAATGTTGGAGTTTCCGGGAAAGTAATCGTATGATTGTCTGGATCAATGGTTCCAGTCAGCGTATAGTCGTAAGCGTAGTTTGCTTCATCGACTGTAATCTTTGTATGTTGAAGCGTCGCTACATAGGCTTTAAAGTCTTCTGTTTTCTGTTGTACGTATGTTTTGAAATCAGGAGTCTTCAGACCTAGGCCTTTATATTGATCTTCGTAAATGCGCAGATAATCAAAACGATACTTCAATTCAACCGTTTTGTCTTTAATTGTCATCGTCATTTTTACAATATCTAAGTCATCCAACATGTATGCTGCAGCTCGGGGCTCGAGATTCGTTGCAAGGAATACCTTTTGCAACGCCGATTGTTGTTCTGTCCATAACCACATTCCTTGTGGGTCTTTTGTTAAATCTTGTGGAGCTTTAGGTCCTTGTTGTGTAGATGCCTGACAGCCTGCGATAAGCAGTAGGCTGGCAATCGCCAACAATCCTAACATCATCTTCTTAATTTTATTAAACATAAATGTGCCTCCTAAAGTTGGTTGTCTTCATTTTATCATTAAATGGAATAATTATAAAGTGAAATTTTGAGCGTAATCTCATTTGAACGATGGGCATAATGAAAAGAGGAAAAGTCTTCAGCACAGATTGAGTAGTGCTTGAGATTCTTAAGAAAATTGTGTGAGGAAGAATTCTTTAAGTCTATTAAAATACGAAGAACCTTTGGGTAATAGTAATGATAACCGCGATAAACAAGCAATGTGAATAAGAGCGGGTTAAAGTTTTCAACTTTTACCCGCTCTTTGAAGCTTGCTAGGGTTGAGACCTTAGGCTCAACCCGGTGTAGCAGTTATCATAACTATTACAAACCAAAGGTTCTAGAGTATTTTAATAGAGCACTTATTAAGTTGATTAACACAAAAAAGATTGGCAACGAGTGCCAACCTTTTTCGTTAATGTGTTTATTTAGCTGTCTTATAGAAGTTGAGAAGACCTTTAACAAGCCCTTCAACGAGTTTGTTTTGGTATTTATCATCACTAATCTTCTTGTATTCAGGGCTATCCATGTACCCTAGTTCTATTAGAACGGCTGGTTTGACTGTTTCACGAAGAACAGCGTAGTTCGAACCGTGAACACCACGGTCGTTTGCCCCTGCAACAGACACAACGGAATTATGAATGTTGTCGGCTAGACGTTTACTTTCGCTGAGGCGAGTAGGGTCGTCATGAGCCACTTTATTTATACGAGGCTTAATGTCTTCGTCTGGTTCGTAGATGTATGTTTCCACACCGCTACGGTTTGCCCCAGGAACGC
>CAUVGI010000098.1:0-4415 GCA_963551375.1 uncultured Streptococcus sp. | reverse complement strand
AAACTTACCATCTGGTAGAGTGTCCACGGCCCCATGCTTACTAAAAGGTTGGAAATTAATATGGAGATGCTACCGATAGCAACGCCGTACAAAAGTCCAAGTTCTAGCGTAATCCAAATGACCACAACGGTAATCGGTTGAACATTTGGAAGCGAGAGGAGGCCGAGTCTACCAATCACGCAAAAAGCGGATAGTAGGGCGATAAGGGTGATTTTTCGAGTTGAATTTGCCATAGGACTATTGAAGTTTATTGAGTTTCCAGTCGATGACGTCGCCTACTTTTAGGATGACTTCTTTTGCACCGACAGGGCTCATCGTACCGTTCACGTCGAATAACCAGTATTTGTTTTCGGCTGGGACTTGTTCCACACCGTTAATAGAAGAAATAAAGCCGTCTTTTTCAACGATTTTCAGTTGTGCCTTCATCACGTCTAGAAGATTGTCGCCTTCTTTGAATGTAAGAGTGAACGGGCTCCCTTCTATGGCTTGTCCATCTTTTGTAACATTTAGAGTAACACTAGTAGTTTGGGCAGCAGTAGTCGTTTCAACACTTGTCGTCGTTGAGTTCGTATTTGCAGGTGTTTGTCCACATGCGGTTAAGAATATAGCTGCTGTTAAAATTCCAAAAAATTTCTTCATGAGAATCTCCTTTAGGCTGTTTTAATCAGCCCTCATTCTAACAATCTTCATAAAACTTGTAAAGTAATTTTTGACAAAAAAGATAGAAAAGACTTTGCATTTGTGATAAAAATGGTATACTAAAGTGTAATTAATTTTTAGGAGGAATGTTATGGAACACACGAGTGAGTTCAATACAAAACTTGAAAAAGCATGTCAAAAGAAGGAGGCACTTTTTGACGAGAGTAAAATGCGTTATGCACTGCGTTCAATGTTTGCGGGTGCATTTTTAACGATGAGTACAGCCGCAGGAGCTCATGCAGCACAAATTATTGCTGGATTAAACCCTGCGCTAAGTAGATTTACTTTTGCATTTATCTTCACTTGGGGATTAGTTTATGTTGTATTTTTAAATGGAGAGTTAGCTACTTCAAATATGATGTTCTTAACAGCGGGAGTTTATCAAAAGCACATTAAATGGTCTAAAGCAATTGCTATTTTATTCTATTGTACTCTATTTAATTTAGTTGGGGCCATGTTTATAGGAGCGTTATTCGCAAATAGTTCAGCATTTAATGGAATCAATGCAAATGAATTCATAGCAAAAGTAGCTGAATTGAAATTGTCTCGTTCAAACGAACTAATTTTATTAGAAGGTATTTTAGCAAATGTCTTTGTTAACGTAGCAATTCTTTCGTTTATTTTAATCAAGAGTGAAGAAGCTAAATTATGGATTGTTATTTCTGCAATTTTTATGTTCGTTTACCTAGTAAATGAACACGTAGTGGCGAATTTTGCATCGTTCTCTATCGTGAAATTCTCACCCGTTGGAAACTCAATCGATGCCTTGAATTGGCTAAATATTATTCGTCATTGGGCAGTATCATTTGTTGGAAACTGGATTGGTGGAGGAATCTTAATCGGGTTAGCTTATGCATTCTTAAACCGTACAAAAACTTCATATGTTGATTAATCAAAAATGAATACTGTAAAGGAAAAGAACCGCCAGGTGGCGGTTCTTTTTTGGTGTATTTATCTTTTTGTCTCACATCCGGAGTTGAACTCGAAAAGGCAGAAACGACGTCCACTTCGACAAATATCCGCACGACTGCAAGCAGTCCCTTGCGTTATTTGTCTCCAGTGATTCGTTTCTAAGCGCCTTTTCTCGTATCCTGTAGTTGAACTCGGGCGTGAAGTTGAGTTCGCCATCGCAGAAATGGCGTGCGTTTCCCGAAACGTCCGCAGAACGTTTCACGTTCCTTTTCTTTTGTTTCAAATCCTTCGCACTGTGAAGGATTTTCCAACGTTCCATTTCTGAGCGCGATGTCTCACATCCGGAGTTGAACTCGGGCTCACAGGACTGACGTCCACTTCATGATATGTCCGCACGACTCGTTCCGAGTCCCTTGCGGCATATCAGTCCAGTGTTTCAGTCCTGAGCGTTCGCCCTCGTATCCTTGTTAGAAAGGTCTTTTATTTTTATTCTCAAATCCTAATAGGATGTCTGGGAATTCTTGGCTTACTGCGTAGAAGAATGGTTGTAGTAAGTCATCTGTTTCGTCACCGACGTTGTTAATTACAAGGCCAGTTTTCTTTCTACGGTATGATTTGTCGTTTGTAATCACCATTAATTGTGAAGTACGGCTAACCGTCATTCCGTAAGATTTTTGAGTGTAGATATAGTGGTAGATACGCTCAGCTTTTGTTAAGTCGTATACTTGGAAATTCTTGTATGTCGCAAGTAGGTGGCGTTTGTATAAAACGATTCCTAATTGATTATCAACATAAGTAGCATCTTCTAATACAGAATCCATAGAGTAGTTTAATTCTGGATAAGTGCTGTATAGTTCGTTGTACGCTTTGTCTTCGCTCTTACGTGTTGCAAAAGCACTGTAGAAGAATACTAGAGCAATAATACCAGCGATACCAGCTACGATGTATGCGAATTGACGGTCTTTGTCAAATTCGTAAACAGAAACATAGTATTCCGTTTCAGCTCGTTTTGAAACTGTCTCATTCTCGCTAATCAAATCTTTAAAGTTAATAGTGTAGTCACGGATGGCACCGTCTGCACCGGATTTACGCATCTTAGCAGCAACAATCACTGGAGTATCTACATCAGCAGATTTAATTTTATCAGCTAATTTATCTCCTTTTTTAATTTCGATAGTTGAATAACCGTAATCATCCGTATCTACTCCTGAAAATTCGATAAAATAGAGGTCTGTGTCACTTTCTTTGACACTTCCGATAGAATCAGGTTGAGCGTACGTAATTTTTACAGCTACCGTTTCTTCATCTTTCATTGTAGAAGTACCAAAGATTTTACCTTGTTTATATAAGTTATCAGCAGTTTGATAGAACTGGAAGTATCCAAGCGCGCCAAGAGCAACGATGATGGAAAGAACTCCAGCGATGATTAAGCCGATAATGGTTTTAGTACTGCGTTTTTCAGTCATGATTCTTCTCCTTTAAAATAGGTTGTATGATGGATATAATATACCATAAACAATTTTGAACTGCAAAATAATTTTTTCACTTTAAGGGAGATAATTTTTTTGTGTGTGCATAAAAAATCCGACCCGCATTGCGAGTCGGATTGGTGGGTGTATCAATCTTGAAGATCTCACATCCTGTGTAGTTGAACTCGAAAAGGCAGAAACGACGTCCACTTCCCAGAATAGCCGCACGACTGCAAGCAGTCCTTTGCGTTATTCTGGTCCAGTGATTCGTTTCTAAGCGCCTTTTCTCGTATCCTTAAAATGGTCTATTATTTTCATATCCTACGGCAGTGTCAGGGAATTCTTGGGCAACTGCACGGAAGAATGGTTGTAAGAAGTCATCTGTTTCTTCACCGATGTTATGAATAGCAATCTTCGTTTTCTTACCTTTGTAAGATCTGTCGTCTGATAAGAAGATAAGGAATGAATCAATGTTTGTTGTCACTCCATATTTCTTGTGGGTTACTTGATAGTGGTAAACGCGATTTGCTTTTGTAATGTCGTATACTTCTAAGCCGCTCCAAGTAGTGAAGAAGTGGTTCTTGTAGATGTATACAAACGTTTCGTCGTCGGCATAAGTCGCATTTGTTTTTAATAAATCTAAGTTGCCACGTAATTCTGGGTAAGCAGCGTAAATTTCATCGTAAGCCGCACTAACTTTTCTACGTTTCCAGAAGGCTAAACCAACAAATACAAGTCCTCCAATTGTAAGACCCGCTGCGATGATTAATTGAGTTTTTTGAGTGGATGATTTGTCAGAGATAGATAAGTAGTCTCTATATTCAATCTCTTGTCCAACTAAATTATAGCTCTTGAAACCATTGAGCATAAGGTCGTCGTAGTTTTTAATAGCTCCTTTGTTTCTAGAAGAGTCCACAAGGGTAACGGCCATTATCTCAGGGTTATCTGGTAAAGTACTATTCTTTTCGACTAATTTTTGAGCAGTCTCTTTATCGAGTTCAAGACCTACATAAGCGTATTTTTTTTGGCCGTTTGACTCTTTACCTTCATCTTCATACTCAATAATGTATACGTATGAATTTCCGTTATCCACTGAAATTACAGGGTTGGCTGTAATTTGTGTGATTTTGACAGCTAGTTGATCGCCATCCTTTGCAGAATAGTGGGTAAAGAATTTATTGTCCTTTACCAACGTGTCAACGTCTACTTTCTTGAGAGCGAAGAAAGCAAGGACAGCAGCTACAATTAATAAAATTACTCCGAAATAAAAACGGATATTAAAACCGTGGTTACGATTTTCTGTCATAAAATAAAAACTCCTTTGCAATAATATTG
>CAUVGI010000097.1:0-4529 GCA_963551375.1 uncultured Streptococcus sp. | reverse complement strand
GCAGAAATGCTTTCTGCTGGTTATTTTTATTCGCAAAAAGACACTAGAGTTGATACTATGGAAGGGACGTAATGGAGGGAAAAATATGAAATTAGCAACGTGGAACGTGAACGGAATTCGTTCGGTATTAAATAAAGGTGCTCTACAAGAGTATGTATTAGAAAGTAATCCAGATATTTTATGCCTACAAGAAACAAAGGCGCAACAAGAACAGGTGGAACTCGGGATGGAGTTTAGTGAGTATGATGTGTATTTCAACTCAGCTGTGAAAAAAGGGTATTCTGGAACGGCCATCTTCACCAAAGTAAAACCACTTTCGGTAACGTATGGCATCGGCATCGAAGAACATGACCAAGAGGGACGTGTGATTACGGCCGAATTCGAGAAATTCTACTTAGTGACCGTCTATACACCAAATGCGAAGCGCGACTTATCACGTCTTGCATATCGCCAAGTGTGGGAAGATGATTTTCTCGCATACATCAAGAAACTAGAAGAGACAAAACCAGTCATTTTCTGCGGCGACTTGAACGTGGCGCATAAGGAGATCGACTTGGCCAATCCAAAAACGAACGTCAATAATGCCGGATTTACCAAAGAAGAACGCGCAAAATTCGACCAAGTTGTCGCTAGCGGCTTAGTGGATGCGTTCCGCTACTTACATCCTGACACAGTAGGGGCGTATAGCTGGTGGAGCTACATGGGTGGCGCTCGTGCACGAAATATCGGATGGAGAATTGACTATTTTGTCGTATCCGAAGCACTCGCACCGCTTCTAAAAGAAGTCGACATTCGTAGCGATGTCACAGGAAGCGACCACTGTCCAGTAGAAATCGAAGTGAAACTGTAAGAACATTTGTTCGCGTTCAGAAAGTCTGATACAATAGAGGTATCGATTAAAAAAGAGGTATAGAAATGGCAAAAGACCATATTGTCGTGCATGGTGCACGATCTCATAATTTAAAAAATATTGATGTAAGCATTCCTCGAGACCAGTTTGTCGTGATTACAGGACTATCAGGGTCAGGGAAGAGCTCGCTGGCGTTTGATACATTATACGCAGAAGGGCAACGTCGTTATGTAGAGAGTCTATCTGCATACGCACGTCAATTTTTAGGGCAAATGGACAAACCAGACGTGGATAGTATCGACGGCTTGAGTCCAGCGATTGCCATCGACCAAAAAACAACGTCACGCAATCCGCGTTCAACGGTTGGAACGGTGACGGAGATTAACGACTATTTACGTTTATTATATGCGCGTGTGGGAAAACCTATCTGTCCAAATGACGGTACGCCGATTGAAAGCCAGTCCTTGGAACAAATGGTAAACCGCGTCATGGCGATGCCAGAGAAGACAAAGATTCAAGTGTTAGCGCCGGTTGTCGTTCAGAAGAAAGGCGAGCACAAGAAAGTCTTCGAGAAGATTCAAAAAGACGGCTATGTGCGTGTGCGCGTGGATGGCGAGATGCATGAAGTCACTGAAGAATTCAATCTCGAGAAGAATAAGAAACATAATATTGAAATCGTCGTGGACCGTATCGTAGTGAGCGATAAGAGTCGTTCACGTCTATTCGATTCGATTGAAGCAGCCCTTCGTTTAGCGGAAGGCTATGCGATTGTTGATGTGATTGGTGGGGAAGAACATCTCTTCAGCGAACACCATTCATGTCCTATTTGCGGCTTCACGGTGGGCGAATTAGAGCCTCGTCTCTTCTCGTTCAATGCGCCGTTTGGAGCGTGTCCAGAGTGTGACGGTTTAGGGTCAAAACTCGAAGTCGACCTAGATTTAATCGTTCCGGATAAAAACTTAACATTGGAAGAGGGAGCGCTTGTTCCGTGGAATCCAATTAGTTCGAACTATTATCCAACGATGCTCGAGCAATTTTGTAAACAGTTCAAGATTCCAATGAATATTCCATTCGAGAAATTGACGCAGTCGCAAAAGAACATGGTGTTGTACGGTTCAGGAGATGCGACCTTCAAGTTCCATTATGAAAATGAATTTGGTGGCGTGCGTGATGTGGAAATTCCTTTTGAAGGAGTGGCCGTGAATGTCGATCGTCGTTACCATGAAACCAATAGCGACTTTACGCGTGAACAAATGCGCCAATATATGACCGAATCCGAATGTAAGAGATGTCACGGTTTCCGTTTAAACGAACAGGCACTCTCTGTCAAAGTCGGAGGCAAAAATATCAGTGAAGTATTGGCACTGTCTGTAGATGATGAGATTGATTTCTTCAAAGACTTAAATTTATCCGAAACAGACGAGCAAATCGCTGCGCCAATCTTAAAAGAAGTAAGTTCTCGTTTGAAATTCTTACGCAATGTTGGCTTGCAATATTTAACATTGAGTCGTGCTGCTGGAACGTTATCAGGGGGAGAAGCGCAACGAATTCGTTTAGCGACGCAAATCGGGTCAAACCTATCTGGCGTGCTCTATATTTTAGACGAGCCATCGATTGGACTTCACCAACGCGACAATGACCGCTTAATCGAGTCATTGAAGAGCATGCGTGACCTTGGAAACACCTTGATTGTCGTAGAACATGACGAAGACACGATGCGTGCTGCGGACTACTTAATTGATATTGGTCCAGGTGCGGGTGAATTCGGTGGTGAGATTATCGCTGCTGGAACTCCAAAAGAAGTGGAGAAGAATGCAAAATCACTGACAGGGCAATATTTAGCAGGGAAGAAATACATCCCAGTCCCAAGCGAACGTCGCAGGGAAGATAAGGGCTGGATCCATTTAGAAGGTGCTGCGGAAAATAACTTACGCGGTATCGATGTGGATGTGCCACTTGGACGTTTTGTGGCCGTGACAGGGGTATCAGGTTCTGGGAAGAGCTCGCTTGTCAACAGCGTATTGAAGAAAGCTTTAGCGCGTGAGATTACGCGTACGAAGGAAAAACCAGGGAAGTTCAAGAGCATTTCTGGATTTGAGAGCCTCGATAAGATTATCGATATCGACCAAAGCCCAATCGGAAGAACCCCACGAAGCAATCCAGCGACGTATACGGGAGTATTTGACGATATTCGTGATTTATTTGCGACAACAAACGAAGCAAAAATCCGTGGATACAAGAAAGGCCGCTTCAGTTTCAACGTGAAGGGTGGACGATGCGAGTCTTGTAAAGGGGACGGCATTCTGAAAATCGAGATGCACTTCCTGCCAGACGTATATGTGCCGTGTGAAGTCTGCCACGGAACGCGGTATAACTCTGAAACGCTCGAAGTGAAATACAAAGGAAAGAGTATTGCGGATATTCTTGAATTGACGGTCGAAGAAGCGGTGGAATTTTTCCAAGCCGTACCAAAAATCAAACGTAAATTACAAACGATTAAGGATGTTGGACTCGGCTACGTAACCCTTGGCCAATCTGCCACAACGCTCTCTGGAGGGGAAGCGCAACGGATGAAGTTAGCCAGCGAACTCCAACGTGTCTCAACCGGCAATACCTTCTACGTGCTCGATGAACCCACAACTGGCTTGCATACAGACGATATCGCACGCCTACTTGAAGTGTTGAATCGTTTAGTTGAAGCGGGAAATACCGTGCTTGTCATCGAACATAATTTAGATGTGATTAAGACCGCTGACTATATCATTGATATGGGTCCAGAAGGCGGTAGCGGTGGTGGACTTGTGATTGCGACTGGGACGCCTGAAGAAGTGGCGAAGGATAAAAATAGCCATACGGGTCGTTATTTAAAACGCGCCTTAGAAGCAGCCACATCGCATAAAAAGAAGTAGAAATTTACGAGAAGAGATAGTTTGAAGAAGCCAGTTATGCTATACTCAACATAGATCATTTCTCAGGGGGAAACTTGAATGAACATGAAAGAATTAGTCGGCAA
This sequence comes from uncultured Streptococcus sp., assembly GCA_963551375.1. Taxonomy (GTDB): domain Bacteria; phylum Bacillota; class Bacilli; order Lactobacillales; family Aerococcaceae; genus Granulicatella. Next base: position 666 of record CAUVGI010000097.1, on the reverse strand, counting down.
GAAAGCCGCAGAATACGTAGAAAGTGGAATGACGGTTGGTCTAGGAACGGGTTCGACAGCCTACTATTTTGTAGAAGAAATCGGTCGCCGCGTGAAAGAAGAAGGTCTTGAAATCGTGGGAGTAACGACTTCTTTAGCAACGAAGAAACAAGCAGAAGCGCTTAGAATTCCGTTGAAGAGCGTGGATGAAGTGGATTATATCGACGTAACGATTGACGGCGCAGACGAAATTGCTCCAGATTTTTCAGGAATCAAAGGCGGCGGCGGTGCGTTATTATTCGAAAAAATCGTTGCCGAACAATCAAAGAGCGTCATCTGGATTGTCGATGAATCAAAAATGGTCGACTACTTAGGTCGTTTCCCATTACCAGTGGAAGTAGTGCCGTATGGATCAGAACAATTATTCAAACGTTTTGAAGCGCTAGGATACAAACCAACATTCCGCGAACGTGACGGAGAACGTTACTTAACCGATAGCAAAAACTACATTATCGATTTGGATGTTTATCCAATTAAAGACCCAATCGCATTTGGAGAAAAAATCAAAGGCATGACAGGCGTGGTAGAGCAAGGTCTCTTCACAAACATGACGGATATCGTGCTTGTAGGAACTCCTGATGGGGTTGTCGTAAAACAATTCTAAAAAATAACCGCTTAGAGTCAGCA
>CAUVGI010000096.1:0-4621 GCA_963551375.1 uncultured Streptococcus sp. | reverse complement strand
AAGCTGGATTACAAGCGGATGCGGAAGGAAATGTAAGCGTTGACTTAACGTTCAAAGCAAATTCAGCTCCTGCAGAAACTCGCTTTGGGGTATATCTAAAATATAAAGATAATGACAACAATATCTTTGTTGGGTATGACAAGGGCGGTTGGTTCTGGCAATATAAAGGACCAAATGTAAACACTTGGTATAGTAAGACTCGTGTAGAAGCACCTAATATTGGTGAAGAAAATCATCTATCTATCGTTTACAAGAAAGATGGTCAATTAAACGCTACAAATAATGGACAAGCTTTATTTAGTACAGAAGTCGTTCCAGAAGCTGTCAAGAACGCTTTAGCTGATGTTAATAAAGTTTACCTTAAAGCGGGATCATATTATAAAGAATTAACATCTGTATCGATCAAAGCGGATAACCAAGAAAACATTAAGCCAGAAGAAGAAACTCCTGCTGTAGATGATGGTTTCCGTCGTAATGATCAAGATGTTCATTACGAAACTTTACAATCTGAACAATTAAAAGCAATCATCGACACGGCGTTTCCACGTGTTAAAGAATATGAATTAGATGGAAAAACGTTAACAGGTCAAGTTCAAAAATTAGATAAAATGTCAATCAACGGTGTGTTAGTCACTCCAGAAGTTCAATACCGTAAAATTGATGACACTACTGCAGAATATGTAATGACAGTGAGAAACGATGATGAATTCATCAACGCTGAAATCACTGTGAAATTACAATTAGTCGGCAACGAAATGCATTTCGATGTGACAAAAGTAGTGAACAAAAACAATGTTGAAATGGGTAAACCAATCGACAATGTTCGCAAATTAATCCAAACAATTGAATTCCCAGGAAACACACTTGTTTCTGTTGGTTCTAATAAACAAAATGCGAAATTCGACGGGGCTCAAATGTCTACAAACACACATAGAGCAGGAGACTATCATTTAGACTTGAAGACAGGCAAGATGAATGATTACGCATATGGCTTCATGTATGGATTTGTTTCTTCAAATGAATTAGCAGCATCCGTTTGGAGTAACTCGCAATTTACTTACCAAGGAAATGACTTTGCACGTATAACTACTGCACTACAAAGAGTTGATGGAGTCAACTACATTGGTATCCAAAGCTCACCTTACTGGTACCAACGTGCTTATAAGAACTTAGTATTCCCTGAATACACATTAGACTTACCAAGTTCTAAAGTAGTTATTACAAAAGACTTAAACAAAGATAATGTTGTGGACTGGCAAGATGGTGCGATTGCATATCGTAATATCATGAATAATCCAAAAGGAGCAGAATCTGTTCCAGATTTAGTAGCGTATCGTATTGCGATGAACTTCGCATCTCAAGCGCAAAACCCATTCTTAATGACATTAGATGGTATTAAGAAGATTAACTTACACACAGACGGTTTAGGCCAATCAATCCTACTTAAAGGGTATGGTAGTGAAGGTCACGACTCAGGTCACTTAAACTATGCAGATATCGGTAAGAGAATCGGTGGCGTTGAAGACTTCAAGAAATTATTAGCTAGAGCGAAAGAATACGGTGCTAAAATCGGTATTCACGTAAATGCTTCTGAAACATATCCTGAATCTAAATACTTCAGCGAAGCAATCTTACGTAAAAACTCTGACGGAACATATATGTACGGTTGGAACTGGTTAGACCAAGGTATCAACATCGATGCAGAATATGACTTATCACATGGACGTTTAGCTCGTTGGAAAGAATTAAGAGAAAAACTTGGCGGCGACTTAGACTTCATCTATGTGGACGTTTGGGGTAACGGACAATCAGGAGATAACACTGCTTGGCCAACTCACGTACTTGCTAAAGAATTAAACGCTCAAGGATGGCGTATGGCCATTGAGTGGGGCTTCGGTGCGGAATATGACTCAACATTCCAACACTGGGCAGCTGACTTAACTTACGGTGGATATACACTGAAAGGGATTAACTCAAATATCACTCGATTCATCCGTAACCACCAAAAAGACTCATGGGTGGGTGACTATCCAAGTTACGGCGGTGCCGCTAACTATCCATTACTTGGTGGATATAACATGAAAGACTTCGAAGGATGGCAAGGTCGAAGCGACTACGAAGGATATATTCGTAACCTCTTCGAAAACAACATTATGACGAAGTACTTCCAACACTACAAAGTATCTAAATGGGTAAACGGTAACCCAGTTGCAATGAGCGACAATGGTCAAAACTACAAGTGGACTCCAGAAATGGAAGTTGATTTAACAAATGACAATGGGGATGAAGTGAAGATTGTTCGTCAATCAAACGACCCTAACAGCCCAGACTACCGTAAACGTGTCACAACATTAAACGGTCGTGTGATCGAAAATGGCGGAAGCTACTTAGTACCATGGAACTGGGATGAAAATGGTAAAGCTTTAACAGGCGACAAAGAAAAGATGTACTTCTTCACAAATACTGCTGGAACAACTGAATGGACACTTCCAGAAGATTGGACTGGAGATAAAGTATACCTTTACCGTCTAACAGACCAAGGTAAGAAAGATGTTGTAGAATTAACAGTCGGCGCAGACCGTAAGATTCAAATTACGGGAGATGCGTACCAACCATATGTACTTTACAAAGCTCCTCAAGGCAAGAAGACAATGGTATGGAGTGAAGGACTACACATCTATGACCAAGGTTTCAACAGCGGAACATTAGATCATTGGGAAAAAACTGGTGACAGCGAACATGCTGAAATCGTGAAATCTCAAGGGGCTAACGAAATGTTACGTATTCAAGGAAACACTGAACGTGTGACATTGAAACAACGCTTAACAGATTTGAAACCAAATACTAGATACGCTGTTTATGTAGGTGTAGATAACCGAAGCGATGCACGTGCAGATATCACAATCCGCGTAGGCGACAAAGTAATTTCTAACTACACAAACAAATCAATTGCGAAGAACTATGTACAAGCACATGCGCATAACACACTTAAGAAGAATGCGACAGTGGATAATACAAGTTACTTCCAAAACATGTATGTATACTTCACAACAGGCGAAGATGTTTCTAACGTGACATTAGAACTTGGACGTGATGCAGATGAAGCAGCAACTTACTTCGATGAAATTCGTGTATTTGAAAACCAATCTGTAATGTATAACGAAAAACACGATACAGCAAATGGTAAATTCAAACAAGACTTTGAAGAAGTGCCTCAAGGTATCTTCCCATTCGTAGTAGGGGATGTTGAAGGCGTACAAGATAACCGTACTCACTTATCTGAAAAACACGAACCGTATACACAACGTGGCTGGAACGGTAAGAAAGTCAACGACGTTATCGAAGGCAACTGGTCATTGAAGACAAACGGTTTATCAGGATATGACAAACTCGTTTACCAAACAATTCCACAAAACTTCCGCTTCGAAGAAGGTAAGACTTATAAAGTAACCTTCGATTATGAAGCAGGTTCAAATGGAGCATACTCATTCGTTATCGGTAATGGCGAAAACTCTCGTCGTAGTAAATTAACGAAATACGACTTAGAAAACACTTGGGAAAATTCATCAACTCCTAAGAAAGTAAGCTACTATGTCACTGGTGAAAAAGGTGGAAATACTTGGATTGGTATTTACTCAAATGCGCGTGGTGCGGATACAAAAGGGGATTCAAACAATAACGAAATCAACTTCAAAGGCTATAAAGACTTCATGTTAGATAACCTTGAAATTGAAGAAATCAAGTTAACAGGTAAGATGCTTGTGGATGAAGCGTTCGAAAAGAATACTCCAATTGTAAATGGCAACTACAAACAAGATTCATTAAATGCATATAAAGACGCTGTAGCAGCTTTATTAGAAGCCGATAAAAATATTAGTGTCGATAATGCAAAAGCACTCATAGAACGTGTTAACGAAGCTAAAGAAGCACTTAAAGTGAAACGTGCTGCTCCAGATTGGGATGATATCTATGATGTTACGGCTCCGAAAGAAGATGGAGAAGACGGATGGTATGCATTTGATGGTAACACAAACTCATTATGGCATACACCTTATGGAGCGGACAGCTTAGGCCAACCATTAACGGTTACCTTCACTAACCCAATGGAATCAACTCGCTTTGAATATGTTCCTCGTCCTTCAGGACCAAACGGACGTGTCATGAGCGGTAGCTTAACAGTATTTGATGAAAATGACCAAGCACATCACTTCAACTTTACTGGTTGGGCAAATAATGCTAAGACTAAAGTAATTAACTTCGATTCTCCTATCAAAGTTAAGAAAGCAGTCTTTACTGCTAACGAAACTTATGGGGACCCAGGACATATTTCAGCAGCGGAACTACGCTTCGTTCTTCCTGTCGAAGAGGATAAACCATTAGACGAAGCAGCATACAATGCTGAAGTAGAACGTGTTCGTAAGATTGACCGTCAAGATGCTAAAGAATACTTAGCAGCGGTTGAAGCATACAAGAATGGTCTTTCAGAAAGCAACTTATTAACACCAAATGCGATTGCTAAATTGGTTGAAGGATTGAAAGAAATTAAGGAAACTGTGGATCCAACTCCGAACCCAGAGCCAACTCCAAATCCAGAGCCAACTCCGAACCCAGAGCCAACTCC
>CAUVGI010000095.1:0-4670 GCA_963551375.1 uncultured Streptococcus sp. | reverse complement strand
GCAAACTTGATCTAAAAGAACATCGGTCTCTTGGTCGAGTTGTGCTTTCTCAGAAATCGTTGCCGAGTAGTGGAATGGTTTTTTTCTGTCATCGATTTGAATATATCCTTTTTTGGTTAAACGGATAATAAGGGTTTTAATTGTTGAGTCACTCCAAGAAAATGAGCGTTGCAATTGTTCGATAATATATCCGCTTGTGCTGTTTGGATTCGCCCATAGAACACGCATGATTTGACGCTCAGAAGGGCTCATTGGTTGAAATTCTGTCATAAATAGAACTCCTTTCTACAGGTTTAGTCTACAGTCGTCAACCGTTTCTGTCAATCATTTTACTTGATTTTTCGCTTACACTAAATGTCGGGGGTAGGTAGCAAGAGTCACTATATTTTGTGTTTCGTAAAAAAAACAATACAAAATGTTGTTAAAATGTTGCAAAAAACTTCTAGGCTGGATATAATTAGTCTCGTGAGTTTCAAGTGAGCTAGAAATACATTTAGCTGTATTTCGAATTCAGAAATGGAGTAACTGTGAAAGTCGTTTATTTATCGCTAACTGGAAAGACAAGACAATTCGTAAAAAAATTGGACTGGGATTTTATCGAGATTTCTAAGAAAAATTCTACAGTACAAATGGAAGAACCTTATATCGTCATTACACCAACTTATGGAGATCAAGTGGCGAATTTTTTTTATGAATTTATTGATTTTGGCGAGAATCGCGCGCTATTAAAAGGGGTTGCCGGTTCAGGGAATCGCAATTTCAATACAAGCTTTTGTTCGAATGCCAGAGCGTTAGCGGCTAAATACCAAATTCCATTGCTGCATTGCTTTGAAAATCAAGGTACAGATAAAGATGTACAAATACTAATAGAAAAGGTGAGAGAGATTGGATAGTCCAAAATTAATTAACAAGACTCAAGAAGTTACATACTTCGCATTAAACAATGAGTTAAACCGTCCAGTTGATGGGAAAATTCCATTGCATAAAGATCGTGAAGCAGTTCGTGCGTTCTTCTTAGAACACGTTAACCCAAATACAGTTTTCTTCTATACATTAGATGAAAAACTCGATTATTTAATCGAACACGATTATTTAGAAGCAGAATTTTTAGGGAAATACAACCGTAAATTCGTTAAGAAATTAATGAAAGAAACGTACAAGAAAAAATTCCGTTTCCGTTCATTCATGTCTGCGTTCAAATTCTACAAACAATATGCAATGAAAACAAACGATGGTCAACGTTACTTAGAACGTTTTGAAGATCGTATTGTATTTAACGCTCTTTTCTTAGCTGATGGCGATGAGCAATTAGCACATGATTTAGCAGAAGAAATGATTACACAACGTTACCAACCAGCGACACCAACATTCTTGAATGCCGGAAGAAAACGTCGTGGGGAACTCGTTTCATGCTTCTTAATTCAAACAACAGACGACATGAACAGTATCGGTCGTACAATCAACTCAGCTCTTCAATTATCAAGAATTGGGGGAGGAGTAGGGGTAAGCTTGTCTAACGTTCGTGCAGCAGGTGACCCAATTAAGAAAATTGAGAATGCATCAAGCGGTGTTGTTCCAATTATGAAATTATTAGAAGATAGTTTCAGCTACTCAAACCAATTAGGGCAACGTAACGGTGCCGGTGCGGTTTACTTAAACGTATTCCACCCAGATATCGTATCGTTCTTATCTACGAAAAAAGAAAACGCGGACGAAAAAGTGCGTGTGAAGACATTATCACTAGGGTTAGTTGTTCCAGATAAATTCTACGAATTAATCAAAAACGACGACATTATGTACTTATTCAGCCCATACGATGTGGAACGTATTTACGGCGTACCATTCTCATATGTGGATATCACTAAAGAATATGACAACATGGTGAACAACCCTGAAATCCGTAAATCTAAATTACGTGCGCGTGATTTAGAAAACGAAATTAGTAAATTACAACAAGAATCAGGATATCCATATGTGGTGAACATCGATACAGCAAACCGTGTAAACCCAATTGATGGAAAAATCATCATGAGTAATTTATGTTCTGAAATCCTACAAGTTCAAGAGCCTTCAGTAATCAACAATGCTCAAGAATATGAACACTTAGGAACAGATATCAGCTGTAACTTAGGTTCAACAAACATCGTGAACTTAATGAAATCTCCTGACTTCGAACGTTCTGTAGATGTAGCAGTTCGTGCGTTAACATTCGTAACAGACCACTCAAGTATCGATGCTGTACCAACTGTTAAAAACGGAAACAGCAAAGCCCATACTATCGGTCTTGGAGCGATGGGATTACACACATTCTTTGCATTAAATCAAATGGAATACGGCTCACCTGAGTCTATCGAAGCGACTGATTTATACTTCAGAATGTTGAACTTCTACACATTGAAAGCAAGTAACAAAATTGCTAAAGAACGCGGTAAATCATTCGAAGGCTTCGAACGTTCTAAATACGCAACAGGTGAATACTTCGATAGCTATATTGCTGAAGATGTACAAATTCAATCTGACAAAGTGAAGAAAATCTTTGAAAAACTTCCAATTCCAACTGCAGAAGATTGGAAACAATTAAAAGAAGACGTGATGAGCGGTGGATTATATCACCAAAACCGTTTAGCAATTGCGCCAACTGGTTCAATCAGCTACGTAAACGAAACAAGTGCTTCATTACACCCAATCACTCGTTTAATTGAAGAACGTCAAGAGAAGAAGACTGGTAAGACTTATTACCCAGCTCCATTCTTATCAAACGACACTTTACCATTCTACAAATCAGCGTACGATATCGATATGCGTAAAGTAATCGATGTATACGCAGCAGCTCAAAAACATATCGACCAAGGTATGAGCTTGACATTATTCATGCGTTCAGAACTTCCTGAAGGTTTATACGAATGGAAAGAAGGACGTACAAACAAGATGACAACACGTGATTTAAATATTTTACGTAACTATGCGTGGAATAAAGGCATCAAGTCAATCTACTATGTACGTACATTTACAGAAAACAACGATGAAATCGGAAGTAATGCTTGCGAAAGCTGCAGCATTTAATGGGAATACGAAAGAAAGGACAAAAGCTCATGAGTACAAAACGATATTTTAATGAGATTCTTTCTCAAAATTCTACGCAACCCGTAGAGTACTATAAAGCGATTGACTGGAACCAAGTTGAAGACATGATCGATAAATTAACTTGGGAAAAACTAACAGAGCAATTCTGGTTAGATACACGTATTCCAGTATCAAACGACTTGGACGACTGGAGAACATTATCTCCAGAAGAAAAAGATGTAGTAGGGAAAGTATTCGGTGGATTAACATTATTAGATACGCTTCAATCAGAAGAAGGTGCAAGCTTAATGAAAGATTACGTGCGCACTCAACACGAAGAAGCGGTATGGAATAACATTCAATTCATGGAATCTGTTCACGCGAAAAGTTACTCAACAATCTTCAGTACTTTGCATACAAAAGCAGAAATCGAAGATATTTTCGAATGGACAAACAACAATGAATACTTACAATTCAAAGCAAGAAAGATTAACGAAATCTATCAAAGTAGAGATGCGTTGAAGATGAAAGTTGCCTCAACAATGCTTGAAACATTCCTATTCTACAGTGGATTCTTTACACCACTTTATTACTTAGGAAACAACAAGCTAGCGAACGTAGCTGAAATCATCAAGTTAATCATTCGTGACGAGTCAGTTCACGGAACTTATACAGGATACAAGTTCCAACAAGGCTACAACGAATTATCTGAGTCAGAACAAGAAGAAATGAAGATGTGGGTATACAACTTATGCTTGGAACTTTACCAAAACGAAGTGAAGTATACGCAATCTATTTATGACCAAGTTGGTTGGACTGAAAAAGTTAAAGTGTTTATTCGTTATAATGCGAATAAGGCGCTTCAAAACTTAGGGTTCGATCCATTGTTCCCGGATACTGCTGAAGATGTGGATCCGATTGTGATGAACGGGATTTCAACTGGGACAAGTAACCATGATTTCTTCTCGCAGGTCGGTAATGGTTACCTACTCGGTAGTGTTGAAGCGATGGATGACGAAGACTATACAAAATGGTTGTAATTTCAACTCAAACAGGTTCCTAAAAAGGAGCCTGTTTTTTGTTTGTGCAAAGATATTATTCAAAAACACTACGTGTTATTTCGGAGATCTTCATAGTGGTGACAATAGCTACACCGGATTGAGTCTAAGGTCTCAATCCTACTGAGCTTCAAAGGGACTCTACGAAATAAATTTCGAAGAGTCCCTAATTCACATCAGTTGTACTCGCTATTGTTACCACTATAGACTCCGAAATTACTTCGTGTTTTTGATTACCAAATATGATAATTTAGGAATCAGTTTGGTGAAATAATCTAATTGGTTAGTTTTATCATCCACATTTCAACACCCTCGTAAATGGACCAGTGCTGGTATTAAGTATCTGCTCCTTATGGAGTTCGTAAAACACATCGAACCTTCGGCTACGTTCAATAATTATAAGAATAACTGTACCGCCTCAAGCCAAGGTCTTGAGGCTACCAAGCTTCAAACACTCTCTAGAAAATAAATTTTCAAGAGAGTGTAATTCACATTGGTTACGCACGTTTTTCTTATGATTATTGGTATCCGAGGCTCTTTGTGTTTTAC
>CAUVGI010000094.1:0-4709 GCA_963551375.1 uncultured Streptococcus sp. | reverse complement strand
TATACAAACCGTAACGTGTTTAGCATTACATGCGAATTAGTTGGCGTTGGAATTTATTCCTTACGCCAACTTTGAGGCTGTAAAAGTGAGAGCCTCTTCGAGGCTCGAACCGGTGCAACGTTACGGTATGTATAACGAATATCCGCAAGGTTTCGAAGTCATCTTTTCGGACCTTTGGTCCACTTGACCATCTCTTTTGTTACGAGTATAATTGACCTTATGAAAAAAACAGCGATTAACTTAACAGACGGGCCGATTTTGCGGTCCATTATTGCATTTGCAATCCCAATTATAATTTCAAACATATTCCAGCAACTCTACAACACTGCCGATATCATGATTGTCGGGCGATTCCTTGGGCAGGATGCGCTGGCAGCGGTTGGAGCCACAGCCGCCATCTTTGAACTCATCGTCGGCTTCTCGCTTGGAGTCGGAAACGGGATGGGAGTTATCATCGCACGCTATTACGGGGCGAATAACCATCGCCTCTTGAAACGTGCCGTTGGAGCAACTCTTGTCATCGGAGCCTTTCTCAGTCTCCTTGTGGCCATTATCGGAAGTTTCGGTATGTATCCTCTCCTTCAGTTCCTTGGAACGCCTGAGAGTATCATCGACCAGTCGTATGAGTATATCTCGATTGTCGTGATCGGTATTGCCGTAACCTTTGCATATAACCTCTGCGCGGGGCTACTTCGTGCGGTCGGTGATAGCCAGGCTGCACTCTACTTCTTGATTTTCTCAGCGGTCGTGAACGTGTTTTTAGATATCTTACTGATCACAACGTTCAACATGGGTGTTGCAGCGGCGGCCATTGCGACGATTATCGCACAAGGCTTATCGGCCGTCCTCTGCTTTATTTATATTAGAAAACGCGCCAGCTTCTTGATTCCGGCAAAAAGTGATTTCGTACGTGACGACGAATTATACATGGACTTACTCAGCCAAGGCCTAGCCATGGGACTCATGTCGTCCATCGTATCGATTGGATCCGTGATGCTTCAATCTTCTATCAACGCACTCGGACCAGTCATCATCAGCGCGCAAACGTCAGCTCGACGCATCTTCGCGTTCTCGACACTCCCATTCGCAGCGATTGCGGCAGCGATGACGACCTTCACTTCTCAAAACTTCGGGGCTAACAAACCACACCGTATCGCGAAAGGCATTCGTCAAGGAAGTCTCGTAGCGTTCGGCTGGGCGATTCTGGTATGCATCTTCTTATTCTTTGCAAGTCCTGCGTTAAATGAACTTATCTCTGGTTCAAGCGACCCTGTACTTCTGGAAAATGCGGCGCTTTACAACCGTATCGGGTCAGCGTTCTATATTCCGCTTGCGCTTCTGTTGATTTTACGAAATAGTTTGCAAGGGCTTGGGCAAAAGGTAACGCCATTGGTTTCGAGCTTTATTGAGTTGGTGGGGAAAGTGCTTTTTGTCATCTTCATCATTCCGCATACTGGCTATCTTGGAGTTATTTTCTCTGAGCCGATTATCTGGTGTTTGATGGCAATCTATCTTTCATATGCCTTCTTACGTCATCCGCTTATTAAAGAAGTAAGACATGAAATATTTTAATAGAAAAGAGACAAAATAAACCCTCGGTTTCTTCATAGTGTTGATGGTAAGGACACCGGGCCAAGCCTAAGTCTTGGCTCCTACCAAGCTTCAAACTGACTCTACGGGTCTTACCCTAGCGTCAGTAATTCACATTGGTTGTTCTTCCTTACCATTCACACTATAGAACCGAGGGATTTTTGTCTCTTTTCAACTTTTCTAAACTATGTGAGATGCTGTAAGAAGGCAATTCTCTCGGGTATCCACACGTTTATCGAAACGTACCCGCAAGAGCCTAGGTCTCTTTGCCTATCGAACTTCAAAGGGCGTCATGTTGATAAAATCAACTGACGCCCTAATTCATTTCGATTACACACGTTATTTCCATTACTATAGAATCCGGAAGGTCTTTCGAAGCCTATTTTTTATTTTCTTCTTTAATACAGATGACGAAAAAAGAAAGGATAATGCCCTCTAACGCTGATCATCGGTACAGAGAGAAACTTCAAGTTAGCCAGTGCTTCAAAAGGATGCTGTCGTAGAGAGTGTGCTACTGGAAGATTTTTAGGTGTTGTTGGATTTCTTTTTGGAAATCCACAACACCTCTTTTTTTACCAAGATTTTGGCGTATAATGAAGGTGAATAAACAGAAAGCGGTGATGAGATGGGTCAAATTACAGAACAATTAAGACAGAAGTTTGTGGAGGTATATGGCACGCAGCCTGAAGAGAGCTTCTTTGCTCCGGGGCGCGTGAATTTAATCGGGGAACATACCGACTATAATGGCGGGCATGTTTTTCCTTGCGCGATTACGCTGGGGACTTATGCGTGGGTGAAGCCACGGTCGGACAAGAAGCTCCGTCTCTATTCGGACAATTTTCCGAAGGATGGTATACGCGAGCTCGATATGACCGACTTGGCCTATAGGGGCAGTGACTCGTGGGCGAACTATGTCAAGGGCGTTTTCGTGTACTTGGCGGACCTCGGCTTCGCTTTTCCGCACGGCCTGGACATCGCATTTTACGGAAACATCCCGAACGGCTCGGGCCTCTCATCGTCAGCCTCCTTCAAGCTGCTCGTGGGCGTCATCGCTCGCAAAGTATATACTCTAGACATCGACACGCTGGGTCTCGTGAAGGTTGGGAAACTTGTGGAAAATGACTTCATTGGTGTGAATTCCGGCATCATGGACCAGTTCGCTGTGGGGATGGGCAAGAAGAACCACGCCATCTTCCTCGACTGTGCAACGCTGGAGTATGAACTCGTTCCTGTTAAACTCGACGACTATCGTATCGTGATTATGAACACGAATAAACGCCGCGAACTGGCCGATTCGAAATACAACGAACGCTTTGCCGAAACGCGTATTGCTTTGAAAGAACTACAAGAGCATGTGGCTATCAAGAGTCTGGGAGACCTCACCATCGATCAGTTCGATGAGTTGAAGCATCACCTATCCAGCGAACTCTTTGTGAAACGTGCTCGTCATGCCGTTAGTGAAAACGAACGGACAGTGCTTGCGACACGTGTCTTAAAAGAAGGCGACCTCGCCCACTTCGGACGTTTGATGAACGAGAGCCATCTCTCTACTGAACTAGACTACGAAGTAACCGGTAAGGAACTCGACACGCTGGTGCATACCGCTTGGAAACAAGCAGGCGTTCTTGGCGCTCGTATGACGGGTGCGGGATTTGGCGGCTGTGCCATCGCGCTGGTGCATAAGGATCATATCGAAGCGTTTGAGGCCAATGTTGCCAAAGTCTATACCGAAGAAATCGGCTACGCTCCAAGTTTCTATATTGCGGAAATCGCGGACGGGGCACATTAGAACATATAAAAAGAGACAAAATAAATCCTTCCGTGGCTTCTGTTGCCATTTCGGATATCTTCATAGTAAAGGAAATAACTGTACCGGCAAGAGCCTATGTCTCTTTGCCTACCGAACTTCAAAGGGCGTCATGTTGCTTAATCAACTGACGCCCTAATTCATTTCGGTTACACCCGTTATTCCCATTACTATAGAATCCGAAAGGTCCTGGAAGCCTATTTTTTATGTTTTTCTTTAATGTGGACCCGCAAGAAAATTAAATAGTGCCCTTCTCCTCAGATGATTGGCGCTATAGCATGCTTCAACGCACCTACTCCAAAACACCTCTTTCTTTACTAAAAATTTATCGTATAATAAAGTTGACTAGACGGAAAGTGGTGATGAGAGATGAGCAATTATTTAAAATTAAATCAAGAAAGATGGAATAATGTAAACAATGAGTATACTGCGCCAGTGACACATGAAGAATTAGAAGAAGCTAGAAAAAAGCCCATTTCTGTGGCATTAACGGTTGGAAAAAAAGTCCCGCAAGAATGGTTTGAAAAAGCCAAAGGGAAAAAGCTATTAGGATTAGCTTGCGGCGGCGGACAGCAGGGTCCCGTTTTTGCCGCAAAAGGTTATGATGTCACCATAATGGATTTTTCGACATCTCAATTACAAAAAGATGAGATGGTTGCTAAAAGAGAAGGCTTAACTATCAATACCGTTCAAGCCGATATGACAAAACCATTTCCATTTGAAGATGAAACTTTTGATATTATTTTTAATCCAGTTTCGAATGTCTATATAGAAGATTTAGAAAACATGTATAAAGAAGCCGCTCGTGTATTGAAAAAGGGCGGGCTGTTAATGGTCGGGTTTATGAATCCTTGGATATACATGTATGACGCTGACGTTGTATGGGACCAACCCGACGAGGAATTACTGTTAAAGTTCTCCATTCCTTTTAATTCAAAAGAGCTTGAAGAACAAGGCAAAATCACCATCAATCCAGAATACGGATATGAATTCAGCCATACCTTAGAAACTCAGATTCGAGGACAATTGAAAAACGGTCTCGCGATGATTGATTTTTATGAATCGTGCGACAAAAGGCATCGATTATCCCGTTATGGCAATGACTATATCGCAACACTCTGCATGAAACTATAATGTGATAGAATATACTCGCACACATTGAGTAAACAAAAAGAAAAGAGCATTGGATGGTCAAGATCCAATGCTCTTTCTGGCTTTAGTGATTGAAATATTCACTATATATTTTCTTGCTCCTTGAATATACCATAAATTTCTTTAATGTCAAGATAAGCTCCATTCAAGGTAAAAGAAC
>CAUVGI010000093.1:0-4808 GCA_963551375.1 uncultured Streptococcus sp. | reverse complement strand
TTTGAAGCTCACGCGAACCGCCTTGTACCATCGTTAAGTGAATCGAAGGATGCGACATCATAAAACGTGAGAACTCAGGCATTAATTTGATCGCAAAAAGTGTCGGTAGCCCAATTCGAATTGTTTCTTTTTGAGGCTGATTAAGCTCATGAATTTGAGCCACAGTCTCTTCCATCAAAGAAATGATTTTCTTACCATTATCGTATAAGAGCTGTCCAGCTTCAGTCAGTCGAATACTATTATTAGTTTGCTGAATAAAAAGCGGAGTATGTAATTCGGATTCTAATTTTTTAATGGTTTGAGAAAGGGTCGGTTGCGTAATGAATAAACTACGAGCGGCATTGGAATATCCGCCATGGTCAACGATACTAATGAAGTAGTGTAGGTGTTTAATATCCATTGGACATCTCCTATTCTTTTAAGTGAAGTGTTATACAATAATTGTAACAAAGAATAAAGACGGAAACAATAAGGTTTTGAAAACATAAAGGAGGAATTATGATGAAAATTACAATCGCAGGTGCTGGCGCCATGGGAAGTCGCTTTGGGTTAATGCTCCATCAAGCAGGGCATGAAGTGCTCCTCGTCGATGGTTGGAAATATCATGTGGAAGCCATCCAAAAAGACGGTCTCAAGGCCAACTTTAACGGCGAAGAAGTTGTGGTGAAGTTGCCAGCAGTACTTCAAAGTGAAGTCACAGAAGCAATGACAAGTGACCTAATCATTTTATTTACAAAAGCGATGCAATTAGAAGGTATGCTAACAGATTTGAAACCAGTGATTCATGATGAAACAAGAGTACTTTGCTTACTCAATGGAATTGGACATGAAGAAGTGATTGAACAATTTGTTCCAAAAGAAGATATCTTTATTGGGAACACGATGTGGACGGCTGGAATGGAAGGCCCTGGTCGCGTGAAACTCTTCGGTAGCGGAACGGTAGCCATGAAGAACTTGGTGGATACACCAGAGGCAAAAGCGAAGGCAGAAGAAATCGTTGAAGTGTTGAACAGCGGTGGTTTAAATGCATCTTACTCTGAGAATATTCTATTCGCCATTTATAAGAAAGCATGTGTAAATGGAACGATGAATGGACTCTGCACCATCTTGATGAGTAATATGTATGAATTTGGTTCTACAACGACTGCACACTTGATTGTTGAAAATATCGTGAAAGAATTTTCAGAAGTTGCAAAAAATGAAAACATTCTGTTAAATGTTTCAGAAATTGTAGATTTCATCGAAACGAATTGTTATAATCGTGAAACAATTGGGCTTCATCACCCATCGATGTATCAAGACTTAATTGAAAATAATCGTTTAACAGAAATCGACTACATCAACGGAGCGGTGGTGCGTAAAGGACAAAAATATGGCGTTCCAACACCATATTGTGAGTTTTTAACAGCATTGGTTCATTGTAAAGAACAAATTCTTGGAGCTAAATAGCTCACAGTAGAGGGGGACAAAACTATGGAAGCACAAGCAAAACAAAAAATGACGGCTTCAGTTTTTATCAATAAAATCTTAGCAGGGACAGCCCTAGGGGTTATCGTCGGACTGATTCCAAATGCCGTTCTTTCAGCAATTTTAAAACATTTTAGTCAATATCCAATCGCAGTAACCATTACGCAAATCGCGGTTATTTTCCAATTAGCTACACCACTCATTATCGGAGGCTTAATCGGATTACAATTCGGCCTCAAACCAATGCCGATGATGGTTGTTGCAGGGGCCTGCTTCGTAGCAAGTGGGGTAGTGACGTATAATGCAGAACTTCAAAAATATGTAGGTGCTGGAACAGGGGACTTGATTAATACAATGGTCACTGCTGGTATCGCTGTGGGAATGTTAATGCTGATCAAAGATAAATTTGGTTCAACTGCCGTTGTAGCAATGCCAATCGTTGTTGGTGTGGGTTCTGCCTTTATCGGATTGCTATTATTACCATACGTTAAAATGATTACAGCAGCCATTGGTCAAGTCATCAACGAGTTCACAACATTACAACCAATCTTGATGTCAATTTTAATCTGCTGCTCATTTGCAACATTAATTATCTCTCCAATTTCTACAGTAGCGATTGGTTTAGCGATTCAATTAAACGGCGTGTCTGCCGGGGCGGCTGCTATGGGGGTTGCCGCAACAGCCGTAGCATTAGTAGTACACTCATGGAAAGTCAATAACTCAGGGGTAACATTAGCCATCGCTTTAGGTGCTATGAAATTGATGATGCCTAACTTATTCAAATATCCAGTAATCTTGATTCCATGTTTATCAACAGCGATTCTTTCAGCGATTCCAGTAGCGCTATTCTCAGTAAGTGGTACTCCACAATCTGCAGGGTTCGGTATCGTAGGATTGGTAGGACCGTTAGCTTCTATCGATGCTGGATTGAATGTTGCCTTAGCGGGTATCGTTTGGTTCGTTGTTCCAATTGCAGCAGCGATTGCAAGCAAAATTTTATTTGAAAAAGTTCTTAAATTATACGATTCTTCTGTCGTATTCAAATTCCAAGAATAAGCACAAATTCCTATCGACTCCTTCATGCAAATTGCATGGAGGAGTTTATTTTTATTTTTGCTAGAAGATGGTACAATAAGCGTAATAGAAGGGAGTGGTCGGATGAGAATTCAACAATTAATTTATTTCGAGAAAATCGTTGAAAAAGGCTCCATGAATGAAGCCGCAAAGGACTTATATGTCAGCCAACCAAGTTTATCAAAGGCCATTCGTGAGTTGGAATTAGAAATGGATATTACCCTCTTTCAACGGGGGAATACCGGAATTACATTGACAGGAGAAGGGCGTGAGTTTTTAGTCTATGCTCGCCAAGTCCTCGACCAAGTCAATTTGATGGAAGAAAAATATAAACGACAAACAAAACGGAAACGGACTTTCTCTGTATCGGCGCAACACTATGCGTTTGTGGTGCATGCCTTTGTTGATTTTATTCAAAAGGAAGCAGGAGACGAATATCAATTCACGCTTCGTGAAACGGAGACTCAAAACATTTTAGAAGACATCACGAACTATAAGAGTGAGATTGGTGTCTTATATTTGAATGATTTCAACCGCAAAGTCATGGAAAAATTATTCAAAGAAAAGAACCTAGTATTCACGCCACTCTTTACAGCGAAACCACACGTGTTCTTAAGTACGCAAAATCCACTTGCAGAAAAAGAGAGCATTACTCTAGAAGAACTAGAAGATTACCCTTATTTGTCATATGAGCAAGGGGAAGAAAACTCATTCTACTTCTCAGAGGAAATCCTCAGCACGATGGAGCATAAGAAGAGTATTAAGGTAAGTGACCGTGCAACCATCTTTAACCTAATGATTGGTCTAAATGGATACACCATCAGTTCAGGGATTATTAGTAGTAAACTAAATGATGATAAGATTGTTGCGGTGCCGCTGGACGTAGAAGATACAATGGAACTCGGAATCCTGCAACACGATCAACGCAAATTATCCAAAGAAGCAGGGCGATTCTTGCATATGCTGAAAACACATATTCAGGAATACGGCTTCGAAGTTCAAAATCTTGATTTTTAGTTCACAAAGAGGTTGAAACTATTCGGAAAATCGGGGATAATAAAAGAACGTAAAATATTATTACTCAGTATAAGGAGACGAATGCAAATGAGTTGGAAAGAAACAGCAAAATTATGGGAATCTTTTGAGGCACTTGAAGAAGGATTAAAGGTGCAATTACAATCAATGGATGACACACAAAAAGAGGAAGCCTTCTATACACCATTAGAGTTTGGTACTGCGGGAATGCGTGGAATTGTTGGACCTGGAATTAATCGCATGAACACTTACACAGTGCGTCAGGCAACAGAAGGATTATCACGCTTAATTGAAAGTTACGGGGAAGAAGCGAAAAAACGTGGGGTAGCGATTGCTTACGATTCACGTCATTTTTCACCAGAATTCGCAATGGAGTCTGCACGTACTCTAGCAACTCATGGGATTGCTTCGTATGTATTTGAAAGCTTACGTCCAACACCAGAATTATCATTTGCAGTACGTCACTTGCATACATTTGCCGGAATTATGATTACAGCTAGTCATAACCCAGCAGCTTACAACGGATATAAAGTATATGGTGAAGACGGCGGTCAAATGCCTCCAAAAGATGCGGATGCATTAACAGCGTACGTTCGCCAAGTAGCAAATCCGCTTGAACTTAAAGTGTTAGATGATGAAGCATTAGAAGCATCAGGACTTGTAACGATTATCGGGAAAGACGTGGATGATGAGTACTTGAAAGAAATTAAAACAGTTTCTGTAAATCCAAAACTTCTTAGCGATGTGGAAGGATTATCAGTGGTGTATACACCATTACATGGTACTGGTTTAATGCTTGTTGAAAAAGCATTAGAACAAGCAAACTTCAAAGGCTTGCACGTTGTTGAAGAACAAGCAGTGCCAGATGGAGACTTCTCAACAGTTAAATCTCCAAACCCTGAAGAAGCAGGCGCATTTGAGTATGCGGTAGAATTAGGGAAAAAAGTAGGCGCTGATGTATTATTAGCGACTGACCCTGATGCGGACCGTATGGGTGCTGCAGTACGCTTGCCAGATGGAAGCTACCAAGTGATTACAGGAAACCAAATCGCTGCAATTTTAGTGGATTACTTATTATACGCTCACCAACAAGCAGGAACTCTTCCAAGTAACGCGCTTGTTGTAAAATCAATCGTAAGTAGTGAACTTCCAACAGCAGTTGCTCAAAGCTATGGCGCTGAAATGATGAATGTATTAACAGGATTCAAATTCATCGCAGAACAAATCCAACA
>CAUVGI010000092.1:0-4822 GCA_963551375.1 uncultured Streptococcus sp. | reverse complement strand
AATACCAAAATAAGGATGGCTACTGTAGCGACAAAGATGATATCCACTTTGTTTCGTGTATAACCAATGAGGTACGCTAAGTTTCCTAATCCACCCGCACCGATAACACCGGCTACTGCAGTAGAACCGATTAACGCGATGGCTGTAACCGTAATTCCTGATACAAGTGCTGGAAGTGATTCTGGAATCAGCACTTTTGTAATAATTTGACGAGTGTTTGCTCCCATTGATTCTGCCGCCTCGATGACTCCTGATGGGATTTCATTTAACGCGATATCCACCAGACGCGCGTAAAATGGTGCAGCGCTGATGATCAATGTTGGAATTGCCCCTTTAGGCCCTACAATCGTTGACATGATAGCTTTTGTAAAAGGCATCAATAGTGTTAGTAAAATGATAAATGGAATTGCACGGAAAATATTAATGATTCCGCCTAAAATCAGATGAACCCATTTATTTTCAAGACTGCGTCCCTTTCCTGTTAAGAAAAGAAGAAGTCCTAAAATTAATCCAATGACAAATACATAAAACGTTGGAATGAAGGTCATATAGAGAGTTTCATTGATGGCTTTAATGACATCAGTCCATACAACATTCTCGAACGAAAACATTTCTCTGAAAAGTTCATCTAGGCTTGCTGATGCTAAAAATAGATTAAACATGCTCTAACACCTCCACGATAATTTCTGCTTGTTTGAGATATTCGATGACTTCTTCTGCTTTTGAAGATTCTTCCTCAATCAAAATAATCATGCTTCCTAATATCCCTTTTTGCGTAATATTTACCTTAGCTTGTAAAATCGATACCGTTGCATCGAGTTTACGAATTGCTTCAGATAATACGGCGTCTCCTGTACGATCACCTAAATACTGAATACGAACCGCTACCCCTGGGCGAAGGGACGTTGATAGGTGATGGAATACTTCATCGATTTCATCATCCACACGTTCTTCTCCAACAAATTGTTTTGTAATGGGTTGTTGTGGATTTTTGAAGACTTCAATCACTTCTCCACTTTCCACTACTCGTCCTTCTTCCATCACGGCAACACGGTGGCAAATTTGACGGACAACATGCATTTCATGCGTAATTAACACAATCGTTAACCCTAGTTCTTGGTTGATTTCTACTAATAATTTTAAGATATCTTTTGTTGTCTTAGGGTCAAGTGCACTCGTTGCCTCATCACATAAAAGGACTTCTGGTTCGTTGGCTAACGCACGGGCAATCCCGACTCTTTGCTTTTGTCCCCCAGAAAGTTGTGATGGATAAGATTTCTCACGTCCTGTTAGTCCAACTAAATCGATTAATTCGGCTACCTTAGCTTTACGCTCGGCTTTTGGAACGCCTGCAATTTCAAGTGAAAAAGCAATGTTTTCTTCGACTGTTCTTGACCATAAAAGATTGAAATGTTGGAAAATCATCGCGATTTTTTGGCGTTCTTTTAAAAGCTCTTTGCGTTTTAAGGTTGTAATGTCTTTATCATTAATATAAATATGACCACTTGTAACTGTCTCAAGTCCATTTAATAAACGGATCAATGTACTTTTACCCGCACCTGAAAAACCAATCACTCCAAAAATTTCGCCTCTACTAATCTCTAATGAGACATCTTTTACAGCTTCAACCGTGCCTTGTTTCCCAGTATATATTTTGGACACGTTCTCTACTCGAATCATTGTTTCACTCCTTAATGTTAAAAGGGAGCGAAAAGTACAAGGCTTTTGGCTTTGCATCTTTCCACTCCTCTTGTTCTCTTACTATTTTTATTATTTCGCAGGAATTACAGAACCATCTGTATATTTTTCGCTGATGAATTTACGGATTTCATCGCTTTGTAACACTTTGATTAACGCTTTGATTTTTGCGCTATCTTTGTCAGCAGGTTTTACAGCGATTAAGTTAGCGTATGGTGAGCTTTCGTCTTCTAAAGCGATTGAATCTTTCACTGGTGAAAGTTTAGCATCGATTGCGAAGTTTGAGTTGATGATTACTGCATCCCCTTCATTGTTTTCGTATGTTGATACTAATAATTCAGGTGCGATTTCTGTTTTGATTTGGATGTTCTTTGGATTTTCAGCAATGTCGCTTAATCCAGCAGTTACAGGGTTCACGCCATCTTTTAATTTAATTAATCCAGCTTTTGTGAAGAAGCTTAAGAAACGTCCAACTTCAGCAGGGTTTGTTGAAGCATATACCACTGCGTTGTCTGGTAATTCTTTTAATGATTTGTATTTCTTAGAGTAAATTGCCATTGGTTCGATATGAACGTTCCCTACAGAAACTAAATCTTGGTTATGTTCTTTGTTGAATTTGTCAAGATATGGAGTGTGTTGGAAGTAGTTTGCATCCGCATCTCCTCCGTAAACGATGTTGTTTGGAGTTACGTAGTCGTTTACGATGTTAATGTCTAATTTGTACCCTTCTTTTTCTAAGAGTGGTTTAGCAGCTTCTAAGATTTCAGCGTGAGGTGCTGGTGAAGCGACTACTTTAATTGTTTTGTCTTCTGCTTTTGCAGCTTCTGTTGTGCTTTCTGATTTTGCTGAGTTGTTTCCGCATGCTACTAATGCTGTTGCTAAAAGTCCGAATGTTGTTGCTTTGAATAATTTATTAAATTTCATGTTATAAGTCCCCTTTTTGGTTAAATGATTGTTCTTTGTTTGGAAACCACATGCGCGCTTCGTGATTTCCAACAGATGTTGCTCTGTCCATATTGGTTTGGGCCATAAAAAAAGCTTCCCCTCTACACACTAGAGGCGAAGTTTTCGCGTTACCACTCTAATTCCGATAAACCTCACAGTTTACCGCTCCAAAAGTACGTTGCATGGTGCAAGATACCCTTGTACGTTATCGAGTACAAATCGCAAAAGCTTCATCACCTTTGTTGCTCCCAGACCATTTTCAATAAATTGCCCCGTATCCTTTCCCACCAACCGGATTCTCTTTAACGTTCTTCTTTATTTACTTATCTGTTCATTGCATTGCTTTATCTGATGAAATTACTATAAACGATGGTGGTATTCTGAGTCAATGCGAAACTCGTTATTTGATTATACCTGTTTTTCAGAACCTGTTATAACTTTTATGCATATAACTTTAAACAAAAAAGAAGGAGCGCAATAACGCACTCCTTCTGCTAATTTCAACTATTTCTTCAAGAACTTTCTCATTGAAAGAACTGAACCAAACGCACCGATAAGAACACCGATGGCAACCATTCCTGCTGAAACATAAATCAAGAATGGATTTGGATCGAGTAGGCTAAAGCTTGATCCAGAGAAGAAATCTGAACCGCCTTTATACACCCATAGGTATACAGACCATACTAATCCGATTGGGATAATTGAACCGATTAATCCAATCATACCGCCTTCTAAGAAGAATGGCCAACGGATGTATGCTTTTGTCGCACCTACCAGACGCATGATTTCGATTTCTGTTCTACGTGCATAGATTGTTGCACGGATTGTATTTGAAATTAAGAACATCGCCAACGCTAATAGTCCTAAAATCACAACTGCCCCGATATTACGAGCTGTCGCGATAATACGGAATAAGTTATCCGCATGAGCTTCCCCGTAACGAACACGCGCTACATAGTCCATGCCTTCGATTTGTTTCGCAATAGCACTTGTTTTTTGTGGTTCCACTGCTTTTACGTCGAACGCATTACGAAGTGGGTTTGCATCATTTTTGAATAATGATAACTCTTCCCCGAAGTTCTTTGTTACGTCTTCTAACTCTTCGTCTTTAGAACGGAAAGTAACAGACTCAACGCCATCTAAGGCTTTAATTTTCGCTTCTAATTCATCTGTTTTTGCTTGGTCAGCTGCCAAATCAATAAACACACGTACGTTTACGTCATTTTCAATATCTGAACCGATTTTATTCACGTTAAATAGAAGTGAAACGAACACCCCTACGATTAATAAGATCATTGACACTGCAGAAACAGCACCAAATGTCATCAATCCATTTCTGAAAAGACTCTTGAAGGCGTCACGTATATGACGACCCATGGTTCTAATCTTCATATCCGTATTCCCCCTGTTCTTGGTCACGTACAATTTGACCATTTTCAATCGCAATTACACGATGCTTTTTCTCGTTAACGATTTGGCTATTGTGTGTTGCCATTACGATTGTTGTTCCTTGTTCGTTGATACGTTCAAGGATATCCATAATTTCCATAGAAGTTTCTGGGTCAAGGTTCCCTGTTGGCTCATCCGCAATCAGGATTCCAGGTGTATTCACAATTGCACGAGCAATCGCTACACGTTGTTGTTCCCCACCAGATAATTCATTTGGGAAATTGTTCATACGGTGTTTTAGGTTTACTAACTCTAAAACATCTTCAACACGGCGTTTAATTTCACGAGGTGATTTTTCAATAACCTCCATCGCATATGCCACGTTTTCGTATACAGTTTTATGTTGTAAGAGTTTAAAGTCTTGGAAGACAACCCCTACATAACGGCGTAAGTATGGAATTTGACGATCTTTAATTTTCATCAAATCATATTTACCTACACGAATTCTACCTTTAGTCGCTTTTTCTTCGCGATACATCATTTTAATGAAAGTTGATTTACCTGCACCAGAAGGCCCTACTACATAAACGAACTCTCCATCCTTAATTTGGATAGATAAATTATTAATAGCAGTGATGCCTTTATTATATCTCTTAGTTACATTCATCATTTCAATCATAAACTCACCAGCTTTCTAATCCTTCGATATTTTAATCCCCCCTATTATAGCACCCGAATATTACAACCCCTTCACATAAGATTACAGAAATATTAAATTAAGGATACGAGG
>CAUVGI010000091.1:0-4858 GCA_963551375.1 uncultured Streptococcus sp. | reverse complement strand
ATTTTTTCGCTATGGTCGGTGGCGCGACGGGTCTGAGAAAGTCAGAAATGCAGTCGATTCGCGGTACTGCGCTATCTAAAGAGCGGGACGAAGATGGCTTTTACTATTTCGTTACAAAAGGAAAAGGCGGACGAGTGCGAAGAAGTCCTATAATAGCAAATGAAGAGGAAGAACAGCTGATTCTTTCGCTCTTCCGTCAAGCTGGGGACTTCTATGTGTTCAATGATCGGCATAACGAGGTTCAGACTTACTCTGTACCGAAAAAGCTTGATGAGCACTCGCATAGAGCTGAATACGCGAGACGCGTATATAAGCATTATGAACGCAATATCCTTGATCTACCAAGAAAGCAGAAGACGTTTCTGCGTAAGGATTTGCGCGGTCACGTCTTGGATAAGTTTGCTGAATTAAAAACGTCTCAAGCGCTGGGACATAATCGCGTAGATGAGTTTAGACGTTCATATGCTTATAAATTGGTCGGATAATAGATACAGCTCATATACAAAATGTAACTGTATCGACTGTATTAATTTGATTGAAAAGGCTGTTAAATCAACGTTTTTATAGGCATTAACGAAAGTGTATCAACTGTATTTAAATTTTAAGTGCAACTTTTATTTTAAAAGAGTTTCATTTCACTGCCATTTTGGTTTCACTTCGCTAACTTAAATGCATTATCTACACCAAAACCGACGGCAAAAAGCCGTCTTTTTGGCTTTATACGCTAAACTACAAGCCTTTTCTAACGTAAATAGCCATTATCTTCCCTTTAGGCTTACGCTTCCTTATAGGCAAGCTATGTAGCGTTCAAATCAAACGTAAATCGTAAGACCTCTAAATTGACTCTATTTGTAGTCAAAAAGTTAATAGTATCAAGGGTTTATCTCGATTTAAATTTTCTTTTGATGTACAAGATGTGACAATTGTATACGAATGTTACATTTTAGTCCTGTTATTTTAATACCTCGACCAAATCAATCCGACGGCAAAAAGCCGTCTTTTTATTGGCTTTATTCACTAGACCACAGATTTCATCTAACTTAAAGAGCCATCATCTGCCCTCTGCCTTACGCTTTTCTTACAGGCAGGGAGCAGAGCGACCTATTACTTCTGTTCTGTAACGTTATCAACAAAAGGAAAGATAAAAATCTATTTTTGGATTTATGAAAGAGGAGCGAAGGCGACTCCTTTTTATTCATCTTTTATATAATCTTTTTATATAATCTTTTACGCAATCGCGCAAAAAAACGTGAAACTCTTACTGCCCCAATGAATTCATGAATTTAAAAACCTTTGTCTTGATGTACATGATGTGACTCTTTTGATGTACACCATGTGAAAAATAGGGTTGTCTTGATGTACATGATGTGACTCTTTTGATGTACATGATGTGATTCTTATTTTGTCATGGTTTAAAAGTTGACAAAATAAGAATCGAGATATATAATATTGTCAACAAATTAATGAGGACAAAATAACGTGCAAAACAAAGAACAAAAGAATGAAATCGTTGTAGATAATAAGTTTAACAACATTTCCATGAACCAATGGACGGCGAAAGAAATGGACCTGTTCATGGGTATAATCGCGAAAATGACTAACCAGAAAAGAACAGTGGTGGAGTTTGACACAAACGAGTTGAGAAAAATTATCAAGGGTGAAAGAAATGCCGATCGTTGGAAACAAACGATGATAACTGTAGTAAATAGAATGGCCAATTTGAGGTATTATAATCACTCGGACAAGTCATATAAATTGATTCTTGCCTTCTCTGAGTTTGATCTAGAATTTGACAAGAAAAAGCTGACGGTGCAGGTTTCCGAAAATTTTGAATCGTTTGTTAACGTCATTCTTAAAGAAGGAGAATTTACCTTCTACGAGTTGGAAGAGTTTGTTAAGATAAAAAGCACGTACGCCAAACAAATGTATCGTCATTTAAAACAGTGGCGTACTATGGGTAAGGTAACTTTTAGTATCGAACGATTGCGTGCGGTGCTAGATGTCCCAAGGAAATACACAAGCGGAGAAGTAACACGTCGTGTCGTAAATCCAATCGTTAAGGAACTTAGCAATTACTTTAAAAATTTAAAATGCGATGTTATCAAGGAAAAAACCCGCGGAAATCCCGTGAAAGAATACGTTTTTACTTTTGAAAGAGACACATCTTTACCTTATCAAGGGCAAGCCGAACCTAAAAAAACTAAGAAAAAAGGTAATGATCCAAATTGGTCTGATCCTAACTACAAGAACACGACAAGTCCAGAAACACAAGCAGAGATGGCTTTTCAGAAGGCTATCTTGCTTGAAAAAATAGATGATAAAGGATAATATAAAAATATTATTTTGTCAAAATGTGAAAGACGGGACTCCGTCTTTTTTTGTTACAAAATAGGCTTTCAATTTTTGCGTCGATTTTAAACACTCTAGGACGCGTTTTGAGCACTTTGGGATGGAGGTGGTATGTTACCCTACCAGACCCTTCAATGTCATTTTCTATAACTATTGATAAGGAAATATGAGCTTAAAATCGATTGTAGTTAAAAATCAACTAAAATTTGTGATAAAATTGTAAAGAAAAAGAATTACAAAGGAGATACAACGTGACGCAAGGAAAACATAAAAGTCTAAACGTACGTATTACAGACGAAGAGAAAAAAGAATTAGAAAAACGTGCAAAAGCTAGTAAAATGAAACTTTCTGAGTATGTAAGAAATGTATTGCTTAGCGAAGAAAATGCAGAAAATACGCAACACGAAAGTGACGCAAATGTCTTACTTGTGTTACAATCGGAACTTAAAGAAAAAAACGAACAAATCGCGAACTTGCAAGAGTTATTGAAGAATCAACAGATATTAACTCTGGATTTGTCGCGAGAAAACAAAGAAAAAACCTTGCTTTTAGAGCACAAAAAGTGGTGGCAATTCTGGAAGTAACCTCGTTTTTCATTGCATACCTTTATGTGGCATGGTTATATGTAGTATAATAAGATAAACTTGGAGTTGTAGAGGTGAGCATTTGGAAGAAAATAGACCTGATTTTAGAGATATAAAATCATTTGAAGAATTTAACAGATACTACTGGTATCGAGAAGAGCTTTCACAAATTTGTAAGTACCTTGGATTAGAATACAGATGTACAAAAAAAGAATTAAATCATATTATAGAACAATATTTTAAGGGAAATAGAGTAGAAAAATTTTTGAGGAAAAGAAACAAAAATCAAACCGAAATAATAACCCTAAATACATCATTACTTGAATGTGGGTTTTCCTTTAATCAGAAATTTCGTGATTATTTTTCAGCTGTAACAGGTGTTAATCCGTTTAAGTTTAATGCTGATATGGCAACTGCTTGGCGAAAAGTAAAACGGGACAACAACATAAATTTTACAATCCAAGATATGATTAAAATATACTATGGAGAGTCAGACTACGCCAAGTATGATAATTCAGCTTGCCAATGGAATCAATTTCTAAAAGACTTTTGTGCAGATGAATTTAGCAATCATTACTCCAACAAGTTAAAAGTTGCGGCTATCCTTTGGAAAGAAGTTAGAGATTCAAAAAATAAAAAAATTTATTCACGGGGACTTCTAAAAGAATATAGCTACAAAATAGAGGAATATATAATTCACTAGATTTGAATTTGACGAGGAGATAGCCATATTAAATATATGTTCTAAAAGGTTTAGAAAAATATGGTATATTATTTTTCATTACAGAAAAAGCCTTTCAATTATTCAATAAAAATATTTTTAAAGGAGACAAGTAAGAAATGAAGAAAATCTATATGTATTTACTAGATACGATGGCAGACTGGGAGAATGGCTACTTTTTACAAGGATTAACACTACAAAAAATGTTGCCAAAACAAGAATATGAATTATGTACCGTAGCTACTTCTAGGAAGCCTATAAAAACTGCTGGTGGTATGACTTTGATTCCCGATATTACATTAGATGAATTAGATGAAAATCAAGCAGCGGCATTGTTGCTGATTGGTGCAGATACTTGGGGCAGTACAGAACAGACAGCTATTCTTGAAGTAGCCAAAAGCTTAATAGAAAAAGGGGTATTGGTTGCAGCGATTTGCGGAGCAACTTTGGGACTTGCAAATGTGGGAATATTAGACACACAATACCATACAAGTAATGCTTTGTTTTTCTTAACAGGTATGTCATCGAATTATAATGGAGAGCAATATTATAAAGATGTCGCTGCTGTAGCTGATGATAATTTAATAACAGCAAGTTCCGCTGGTTCGTTGCTTTGGGCAAAATATATCTTTGAAAAGTTAGAAATATATTCTTCTGAAACCATAGAAGCATGGTACAACTACTTTTCAACAGGAAAGGCAAGTTATTTCGGAGAACTAATGAATACATTTTCCAAATAATCAAATTCCAGTTTGTCGAACGGAATATAAAGTATTAAAGACGATAGAAATAAAAAAGTCTATTGGTAGCATTTTGGTAGCTAAACAGACAAAATATCTATTTTTCTTAAAACAAAACCAAAAAAGAATGTTGATTTGTCAGCATTCTTTTTTATTTCAAATGTATTCTCGGAATTAGAAAGTGGGGGTTATATTTTAGTTGCTTAAACAATTTGTAAGCGTAAGACTTGCAGAACTCTACGTCATTTTTGTATAACTGACTTCGATTTACGTTTTTTCATACAGAAAATGCGCATTTTTGATGCTGACATGACAATTCTGAGCGTTTTTCAGATATCTTCGCAAGTAACTTATCGCTAAAAACCCTAGAGCCTCAAGGACATACGCAATTTTATTGATACAACTTTCCGAAAAAGAACGATTTTTCGGAAAGAAATAAAAAAAGACGAGTTGATCTCGTCTTT
>CAUVGI010000090.1:0-4858 GCA_963551375.1 uncultured Streptococcus sp. | reverse complement strand
GAAAAAACAATATAAACTAAGAAAAACTCTCTTTATTCTCGTGAATAAAGAGAGTTTTTTTTCGTAAAATAATGGAGCCGAGGGGAGTCGAACCCCTGTCCAAGTATATCGACACAATCAAATCTACATTCATAGTTTATCTATTTAAGTTTCGCTACCGATTAGCTGATAAACAAGCATCATCTTAAGCTAGTCTGATAATCTCTTATTCACTTAGACAGACGGAAAAGTGAATCGTATCCCACTGGTTATAGGACCTGGACCCGAGCACATGGGCGATGCCGGACAGATCTTAGCTAGCAGTTATTAAGCTGCGAAAGCTAAAGTGTTTGTTTGTTGTTTGTCAGTTATATTTAACTGTAACGTTTTTACGTAGACGTAACCTACGGAATGCATTGAAAGCTCAACCTATACCTGTCGAATCCGTAACGACCCCGTATAAAGAAAAGCCTAGACATACGCCTAGACTCTCATTGTAACAAAGTTCAGTTATAGTTGCAAACCTTTATTAATCGTGCATTTTTGTAGGTAGCATCTCATAAGGTTCTTCTTTAGCTTCTTTACGAAGTACAAAGTGGTTTGTTTGGTTGAGTGCTTTTAAGTGGAATTTACCATCTGAATATTCGACGATATTAAGAGATGCATTTCCAATTAATTCTGATAGTTGGAAGTCAGGAATTAGTTCATGGAGCATGTTTCGAATTGTAATTCCATGGCTCACGATAAGAATATTTTGATTTTTATCACGGTGCTTATTGATTACTTTTAGTAAGCCTTGTTCTACACGTAACCAAAATTCCATAAAGTTTTCTCCAAGATGGTCTGGATCTAATTCCTTCAATCCGTTTAATTCTTCTTGGATATTACGTCCACCTAAATCATCAAAATTGCGTTGTAATTTCTTGTAGAGTTCGCCCCAGAGCTCGCCAGCATCTTTTCCTTCTAAGCTTCCAAAGAATACCTCGCGGAATTCAGGCATCATTTCAATCGTGAGGTTTTCACGGTTTGGATGATTTCTAAGGAAGAGTTGAGCAGTTTCAACCGTTCTTCTTAAGTCGCTGGTATAGACCGCATCAAAATGAACGTCTTTCATTCCCAAACCAGAACGAATAGCATCTAGGCGTCCTTCTTTTGTTAGAGGAGTATCTGACCATCCTTGCATACGATTGTAGCGGTTAAAGATGGTTTCTCCATGTCTCATGAAATACAATGTTACACCTTTTTTCGTCATAAAATGACCTCCGTTCTTGTTCTTATATCTATTGTAAACCGTTTCTTATAAAAATGCTATTTTAAAATGAAGCTTGGCCAATAAAATATCCGAATGCTACACAAGCAAGTCCGCCTACTAAACTAATGGCCATATATAAAAGAGCGAGTGGAGTATCTCCATTTTGGATTAATTGAAGAGATTCTAAGCTGAAAGTGGAGAAGGTTGTAAAGCCACCGCATACTCCTGTAATGAGTAGTAGTTGATCGCCTTCGAACCAGTGTGATTGTTGAAATTTAGCGCTTAAAAATCCGATGACAAGCGATCCTAATAAGTTAATGAATAATGTTTTAATGGGAAGAGAGTGCTGCAGAGAAAGCTGTGATAATAAATACCGTAAAATTGCTCCAATGGCACCGCCAATTCCGACATAGAGTAGTGACATAGTATCCTTCTTTCTTAATTGAATAGTTTTATTATACCCGAAATTGGGCAAAAAGAAAAAGCTGGAATAAATCCAGCTTTTTGACTATTTGAAGAATAAGCTTCCGAGAACGATAATCCCAAGAGCGATACGGTACCAACCGAATGCTTGGAAGTCGTGGTGTTTGATGTATTTCAATAAGAACTTGATAACGAATAGAGATACAACAAATGAAACGACAGAACCGACTAATAAAATGACGAATTCAGCTAGGGAGTAGTGGAATCCGAATTTCAATAATTTTAATCCACTCGCACCGAACATGATTGGAATCCCCATGAAGAATGAGAATTCAGTTGCGATTGAACGGCTTGTTCCGACTAATAAACCACCTAGGATTGTTGAACCAGAACGGCTAGTGCCAGGTACAAGTGCTAAACATTGGAAAAGACCAATTTTAATGGCTGTCATGAAGTCTAATTCTTTGAAGTCATTAATTTTTGGTTCCACATTTTTATGTGCACGTTCGATGTAGATGAACGCAATCCCGTAAACGATTAGGGCTAATGCAATAACAATTGGTTTGTTGAAGTAGTCATCCATAAAGTCATCAAGAATGAATCCAAGAATCACAGCAGGGATACATCCGATAATTACCTTTTTCCAAAGACTAATTGTTTCGATAAACTCTTTACGGTTTTTACTTTTAGCAAATGGGTTTAATTTGTTGAAATACACAAGGACAACTGCCATAATGGCACCTAATTGAATTACAACGTTGAACATTTCTTGGAATTTAGCGGATACGTCTAATTGAATGATTTCGTTCACTAAAATTAAGTGGCCAGTACTACTAATTGGTAGCCATTCAGTAACGCCTTCGATAATTCCTAAAATAATAGTTTTAATAATCTCGATAAGATTAAGCATTTTTCCACTCCTTTATAAAGTCTGCTAACAACGATTATACTGCTTTCTGGTAAGGATTACCACAATAAACAAGAAAGTCTCTTCAAAAAAAGAAGAGACTGTAAAATGAGTTCTATTGAGGTACGACACAAACTACTTCTGGGGCGTAAAAATCTTTTTGAAGAAGCGTGAGTTGACCAGTTTCTAAGTCGCGTTTGAATAGCGTTAAGTTGTCTGACTCTTGGTGTCCAACAACGATATAGGCTTCATCGTTACTTAAATGGAAATCACGAGGGACCGAACCATAGCTATCAACAGTTTGTACGAGAGTGAGTAAACCATTTGTGGCATCGACTGAGAATGTGTATAACGCGTCGAATCCGCGGTTTGAAGCATAAACAAAACGTCCATCACGAGTGAGGTGGATAGCACCTCCCCAAGCTTGTTGATCTTCGGTTGTTAAAGCAATCTTATCTAAGTTTGTAAATGTTCCATTTTCTTTATCATAAGAGAGCACTTCAACAGTAGCATCCAGTTCGCAAATCAAATAAGCGATAGGAAACGTAGGATGGAAGGCTAGATGACGAGGTCCGCTACCAGCTTTCGTCTTATATTGAGCAACTTCTTCTAATCCAGTTTCCGTACGTCTATACGTAAATACAGTATCGATTCCGAGGTCACAAACTACAATCCATTTTTCGTCTGGTGTGTAATCAGTGTAGTGAACATGTGGAGAAGTTTGGTTTGCATGAACGCTAGATCCAGAGTGGACTTTTTTATCTACAAAAGTAAAAGCACCGTCTTCTTTGTCGTAGTGGTATAATTCCACGAATCCTCCGTGATAATTAGCGGTGAGCACGTCTCCTGTTTTTTCGTTATAGCGAATATAGCAAGGCACCGCTTGTTGATCTTCAATACTTGCTAATCTTTCTACAGGAGAAACTTTTGCATTGTTTGCCGAAATTCCGCAATGCTCTTCACCTTTTCCAACAGTGAATAATAATTGGTCGTTCTTTGAATACGAAAGATACGTTGGATTATCGATATCCGCTTCTAATATCAGAGATTCTAGTTGTTCAGTTTCTTTATTAAGAGTTACAAAGTAGACTCCTTTACTATCGCGTTTTGTATAGGTTCCTAAATAAAATTTTTCATTCATACGATTCCCTCCGAATCACAATATAAAATAATTATACAATTTTTTCTAAAATCTAATCAAATGTTAATCATAGAGGGCAAAAATATGATACACTAGAGAAAAATGTGAAAAGGAGGAATTTTATGGATCATAAACCGGAAAACCAAAAGAAAACATGGTTTTGGAAATGGTTTTTAGATAATCAATTGGTGACAGGATTGCTTATTTTATTATTGCTCCTTGTTAACTTGATTTTATTCTCGCAGACATCGTACTTGTTTAATCCAATTAAAGGATTCATCTCTGCTGTTGGGGTGCCCGTTGCTTGCGGCGCGGTAGTTTACTACTTAGTAAAACCCGTTTATGATTTTCTAGTTAATAAAAAGGTGCCAAAAGGCATTGCGATTTTAGCGGTGATGTTAGGAGTTATTTTCCTATTTATCGGGGTAGTCACAAGTTTGGTACCGATTATCCAAAAGCAATTGCTAGATTTAGTGTCACAGTTACCTTATTATTATCAAATTATCAGTGATCAAGTTGAAAAGTTCATGCAATCTAGTTGGTTTACAGCTTTGCAGGAACAATTTAATACGATTAACATGGATTTCATTCAATCGATGACAGAACGTTTAAATGGAGTGTTAAACCTTACATTTAGCGGTATCGGAAGTGTATTTGGAATCGTTGGTGATATTGTGATTACGCTAATGACAATGCCAGTTATTCTTTATTATCTATTGAAAGATGGAAATAAAGTCATTCCTTCGATTACACGTTTATTCCCGACTCGCTCTCAACATAAAATTAGCGTGATGTTACATGAAATGAACCAACAAGTCAGCTCATATATTCGTGGCCAAATCTTAGTTGCGATTTTTGTTGGGATTACTTATACCATTGGATATTCGATTATCGGATTACCATATGGGGTAACAATTGGGATGATTGCAGGAGTATTAACGATTATTCCATATATCGGGTCAATTATCGGATTAGTTCCAGCGTTTATTATTGCTTTTGTTACAAATCCATCGCTAGCGCTTCAAGTGTTTTTAGTGTATGTCATTGAACAATTGATCGAAAGTCGTTTACTTCAACCATTAATCCTCGGTTCATCACTCAAGATGCATCCAGTAACGATTTTAGTGATTTTACTAGCTGCTGGTAAAATGTTTGG
>CAUVGI010000089.1:0-4862 GCA_963551375.1 uncultured Streptococcus sp. | reverse complement strand
TTTATTGTTACAATATCTACAATATTCTTTACAGAGCTTACGATGCAACAGCCAGGGGAAGGGTATCAAAATGGTCTCACCAACAGTATGTTTCTTGACTGGTTCATCATGTTTGCCTTTGTAGCCGTCGTTCTCTATTGCTGCTACAAATCCGTTTACTGGGAATGGAACAAGCTGGTTGTTCGGGGAAATAAAGAAGTGGCGACGTGGAAAGCTGCACCAAGAGAAGCCAGCCGCGAAGCTGTTGAAGCACTAGAGGCGTATATACACGAACATACAACGATGACTGAGGAGAGTTCTTCCAAGGTTGAGGAAAAAGCGCATCAAGATGATTCAGGGAATCATACGGAATGACGGTTTAAAAAGAATCTTTGGGGATAAAAGATACAACCTTTGAACGTCAGGAGGAATGACAATGAAAAAGAAACAGAAAGTGAAGGAACGCAATGTAAGACAACTGCGCCAGTTGATTGAAGCAGTGATCGAGCAAAATGGGGAAGAAGGCACACTACCGATGAGCTTGTACCCGTTACGCATCTGTATAACCATCCTTAGTGTTGCTGGAGTGGTGTTCGCAGTGGCGGTGTTAGGACGCGCGCTTTTAGTCGAATCGGACTTCTTTCCAGCGCTCGGATTGGTGTTTTCGACGGGGGATTCAGAGGCTCTCTCAGATGTAAGCAAGGTCTTCTTTGGCCTAGTGCTTCACTTTGGCATCATGTTTGCCGCCCTAGCCGTTGTTCTCTACTTCTGCCACAGATCCGTTCATTGGGAATGGAAAAAGCTCGTGGCTCGTGGAAATGAAGAAGTGGCGACGTGGAAATCCTCTCCAAAAGAAGCTAGCCGTGAAGCTGTTGAAACGCTAGAGGCGTATTTACAGGAACATGCAGCGCTTGGCAAACCTTCTAAATTGAAGGAAACAGTACAAGTAGCCGCTACGAGTGTCGGGGCTGCGATGGAGAAAGTGAGCAAAGAACACGAAGTAGCAAAACGTCTAACCAGCGTCGAAGCTTCACGAGTTCGCGCCTTAAGAAGACTATTGAAGCTTGTCTTGAAGATAAACGGACGAGAAGAACAGCTTCCAAAAAACTCGTATTGGCTTCGCATCTACGTCCTGATTACAGTCGCCATTGCGGGCATCGTCATCGGATTCGCATCTGGATTCTTTACGTATTTGAAATTATTCATCGCCTGCCTAGTGACGTTGCAATTGAGCGTCGCAATCGGCTATCTTGCCTTCATTTGGCCATTTGCCCTTATCTGGTGCTTACCGATTGCCGTCTTCGTTGCCGTCTTCAATTGGCACCGTAGAGAGACCTTTAAGGAATGGAAAGAACTATTGGCACTGGCAGACCGCGAAGTCGAAGAGTGGAGTCAAACCACAGCCGTACCAGCCGAAGTAGCAGAGTTACAAAAATTTTTGAAAAAAGCACATAAGTACTATTAGGAGGACATTATGAACTATAAAAAAACGATTTGGCAGTCTCAAACGACAAGACTGCGTGAACTCATTCGCATTGTAAACCGTAGAAGCAAACAACCGCGCGTCCTGCCAAGAGATAATCGTCAGGTTCGACTCTTTTGCATGCTCTTCTTTGGAATCATCACGCTCTATACGATTATGACGACAGGATTCCTGGCGGCCATCCTTGGCTCAATCTATATGCTCTTTTCAAGGAAATCCTCACCAGTCATGGACCGAATGTTACCGTACTGGTGGATGCCGATTTTGTGGGTGGCATTGATTGCGATTTTCATCCTCATTCTCTGGCTAGCGCGTCGTTCGCTTGTAAAAGAAACACTCTTCTTACTCGAACATGCAAAAGACGAAATCGCGCGCCAATATGAAGCAGGCAATGGCGTTGTTTCACAAGAAGTCATCAATTTAGAAAATTACGTCGACGACTTACAACGAAATTATCGTTTTTAAGGAGTGAAGAATATGTATATTTTTGTAGCACCCAGAAGAATAGTATTAAAAGAAAAAGAGGTACAAGACTTTCGAGCAGTCGCAGAACGCTTAGTGGACGAAAGTGGGATTGAAGCAGAATTTCCCCTTGTGACGGAACGTTCTCCATTGTTGAAAGTACTCATCTGGATATTAGGACTTTTCTCGGCTTTGATGCTAGGCGGAATGGGGTATTTGTTGTTTATTAGTGGAAGAAATGTTGACGATCCGCTTCTCATCCTTGGTATTATGTTTTTCGCATGTTTGGTGGGGCTCATCTTTTGGCTGGTGGGTGTCCTTTTTGTAGCCCTATTATACCGTCGTGAACAAGATAAACGTTGGGCGGAAATGGGAGAGCTGTTGGATATTGTTGACGAAGCAACGATTGTTTTACATGAGCAAAATCGGAAAGACTTAGCCGTAGACATCAAGCGTGCGGAAACATTAGTGAGGAAATATAGACGCTACGGCCTCTAAATGCATATCTATCATTAAGGAGAGAAAATCATGGATCTACAAAGAATTCGATACAGAAAAAATGAAGCACAAGAGTTTCGCGCATTGACCGAGCGCCTTGTCGGGGAGAGCGGCCTAGACATCGAGCTGCCGTATGAAAGTCCGGGAGTGCAGCACCTCATGAAGTATTTTTATGTCCTCGTGGGCATCCTCGTGCTCCTTACGATTGGACTCGTGGCATTTATTTTCTATGTAAACGGTGGAAAATCAGATAACTTTATGATTACTCTGAGCAACGAAGAAATGCTCGTGTTCTTCCCGCTTGTCATCATCTGGATGTTCGGGCTATTTTTTGCAAAGGCGTTAGACGCACGCAATCAGCTCTTCATCCAAAAAGACATCCGCGCACTCTTGCCGGTTGCCCAGGAAGCACTCGAGGAACTTAGCGGAAACGAGAACGACTACGTCAAACGCGCGAAGTTCCTCATTAAAAAATACAAAACTTACGGGTTATAAAATAAAGGGATTTGAAAACAGTGGGAGTAAGAATGAAGAAGAAAGTCACACAAGAAACAGCCAATCGACTCCGAGAATTATTGGAAAAGGTGACTTCAGAAAGAGGAGATGCAGCACCTTTGCCGAAAAATCATCAAATAGCGCGGTTACTCTTGCCACTATTCGCTCTTTGTTTCGCCGGTATCTATTTACAAAATACGCACGCTTTTTCGATTATAGGGGATGCATTTGCAACTATTTTTGAGGTTGGTGTTTGGGAAACGTTCGAATTCTTGGTAACCGTCACGAGCTTCCATTTCTTGACATGGAGTGTTCCTCTTATCGTTCTAGGAGCTGTCTTTTTCTGGAGACATCACTCCTTCAAGAAGGAATTCAATGCTTTAGTGGCACGTGCAAAGGAAGAGATTACTCTTTGGAAAAAGAAACCACTCGAGACAAATCGCACCCTTGTAAAAGGGCTAGAAGGCTTTCTAAAATCATTGCAAACGGAATATCAATTTGAACAAAGAATAAGATAAGAACGTAAAGAGGTTAGGGACATGATTTATAAAACACTATTATTCGACCTGGATTCAACGCTCTGGGACTTTCATTCGGCGGAGAACTACGCGCTGACAAAGCTCTTGGAACAGCAAGGCGTGGAGGATGTCGAGGCGTATATCGACGTCTACGTGCCGATGAATCGTGCCATGTGGCGTTCGTTGGAAAAGGACGAAATCACGCGTGAGGAACTCGTCGAAACGCGCTTTGCTAAGTTATTCGACCACTTTGGTTTTGAAAAAGACGGAAAGGAACTCGCGGCAGAGTACGAAGCCATCCTCGGGACGCAAGGGCAAACGTACGAAGGAGCGGAGGAGTTGCTTCAAGCGTTACAGAACGCTGGATACGACTTATACGCTGCCACAAACGGCATCACGACGATTCAAAAAGGCCGCCTTTCAAACTCACCGATTGCCAAATACTTCAAGAAAGTATTTATCTCGGAAGAAGTCGGCGCACAAAAGCCAAGTGAAGCCTTCTTTGAACGAGTAGCCAGTGCGATTCCAGACTACGACAAGGATAAAGCCGTGATCATCGGCGACTCGCTGACAGCGGATATCCAAGGCGGGATTAACGCAGGCATCGACACGATTTGGATGAACCTCGCGGCAAAAGAAAACAGAACCGCGATTAAGCCAACCGTGGAGGTGCGAAGCTACGCGGAATTATTGGAATTTTTAGTATAAACAATGATGCGACTGCAGGGAGGACTTGCGGTCGATTTTTTATGCAAAAAAGTTGAGGTTCCAAGGCTTAGCGGGTAGACTACTTAAAAGGGGAAAGACCCGACCAAAAATGAAAGTTGGACATGAATGAAAAAAGTATTAATGGGAATCAGCGTGGCGTTCCTACTCGCAGCGTGTGGGACGACGACTAATAGCTCGAACAGTTCAAACGGTGCGAACACGACCGCGCAGACGCCACAAACCACACAAGCGCCGCATGTTGAAGTGAAGACAGACGGCACGTATACCGTAAAAGAATATGATTTTGATAGTAATGGCAAGGACATCTACGCCCGTGCCTTTGTGCCAGACGTAGAAGGACGTGTGCCACTCGTGATTTTTAGCCACGGACTTGGCGCGAACGTCGAGCACGAGGAAGAAGTTCAGAAGACATTGGCGAAGGCTGGCATTGCGGTCTTCAGCTTCGAATTCGCAGGAGGATCGTCTTCATCGGCTCCGATGAGTGAGGGACTAACGACCGAGATGTCTGTTCTAACCGAAGTGCAAAACTTGAAGGACGCCATCCGTATCGCAAGTGGGTTGGAATATGCCGATCCGCAGAAAATTTATCTGATGGGAAGTAGCCAGGGCGGACTCGTCACGGCACTTACGGCAGAAGAAGTGACCAATATCGCAGGACTCTTCTTGTTCTATCCAGCATTTTCACTGCCGGACGATAT
>CAUVGI010000088.1:0-5066 GCA_963551375.1 uncultured Streptococcus sp. | reverse complement strand
GTTTCGTCTTGTTTCAAGTATTCAATCGCTTCGTTTAATGTTCCTGGTAAATCATCGATTCCAGCTTCCTTACGTTCGCGAGCAGACATCGCATAGATGTTGCGGTCGATAGCTGCAGGAACTTCCATTTTTTCTTTAACCCCTTCAAGACCAGCTGTTAAAATCGCAGCCATTGCTAAATATGGGTTTGCAGATGGATCCACGCTACGCAATTCGATACGAGTTGAAATGCCACGAGATTCTGGAATACGGATTAGCGGTGAACGGTTACGTGCAGACCATGCAATATATACAGGCGCTTCGTACCCTGGAACTAAACGTTTGTATGAGTTTACGGTTGGGTTACATACAGCAGTTAAGGCTTTGGCATGTTTCATAACCCCAGCGATGAAATGACGGCAAGTGTCGCTTAGACGTTGGTCGCCATTTTCGTCAAAGAACGCATTGTTTCCATCTTTATCAAATAATGATAAGTTGAAGTGCATTCCGCTACCGGCAATTCCGAATACTGGTTTTGGCATAAATGTCGCATGCAATCCATGTTTACGCGCAATTGTTTTTACAACAAGTTTGAAAGTTTGGATGTTGTCACAAGCAGCTACTGCATCTGAGTATTTCCAGTCGATTTCGTGTTGACCTGGAGCTACTTCGTGGTGACTTGCTTCGATATCGAACCCAATCTTTTCTAATTCAAGAACGATTTCACGACGGCATTCTTCCCCAAGGTCAATTGGAGCTAAGTCGAAGTAACTACCTTGGTCGTTTCCTTCAAGCGTTGGTTCGCCTTTTTCGTCCAATTTGAATAAGAAGAACTCTGGCTCTGGTCCTAAGTTGAAGTTTGAGAAACCTAATTCTTTCATTTCGTTTAACACACGTTTTAAGTTTGAACGAGGGTCCCCTGCAAATGGTGTTCCGTCTGGTTTGTAAACATCACAGATTAAACGTGCGATAGTACCGTGTTTGCTGCTCCATGGGAATACTACCCAAGTTGAAAGATCTGGATATAAGTACATATCACTTTCTTCGATACGAACGAATCCTTCGATTGAAGAACCGTCAAACATCATTTTATTGGCCAAAACTTTGTCTAATTGTGTAATTGGCACTTCCACGTTTTTAATCGTTCCTAGAATATCCGTGAAGATTAATCGTAAGTAACGAACATCTTTCTCTTCTACCTGTCTTCTAATCTCTTCATGTGTAATCATTGGCTTCCTCCTATAAGTTCCATTTTTCTCCGCCAGAGTAGCGGCTAATATGCATAATCTCGTCGTAGAAGATTCGTCGGACATCCTCATCCGTCAGCGCTTCTTTCACGCTCTCCTTCGTTACGGGATTTGTATTTTTATTGAAAATCTTCTGAATCGCCATAATGGTTAATCCATCGGCTAAATAATCTTTAATTTCCAATAAGCGATCGACATCATTCAAGGAATACATGCGGCGGTTCGTCTCAGAACGTTCTGGGATGACCAAGCGCTGTTCTTCATAATATCGAATTTGTCGTGCAGATAAATCGGTCAGCTTCATCACTGTTCCGATTGGAAAGACGGCTAGTGAACGTCGTAATTCCTTTTCACCCATCTGTCTTCCTCCTTTATAGGGTTATTGTAAATAACGGTTGCATCTTTTGTCAAAACTACCCTTACCTCTTATGTTAGATAATATAACATGAAAAACGGGGTGTTGTCCCAGTTAAGCTTTCGTTAGCTGAGATAATACCCCGTTTTATGGTTTTGTGTGCTGTAGTATTTGTTATTTTTGAGATCTTTTGTTACTGTTTTGACTCCTGTTAGTCGTCTATTGTTTGAACGGTCTCATCGACTTTATATTATGGTAACCTCACCCCTTTCCGTCTAAATTAGTTTTAACCTCTTGAATCATCTTTATTCCATAGTGTTCCACCTCACTTATTAATGCGCTCATTTCAATTTCATCATTTGTCTTCATATTTTGGTGGACTCACCCCTTTCAAGATTTCCTATAAATTCTAAACCGTCCTATCTGCCTCCTGGTCTGCCGCCTTGTCCCGGTTGTCCTCCTGGACCTCCTTGACCTGGTTGTCCGCCGCCTCCAGGGCCCCTTGTCCAGGTCCGCCGCCGATATTAGCTGCTTGTTTAGAAGCTGTTGCTGTTGTTGAGTTTGATCCGACTTTAATTGTATATTTTTCACCGTCTTTAATATCAGGACTACTAATTAATACTGTTGAGAATGACTTAGAAGCTTTTAGGCTTGCGACTGTTTTACCAGAAGAGTCGACTACTTCAACAGTTGTTCCAGCCGTTCCTTGAACACTTGCCATTAGGAAAGCTTGACTAGAGTCGCTACCGAATCCCATTGTCATTTGTCCATTGTCGACAAAGAGTACAGTACCACCGTTTAGTGTT
This sequence comes from uncultured Streptococcus sp., assembly GCA_963551375.1. Taxonomy (GTDB): domain Bacteria; phylum Bacillota; class Bacilli; order Lactobacillales; family Aerococcaceae; genus Granulicatella. Next base: position 2,679 of record CAUVGI010000088.1, on the reverse strand, counting down.
GCGTTGTCGTCATAGTCAAGAGCTGCGTTGGCTCCGCTTGTTGGACCATTGACAACGACTGTTCCGCCGTTAATTTCAATTGACCCATTGGCATCAAGTCCGTCCCCTTCAGCATCTACGGTTAACGTTCCGCCGTCGATAACAATTTTTACATCGCCTGCTTGATCTAAGTTTTTCGCATTCGCGGCTTCAGATTTTACTTTCTTCGTTTGTTGACCTGTGCCTTGCTCATCAGATGATTCTAACGTCCAGTCTTTTGCATTCAATCCATCGTCAGAAGATTTCACGGTAATTGTTCCACCGACTTGATGAATCAAGCGAGCCTCAAGACCTTCTTCACTCTTTTGGACATCGATGGTTGTACCTTCGTCGATGAGCATTGTATTCGAAGCGTTAATTCCATCGTCACCGGCATTCACTGTAATAGTTGTATTCACCAAGTAAATATTGCCTAACAATACATCATCGTCGTTATCTGAGTGGATACCATCTTCATCGACAGTTAAGTTCAATGTCGCACCCGATACATTCACGAAGTCATTGGCTGCAATCCCGTGTTTTTTCGCCGTTGTTGTGACTGTCGCATCCACAATGCGAATGCCGTCTTTTGATTTAATCGCGTTGCTTGCGGCACCTGTTACAGTTAATGAACCTTTCCCGTTAATCGTCAAGTCACTATCTGAGTAGATGGCTCCTTTGACCGTTGACGTTGATTCATCCGCCACTTCATTTTTCGTTCCATCGGCTACTGTTAAAATCACTTTTTTAGCCGAATCGACGAGTAATGGAGCTTCTGTATTCTTTAATGTCGCATTCTTGAAGACGATTTGTACTTCATCTTCCTTACCTGCTGCGACTTTCAATTGAACGCTTGTCGCCGTCCCTTCGACGATATACGTTCCAGCTTTTGTAATTTCTACCGTACTTCCATTGACTGTTACCCCTTCGCCCGAAACAGTAGCTGTCGTTCCTTGAAGCGAAATTTTCGAAGCTTTACTTTCGTCGTAAGTTGCTGTTAAGTCGCTTGCTTCAAAATAAGAAGCTGTCTGGGTAGTTGAAGTTGCTGATGTATTAGTAGTTGTTGTTTGAGTGTTTGCATCGGCTTGGCTTAATACACTTTGCGACCCGCAAGCGGCCAAACCTAGAGAGATAAATAACGTTGTCGTTAATAACCATTGTCTTTTATTTTCCATCTCGTTCTCCTCGATTCCTTTTCTTGATGGTTTTAGTATACGAAGCGAACTTAAAATGAACTTAAAACAAAAAAATAACCCATGGATAATTTATCCATGAGTCATTTCGTTATTTCGTTTGTTCTGTCATTCCTCGTTTTAGTGCAACTTCTTTACTCTTAGAGAATGATGCGTGATCTCCATCTTCTGTTAAGAAACCACTTTGAACAAGACCTGTAAAGAAGTAGTTGTCACTTTCTTTAAGTTTTGAAAACTTATATTTCGTTAAGTCGATTTCAGCTGACGAGATAAGTTTGCCATCTTTTTCTGTCAGTGAAGTCACAACTCCATCAATGCCTTTAATCTCTTCAAAGAGTTTTTCGTTATCCTTACGAGCCTCAGTGTGTTCAGCAGGCTCATTCGTTTCGATCTTAATCTTTGTCACGGTATCAGTCTTTTTATCATACGTATACACTAAAGTTACGTCCGTACCGCCTGATTTTTGAGTGAAAGTCGCAGTCTCTTGGGAACTACAACCTACTAAAATAAGAATCAAACCTAACCCCATCAATAGTGAAAGTAATTTTTTCATGCAAGTCTCCTCCTTTTTGATTTCATTATATTGAGCAAAAAAATGATTGTCAACGCGAAAAAGAAAAGTGCGACAAATATAACTTTTGACTTTAAGCCACAAAAAGACTTGAACAGATTACTGTTCAAGTCCTACAAATTTCTTCTTACTGTTCTTCAAAACCATTCATCATGATACTATTTTTACTCTGTGTATAGCTAGCTTCGTCCCCATCACCTTTTAAAAATCCTGTTTCCGCGAGACCTTTTATAATATAGTTATCACTTTTTTTCATGTCTGAGAATTTGCATATTTTAAGATCTACTTCAATAACCGCAATAAGAGTTTCATTTTTTTCGATAACAGAAGCTTTAACTCCTTTCGTCTCCACCAGCATCTTAATCTTCTTATTTCCTTCTTCTTTATTTTTAAACGCACTTCCATACTGAGGAGATTCTATTTTAAACTTCGTAACAACATCCTTTGATTCATCATAAGTATATGTTATTGTCGCTTCATCTTTACCCTTTCCCCAGACAAATGTTGAAACTTTTTCTCCTTTATTTACAGAATTTTCTTCACTTGTAGATACCGTCGACGTTTTGACTGTTTCTTTGGTTCCCTCATCATTTTTAGAAGTACCTGTAGCACTACATCCAGCCATTAATAACACCAAGAACATTCCAACTAATAATTTACCTTTTTGCATTAATATCTCCCTTTCCCTTTAACTATCTGAAATACCATATATTTAGAGAATAGTATCACCTAATTTTCCCTTACTTTTTAAAGTTTATCAAACAACCTATCTAATGTCTATAACTCTTGTTGATTTAATCTCAAACTATTTTCTAGTATTTTCTTGTAAAAAAAGACTTGAACAAATTGATATGCTCCCTCTAAAGTAGACACTAAAAAAAGTAAACTACTTTAGAG
>CAUVGI010000087.1:0-5193 GCA_963551375.1 uncultured Streptococcus sp. | reverse complement strand
TAACAATAGTCGGTTAATAGTTTTCAATTTCATTGGAGGTGGTCTTTATGGACTTAGTATTACCAATGTTTCTGGGGACGTTTGCACTGATGGGAGTTGCCTTATATTTGTTTTACTGGATCATCCGATTGGCCGTAAAACATGGAGTAGAATCCCAACAAAGGAAGTCACATTAACGGCTTCAGAAAAAAGATATAGAGGTGGCGTGCCACCTCTATTTTCGTGGAGGAAGACAATGAAAGAAATGAACCATTTTGGAGTGTATGGTGTTTGCATTCGCGAGGGACGCATCCTTTGTATTCGTAAGACGCGTGGACCATACCGCGGGAGATTTGATTTGCCGGGAGGAACGCCGGAAGAAGGCGAGAGTCTGGTTGAAACATTGCGACGAGAAATGTTAGAGGAGGCTGGATTCCAAGTATCTGCCATATACCAAAATACGATTCGTGATGTGTTTGTGACCGTTCCAGAAATTGCGCGTGTGCATCATGAGTTTGTGCTATTTACGATTGATGTTGAAGAAAAGAACGCTCAAACGGTAGAGGACTTCGTGACGAGCGAAGAGAAGAATGATTCGAAGGGAATTGTGTGGGTTCCACTAGAAGAAGTGAGCGTTGAAAATGCGTCTCCACTTGTAATCGAGGCTGCACGACCAACAGAGGCATTCGAGGCGAAACATTACGAACAATGGGTGATGTATGGCGAAGATTTTATGAACTAAAATGAATTTAGCTATTTAAAGACCTCTGAATTTTTGTTATAATATAGTTAAGCAGCTGTTCATGTTTTTAGTACCCTTTTATGAAAGGGAATTCAGGGAGGTATTGTTAATGGAAGTTATTGTTGTTAAAACTCAAGAAGAAGGCGCATTAGCCGCTTTTGAGATTTTTAAACGTGCACACGGCGAAGGAGCGAAAGTGTTTGGACTAGCGACAGGCTCAAGTCCAATTGGATTATATGAATTACTTAGAAATAGCGATTTAGATTTTTCAGATCGTATCTCAGTGAACTTAGATGAATATGTTGGATTGGCACCAACGGACGAACATAGCTACGCTTATTTCATGTATGAATATCTTTTCAATGCGAAGCCATTTAAACATAGCTATTTACCAGATGGGATTGCAAAAGACGTAGATGCAGAAGTTGAACGTTATGAACGTGTTCTTCAAGAAAATCCAGTAGACTTGCAGTTATTAGGCATCGGAAGTAATGGACATATCGGATTCAACGAACCTGGTACACCATTCACTCAACGCACACATAAGGTTCATTTAACAGAATCAACCATTGAAGCGAACAAACGCTTCTTCGAAAAAGAAGAAGATGTACCACGCTACGCTTATTCAATGGGACTACAATCCATCATGGATGCAAAAGAAATCGTGTTAATTGCATTCGGACCTAAGAAAATCCATGCGATTAAAGGATTAGTGGAAGGACCAATCACAGAGGAAGTTCCTGCAAGTATCCTACAAAAACATCCAAAAGTGACAGTTATTTGTGATGAAGCAGCTGCAGCATTATTAACAAAATAAAGAGTTTGAAAGGGCGTCTTCCGGGCAACGGAAGGCGCCTTTTTGCGCTTTTAAAAGAGAGTTAATCAGCTGATTTAAGCGTGTAAAGGCTTGTTTTCAAAAATTTTCTGAAAATTTTTTGGTAAACCTAAAAAAATACTTGACGAAATTATTTTTTTAGGGTAACCTAATAAATGTAGAATCTACATAAAGTGAGGGGATGAATTCATTGATTACGATTAAAAATGTTGGGGTATCGTATGCGATGCAACCACATGTTTTAAAAGATTGTAATGCAACCATTGAAGGACCAACCATTACTGGGATTATTGGGCCCAATGGTGCAGGTAAATCAACATTATTAAAAGCAATATTAGGACTTATTCAATCATCAGGAGAAATTCTGATTGATGGAGAACCCACAAAAAAAGTATTACAGAAAATCGCCTATGTCGAACAAAAAAGCCACATTGACTTTACATTTCCAATCACCATTCGTGAGTGCGTTGCTTTAGGAAGAACTGTTAAAAAGAAACCATTGCAACGTTTGACGAAAGAAGATTGGGAAAAAGTCGATGCAGCCATTGAAGAAGTTGGATTAACTGATTTAGCATCTCGCCAAATCGGCGCTCTTTCTGGTGGTCAATTCCAACGTGTACTATTAGCACGTTGCATGGTTCAAGAAGCACAATATATTTTCCTTGATGAACCATTTGTAGGGATTGATATGCTTAGTGAGAAAGTCATTATGACAATTCTCCGTAAATGGAAAGAGGAAGGGAAGACTATTTTAATGGTCAACCATGACTTATCGAAGGTGAAAGAATACTTTGACCATGTGATTCTTGTCAAACACGCGATTGTAGCCTCTGGAAAAACAGAAGACGTATTCATTAAGAAGTACTTAGATGATGTATACGGCGGAAGTGTCTATATTCCACAAGGAGGTGGTGAGCATGCATAATTTCATTGAAGGGTTAATGGAATTCCATTTCCTACAAAATGCGCTTGTTTCAGCAGTCGTGATTGGTGCGGTTGCCGGAATTTTAGGATGCTTCATCATTCTAAGAGGGATGTCATTAATGGGGGACGCTATCTCTCACGCGGTATTACCGGGTGTAGCATTGTCGTTTATTTTAGGCATTAACTTCTTTATTGGAGCCCTGGTGTTCGGGTTATTAGCATCGTTCCTTATTGCATTTGTGAATCAAAATAGTACTATCAAAGGCGATACTGCTATCGGGATTACCTTTAGTTCGTTTTTGGCATTGGGAATTATTTTGATTAGTGTGGCGAAGAGTTCAACAGACTTATTCCATATTTTATTCGGGAATATTTTAGCCGTACAAGATATTGATTTACTCATTACATTGGTGGTGAGCGTGATTGTAGTCGTCGTTATTTTAGCGTATTTTAAAGAATTACAAGTAACGAGCTTTGATCCAGTCTTTGCTCAATCTACAGGGATGAACGTACAATTTTACCACTACTTATTGATGTTCCTCTTGGCGCTTGTATCAATTACCGCGATGCAAAGTGTCGGGACAGTTATGATTGTGGCACTATTAATCACCCCTGCAGCAACAGCGTATTTATATTCAAATCGTCTGAAAACAATGCTCATTTTAGCCGCAACATTTGGCTCACTGTCATCCGTATTAGGATTGGTTATTGGATATACGTTTAACATCGCTATTGGATCAACCATCGTATTAACAGCAGCAGCACTTTTTGTCGTAAGTTTTATCGTTTCACCAAAACAAAGAGAAAGAAGGAAATCTCATGAATAGAATGAAGAAACTCTTTGTAGCAGCACTTGTTGTATTAGGAATTGCAGGATGCGCTACAAGTAAAGATACAAGTAAAGATAATAGTTCAAAGGCAAATACTGAAAAAATCAATGTGGTGACAACCAACTCTATTATTTATGATATGACAAAAAATATCGCCGGTGATTTAGTGAACTTACATAGTATTGTTCCAGTAGGACAAGACCCACACGAGTATGAACCATTACCAGAAGATGTTCAAAAGGTACAAAAAGCAGACTTGATTTTCTATAATGGAATCAACTTAGAAAACGGTGGGGATGCTTGGTTCACGAAGATGGTGAATAATGCGAAGAAAGAAGCGAATAAAGATTACTTTGCAGTAAGTGATGGTGTCGAAGTGATTTACCTAGAAGGCCAAAACGAAGCTGGAAAAGAAGACCCTCACGCATGGTTAAACATCGAAAACGGTGTTATTTACGCAAAAAACATTGCGAAACAATTAATCGCAAAAGATCCAAAGAACAAAGAAACATACGAAAAGAATTTAGCAGCATATGTTGAAAAACTTGAAGCGTTAGATAAAGATGCTAAACAACGTATCGCGAAAATTCCTGAAGAAAAACGTTTAATCGTAACAAGTGAAGGCTGCTTCAAGTACTTCTCTAAAGCATACGATATTCCATCAGCGTACATCTGGGAAATCAATACAGAAGAAGAAGGAACTCCAGAACAAATCACGAAATTAGTCCGTCAATTACGTGCATCAAAAGTTCCATCATTATTCGTAGAAAGTAGTGTGGATGAACGTCCAATGAAGACTGTTTCTCAAGAAACTGGTCTACCAATCTTCTCAACAATCTTCACTGACTCTGTTGCAGAATCAGGAAAAGATGGAGACAGCTACTACAGCATGATGAAATGGAACCTTGATAAAATTATTGAAGGTTTAAGCAAATAGTGAATCGGGGCTCCTGGGAAACCGGGAGCTCTTTTGTTTTGAGTTTTGAATGAGAATAACAAACAGCGAGGTGAAGAAGAATGAATAAATTTTTAAAAGTGATGTTTATCGTATTAATTGTTGCAATGTCAGGAGCAATGATTTTCCAAATTTTCTTTCCAGAGGTGATGGGTTCACACTCGGGATACGGAGTTGCAGTCGGTTGGCAAAGGGAAATCGGCTTTTGGAACTTAGCCGTCCTTATGATATTAATTGCCGTAAATGTGAAGTATGATTGGTTTTATTTGCGAGTGGTATTGGCAGCACTGATGGTTGGAGGAATTGGTATTGGAACCAATCATCTGTTAACGTATTTAGCTCAGGCTTCTTCAGTAAATCTCGTTGGAGCCATTGAAAACTACCTTCTTGTTGTGGGATGGGCAGTTGGTTGGTATCTTCAAGACAAAATGGAAAAGATGAATCCGTAGGGTTTATCTTTTTTTATGCAAATTTACTCTCACCAGTTGACAATCGAAAAGAATGGGTCTAAAATACAAAACAACTTAAGAACATAAATTCATTGACAAAGAGAGTACAGAATTTTGGAGTCGCAAGCGAGATGAGGTAGAGTGGAAGCTCATTGGATAAGAAATTCTGGAAGCGCACTTTGTAGAAAAGATGGGGAAATCGAGTAGCCATCTTCGCAGAAATCTGCGTTAACAAGGAAAAGGATCGGGAAGCAATTCCCCGTCAAAATAGAGTGGTACCACGACAGACATCGTCTCTTATGCTTTTTGCATAAGGGGCGTTTTTATTTTACAAGGAGGTTTCAAATGAAGAAAATTATAGCGATGCTCATCGTGCTTGTCGGCTTTTTAGCTTCGTGCACGAATCAAGTAACAACAGAAAATAGTACAGGGTCAGCGGTTTTAGACCGTATTTACAAAAAGCAAAAAATCGTCATCGG
>CAUVGI010000086.1:0-5314 GCA_963551375.1 uncultured Streptococcus sp. | reverse complement strand
ACCCAGACGATGTAACGAGTGAAATGCGTCGCCAAGCTAAAGCCGTAAACTTTGGGATTGTGTATGGAATTAGTGATTACGGATTATCTCAAAACTTGAATATTTCTCGTAAAAGAGCCAAAGAATTTATCGACCGTTACTTGGAAGAGTTCCAAGGGGTAAAAGACTTTATGGAATCTGTGGTGAAAGAAGCGCGTGAGAAAGATTATGTGGAAACATTATTCCATCGGCGTCGCTACTTGCCGGATATTCATTCAAGTAACTTTAATTTACGCTCATTCGCTGAACGTACAGCGATGAACTCACCAATCCAAGGAAGTGCCGCTGATATTTTGAAGATGGCGATGATTGAATTGGACCGTGAAATGAGAGAACGTCAATTCAAAGCAAAACTATTATTACAAGTGCACGATGAGTTGATTTTTGAAGTGCCACAAGACGAATTAGAAAGCCTTCAAAGCCTAGTAGAAGAAGTCATGGAAAATGCCGTGAGCTTGAAAGTTCCACTACGAGCAGATAGTAATGTAGGGGACAACTGGTTTGAAGCAAAATAACTAAAAATAGAATGGGCATCTCTTCTTAACGAATGTAAGTTAGGGATGTCCATTATGTTTTATCTTTTGAGTTTATAGCGTTTTTGTAGTATACTTTTTGAGTTAAGAGAAGAAGTTTAGGTGATGGAAGGGCTCTTTTAGCGTTCAGATTCCATCACTTTCATTTTGTCAATCAATGGAGGAAATACATGAAATTAAGAAATGATATTCGCAATATTGCTATTATCGCCCACGTTGACCACGGTAAAACAACACTTGTGGATGAATTATTAAAACAATCAGATACATTAGATGCACGTACAGAATTATCAGAACGCGCAATGGACTCAAACGATATCGAACGTGAACGCGGTATTACAATTTTAGCGAAAAATACAGCCGTTCAATATAAAGGAACTCGTATCAATATCATGGATACACCAGGACACGCGGACTTTGGTGGAGAAGTAGAACGTATCATGAAAATGGTAGACGGTGTAGTTCTTGTAGTGGATGCGTATGAAGGTACAATGCCTCAAACTCGTTTCGTATTGAAAAAAGCATTAGAACAACATTTAACACCAATCGTTGTAGTAAACAAAATCGACCGTGACGCTGCTCGTCCAGAAGAAGTAGTCGATGAAGTTTTAGAATTATTCATCGAATTAGGTGCCGATGATGATCAATTAGAATTCCCAGTAGTTTATGCTTCAGCATTGAACGGAACTTCAAGTTTATCAGACAACCCAGCGGACCAAGAAAAAACAATGGATTACTTATTCGATACAATTATCGAACATATTCCAGCTCCAGTGGACAACTCAGATGAACCATTACAATTCCAAGTATCACTATTAGACTATAATGACTACGTTGGACGTATCGGTATCGGACGTGTCTTCCGTGGGACAATCAAAGTTGGGGACCAAGTAACCTTATTAAAATTAGACGGAACAAAGAAAAACTTCCGTGTTACTAAATTATTTGGTTTCTTCGGATTAAACCGTTTAGAAATCAACGAAGCAAAAGCAGGGGATTTAATCGCTGTATCTGGTATGGAAGATATTTTCGTTGGAGAAACAGTAACTCCTGTAGATTCACACGAAAGCTTACCAATTTTACACATTGACGAACCAACATTACAAATGACATTCTTGACAAACAACTCACCATTTGCGGGTCGTGAAGGTAAATATGTGACTGCACGTAAGATTGAAGAACGTCTAATGCGTGAATTACACACAGACGTATCACTTAAAGTTGAACCAACTGATTCACCAGATGCATGGATTGTATCAGGACGGGGAGAATTACACTTATCAATCTTAATCGAAAACATGCGTCGTGAAGGGTACGAATTACAAGTATCTCGTCCAGAAGTAATCATCAAAGAAATCGATGGCGTGAAATGTGAACCATTTGAACGCGTACAAATCGATACTCCTGAAGAATACATGGGGTCTATTATCGAATCATTAAGTAACCGTAAAGGTGAAATGCAAGATATGCAACACAATGATAACGGACAAGTTCGTATCGTCTTCTTAGTTCCAGCTCGTGGATTATTAGGATATACAACTGAATTCTTATCAATGACACGTGGTTACGGAATCATGAACCACACATTCGATCAATACTTACCATACATTCCAACAAGCATCGGCGGACGTCGTAATGGGGCACTTGTTTCAACAGATACAGGTAAAGCAACAACTTACGGAATTATGGGTGTTGAAGACCGTGGTGTGATTTTCACTGAACCAGGTACTGAAATTTATGAAGGTATGATCGTTGGGGAACACTCTCGTGAGAACGACTTAGCAGTTAATATTACAAAAGCAAAACAACAAACTAACGTACGTTCAGCAACGAAAGACCAAACTTCAGTGATTAAGACTCCTAAGAAATTATCTCTTGAAGAGTCATTAGAATTCTTATCAGACGATGAATACTGCGAAATTACTCCAGAAACTATTCGTTTAAGAAAACAAATTCTAAATAAAGGCGAACGTGAAAAAGCCAATAAACGTAGAAAACAAGCTGAATCAGAAAACTAATCTGAATTGTAAAAAGGTGGATGCAATGCATCCACCTTTTTGGTTGTTTCTATTGATTTAATTTAACTCGAACAACTTGCTCATGAAGATTTCGATTCTAAAAGTTAAGTGATACCGTATACGGTATCACTTGCATTAGGTGTATTGTGTTTTTACATACTGTTGTAGTATCCTTATAGTAGTAGGTTTATAGAGAGAAGAGATGACAGATGACAAAACAAAGAAAAATCATGTACGGTGTTTTTGGAGTCCTATTTGCATTTATTTTATTAGCACTTGGGCTGATTCAAATGTTTACGTATCGGGCGACTCCCGAGGCACAAGAAACTTGGAATATTGCTGCATTTGAACAGAAGAACAACTGGACTCATTTTGAAGTAACAGGAGAGAAAAAAGGGACTTTTTTATTTTATACCGGGGCTTTAGTTGAACCGCAAGCTTATGCAAAACTTGCAGATGGCTTAGCTAAAGAAGGGATTGAAGTGTACATTATTTCTTCTCAGTTGAATTTACCGGTGTTGGATAATGGGACGATGGCAACTATCGTGAAAGAAGAGCACTTAGACAAAGTATTTGTCGGAGGGCACTCACTAGGCGGTGTTGTTTCTACCATTGAAGCGAAAAAACTAAATGAAATTGATAAAGTAGCAGGATTAATTTTATTAGCAAGCTATCCAGATCAGAGTACAGATATCAGTGAAACCCAAATTCCAGTATTATCCATTACGGCTTCGAATGATAAAATCTTGAAACAAGAGAAATATGAAGATGCGAAATCACGTTTACCAGAGTCTACACTCTATACAACGATTAAGGGTGGAAATCATAGTGGATTTGGACTATATGGACAACAAAATGGCGATGGTACTGCTACAATGAGTGCCGAAGAACAACAACAAGAATTAGTTCAACTCATTAAACAATTTATCGTATCGCATTAAGCTAGGCTTTGGTCTAGCTTCTTTTATTCTCTTGGGTTGTGTTTTGGTTACGTCGCAGGTATCATGGAAGTAATGAATTTTGGAGGTAGAGCGTATGCAACAAAAAGTAACAAAGAATTGGGTCACTATCGGAACAGGTGTGATTGCTAATGAATTAGCAGTAGCGTTAGAATCGTTAAACGGAAAACTATATGGAGTTGCTAACCGCACCTATGCAAATGCCGTAAAATTTGCAGAAAAATATGGCATTGATAAAGTATACGATGAAATTGACGATGTGTTTACGGATCCAGAAGTAGATATTATTTATATTTCAACTCCGCATAACACGCATATTCACTATCTTAGAAAAGCCTTAGCAGCCGGAAAACATGTATTGTGTGAAAAGGCCATTACACTAAATAGTGAAGAGTTAGAAGAAGCGTTGCAACTCGCTAAAGAAAATAATGTTGTTTTAGCTGAGGCAATGACGCTTTACCATATGCCAGTCTATAAACAATTAAGTAAAGCTGCTGAAAACTTGGGTGAGCTTCGCATGATTCAAATGAACTTTGGTAGCTATAAAGATTATGATATGACGAACCGTTTCTTCAATCGCAACCTTGCCGGAGGAGCATTACTGGATATTGGGGTATATGCTTTGTCTTGCATTCGTTATTTCATGAGTGAGGCACCTAGTTCGATGGTTTCTCAAGTGAAATTAGCGCCAACGGGTGTGGATGAGCAAGCCGGTATTGTTTTGACGAATGATGCAGGAGAAATGGCGACTGTGACGATGACTCTCCACGCAAAACAACCAAAACGCGGAGTTATTGCATACGACAAAGGGTATATCGAGATTGTTGATTACCCACGCGCGCATAAAGCGACGATTACTTATACAGAAGATGGACATGTTGAAACTTTTGAAGATGAATTGGGATTAGATGCCTTAGCTTATGAAGTGCTAGATATGGAATCAACCATTAATACAGGAGTAGATCACATGCATCTTGAATATACGGTCGATGTGATGAAAATCATGACCGACTTACGCCGTGAATGGGGAATCAAGTATCCAGAGGAAGAGGAAGCATGAAGCAACAAGAACAATTAAAAGCGATGGAACAGTATGCCAAAAGAGTGCTCAGTGCGGATACAACAGGTCACGATTGGTCGCATATTGAACGCGTCGTCAATACGACAAAGACGATTGCCAAAGCTGAAGGAGCAGACTTATTTATTTGTGAAGCCGCAGCGCTACTGCATGATGTTATCGATGATAAAATTGTCAACGATCCCGCAACCGCGTTGAAGGAATTGAAAGAATTTCTAATTTCTATTGAAGTGACTCCTGAACAAGTTGAAGCTATTGAGTCGATTATTACGAGAATGTCGTTTAAGAATCATAAGGAACAACAAGAACTTTCTCTTGAAGGAAAAGTAGTGCAAGATGCGGATCGATTAGACGCCATTGGTGCAATCGGGATTGCTAGAGTGATGTGTTACTCTGGAAGTACAGGAAGACCAATCTACAATCCGGACATGAAGCCTCGTGAAAATATGACGCCTGAAGAATATCGAAATGGCGAATCTACAGCAATCATGCACTTCTATGAAAAACTACTAAAGTTAAAAGATATGATGAATACCAAATATGGTAATGAATTGGCAAAAGGACGTCATGAATTTTTAGAAACGTATTTAGAGCAATTTTATGCCGAATGGGATGGAAAACGATAATCGACATAAGCGACAAATTTTTGTCGCTTATTTGTTTTGAAAGAAAAATAGGTGTAGAATA
>CAUVGI010000085.1:0-5391 GCA_963551375.1 uncultured Streptococcus sp. | reverse complement strand
TAAAAATCCTTACGGATTTCTTTTTATAGTAGCGGTAACGTTACACCGGTTCGAGCCATTCTGTCTCTCACCTTCGAAGATTCAAATGCGGAGTACAGAACTTGTTCCTACTCCGCATATTTCTCTTTCGATGTTTTCACGTTACTGTTACTATAAGAAATCCTCGGCTTTTTAGGAATGGCTTTACATCATTTTCTTCGCTTTGAAAAACAAAAAAGACTAGGTTTTCACCTAGTCTTTGCAATGTTTTATTAATCGCGGTCAACCCACTTACGTCCATCACGTTCGATTAAATCGTAACCTGCTTGTGGTCCTTTGCTTCCAGCAGCATAGTTTGGAAACCCAGCTGCAATTTCGCTATCCCAAGTTTTACGGATGCTATCTACATATTTCCAAGAAGCGGCTACTTCTTCCCAATGCGTGAAGTTCGTCATATCGCCTTCGATACAGTCGAGAATTAAGCGCTCATACGCTTCTGGACTGCTCATCGCGAAATTCTCGTCGAAGATTTTCTCCAAGTGACTTGTTTGAAGCGCGATGGTATTTCCAACGGCTTTCGAATTAATCACGAAACAGAATCCTTCGCGTGGAGTGATGTGAATTGAAATACGGTTTGATGGACAACCATCAATACCACAGAACAATGGAGAGCTTGCTTCTTTAAAAACAACATCAATGATTGTTTCCTTTGAATGAAGACTCTTACCTGTACGAACGTAAAACGGAACGCCTTCCCAACGTTCATTATCGATAAATACTTTACCAGCAACATATGTTTCCATATTGGAATCATCTGCGACATTGGCATCTTCGCGGTAACCAGGTTTTAATCCGTCTACAGAAGGTCCATATTGCCCACGCACGAAGTTTTTGTTCACTTCTTCGGCAGTTGTATACGGACGAAGTTGTTCTAACACTTTAATCTTGTTTTTACGAACATCTCCAAATGAAACGGGTGGTTCCATCGCTACTAGCGCAAGGATTTGCAGGATGTGGTTTTGAACCATATCACGTAAAGCACCACTTGTATCGTAGTATCCACCACGTTCTTCAACGCTCACTTGTTCTAAGAGCGAGATTTGAATATGGTCGATATTCTCTTTGTTCCACAACGCTTCAAATACGCGGTTAGCAAAACGGACTGCAGAAATGTTTTGAATCATTTCTTTCCCTAAGTAGTGATCGATACGATAGATCTGTTTCTCTTCAAATGATTGACGAAGTTGATTGTTTAATTCTTCTGCAGAAGCGTAATCTTTCCCGAATGGTTTCTCGATGATAAGTCGGTTATAGCCATTCTCAGTAATTAAGCCTTCTGCTTTTAAATGCTCTGTAATCGTTCCAAAGAAAGTTGGTGCCATCGCTAAATAGAAGACGCGATTGCCTTCGATTTGATACTTGGCATCTAACTCTTCTGAAAGTTCTTTTAATACGACATAATGATGTGTGTCAGTAACGTTATGAGGTTGATAGTAGAAATGAGAAAGGAATTGGTTCAATTCGTCTTCTGATTTCACTAATGACTGAACAGATTGTTTGATAACATCTCTGAAATACTCATCAGTCCACTCTCTACGTGCTGTCCCAATCACTGCGAAATGATTTTTGATAAATCCTTTTTGGAATAAACGGAATAACGCTGGATAAAGCTTACGGTGAGCTAAATCGCCTGTCGCTCCAAACAGTGTAATGAGTACATGTTGTTCGCGCATGAGTTGTCCTCCTTGAATAAAATATGCAAGTCGATTGCCTGCCTTAACAATAAATAACTACCTTTCTAGTGTAAGTTATAAGTGTAGAAATGTAAACTATAAAACGCTCCCTTTCCAAAGAAAAGGAGCGTCGTATTTTTAGCCAATCTCGTTCGCATCTGTAATTTCAGATGTCTTATCTGAATTGATTGGAATCGTCTTTTGTTCAGTTGTAGGTTCAACCGTTGTTGATTCCACAGTTGTTTCCTGTATTGTCTGTTCTTGAGTAGTTTCCTCAACAGTCGTAGTTTCTGTCGTAGAAGTAGTTGTCGTTGTGGTTGTAGTTGTTGTCGTTACACCATTAGTCAACCATCTACCTTCCTCATCGACCTTATAGCCATCAGGAGTTGTGCCATTGCGAAGCATTGCACCACTTGCTTTGAAGTAATACCATTCGCCTTTTTCTTGAATCCAACCGACTTTCATTGCTCCAGAATTATTGAAGTAATAATAATCTCCAGAAATTTCCTGTATTCCTGTGAGCATTGCTCCAGTTGTTGGATGTAAGAAGTACCATTTACCTGCTTCCTTATACCATCCCTTAAGCATTGCACCGCTCGCTTGATAATAGTGATAAGCTCCATCATGCCATTTCCAGTCAGTTTGCATTGCTCCAGAGTCGTTAAAGTAATAATATTTACCAGAAACTTCATGTTGCCCAGTAACCATTTTCCCTGTTTCAGGATTCAAGTAATACCAAGCACCCGCCTCTTTATACCATCCTTTTAGCATTGCACCGCTCGCTTGATAATAGTAATAAGCTCCATCATGCCATTTCCAGCCTACAGCCATAGCACCAGAATCAACGAAGTAGTAGTTCACATTATCGATTTCTTTTTCACCAGTGACCATTTCTCCGTTTTCAGGATTTAAGTAATACCATTTATTTGCATCTTTTAGCCAACCTTTCTTCAAGGCTCCGCTCTTCGCATAATAACGATATTTTCCATCATGCCATTTCCAGCCGGTTTGCATGATTCCATCTTCGTTCAAGTAGTATTTTTCACCATCTACTTCTTGATCGCCAGTTAATTTCTTGCCCTCTTTACTTAAGAGATACCAAGAGTCTCCTTCTTTCAACCAACCAGTTGCCATTGCACCAGAACTTGCAAAGTAGCGACGAACTCCATCTACTTCTTTCCAACCTGTTTGCATCACTCCAGATTCATCAAAGAAATACGTTTTTCCATCGATTTCTTTTAATCCAGTTACTGCAACATTATTGTTATCGAAGTAATACCATTTACCATTGACCTTCTTCCATGAAGAAGATTGCTCATTCTCTACTAGCAGTTCTCCACTTGAAGCAAACAGCATTCTCTTGCCATTAAATGTTTGCCAGCCGGTAAGCATCTTCCCATCTTTATCAAATAAATATTGATTATTTCCGCTATAGGCTAATTCATTCTGTCTTCTTACCCCATTGGATTGAATATAGTACCAAGCGTCTTCATGCCAGAACCATCCGGCAGGTTGTCGTGAGCCATCTGCATGAACATAATAGTATTCTCCAGTGCTGTGTTCGTCCCAACTATCATTCGTATAAATCCATCGACTTGTTTGCATTTGTCCTTTCCCATTAAAGAAATAGAACTTGCCATTAATCTCATGCCAACCAATCGCCATTTGATCATCTGCTAAACGGTATTTCCAGAACCCATCTTCTTGATACCATTGAGCTTTTACGGTTGGAATATTTGGAAATGCATCAGAAATATTCTTGAAGCCATTTTTAGAGATATCAAATACTGTTGCATTTTGAGTTTTACTTGAACTATGAATGATTTGAATCCCTTTTTTCTGAATATAATCTTTCGTCGAATCGACATTAATATCAGCACCTGTTGTTTGTACAATCATTGTAGGTGAAAGATTATTAATAAAGTTGATAGAGTTAGATATTTTTGCATCGTAGTGATGATTCCACTTCATCAAATCGACTTTTCCAATTTGAGGGCCTAATTTATCCTCGGCACCTTCAGCGTTATCAAGGTCTCCTCCAAGGTAAATTTTCTGTCCGTTTACTGTAATAACTGCAACAATAGAATTCGAATTATCATCTAACACCTTTTTAAGTTGTCCATCTGGGCCATATTCATTTTTGTAGTTATATAACTGAATATCCATGTCTCCTAATTTAAAGTGACTGTCTTTATCAGAAATATCTTGTACAAGTTTTACTCCCTTTTCTTTGGCAGCTTTTAGTGCATTGTCATAATTATATAAATTATCCCAAAGTCCCCAAGAAGCTTTAATTCTCTGATCGGAATACTTTTTCAAATAAAAAGTATCTACTGGAAGTCTGTTTAGTACTTCATCAGCGCCCCCAATATGGTCACTATGTACATGAGTCCCTAAAATAAAGTCTAATTTTTGAACACCTACATTTGATAAATGACGGAACAAGCGATCTTCCAACACTTGATAATTTCGCATAGCATTTCCAAATCTAATTGGATATAAAGGATTCGTTCCATCTGGGAAATCATAATCCTCTCCCATATCAATCAATGCATAATGACCATTACTTTCTAGAAGAATGGCATCACTTCCGGAATTTGCTTTCGTATTAATAAAGTGAATTCTGTTCACACCGGTTTGTGGGACAGTTTCTGCTTCTACTTTTACACCCAGACCGAGCGCGATAAATGCTCCCAAGGCTACGGCCGTTTTCGCTTTTTTCATTGTAAAGCCCCCATATAACTTATTAAATATTACACTTCTTAATTATACAGAAAAAAATAAAAAAAGATACAAAATTTTCGAAATTTCGTATCTTTTTTTTCTTATTTTTCAATCGGTAATTTCACTTTAAATAATGACCCATGATTGAGTCTGGAAGTCAGGCTAATTTTACCGTTATACCCTTCGATTAATTCTTTAGCAATTGATAAGCCTAAGCCATTTCCTCCACGTTCTCTCGAGCGTGCTTTATCGACGCGGTAGAAACGTGAGAATACTTTTTTCTTATCTTCTTCCGTTAATCCCATCCCGAAATCTTGAATGCCGATTTCGACTGCTTCCATGGTTGGAGAAAGGCTAACGATAATCTCTTTTCGCTCTGTTGAATATTTCACGGCATTATCGAGTAAGATGATAATGACTTGCTCGAAGTGATTGCGATAGATTGGAGAAATAATTTCCTTCTTGGTATCAATATCGGCAATAAAAGTAAAGTCGGGATAAAGCACCTTGAAATTCGTTACAATCTGTTCTACTGTCGCAACGACCTCTGTTGTCGCATCTTTATACTGTTCCCTTACTTGCGGTGCACGAGATAAATCAAGCATCTCTTGAACGAGCGTCTTCATGCGCTTAATTTCCGCTAGAGAGGCCGTGAGAGACTCTTCCAGCACTTCTGGATCATCTTTCCCCCAACGATTTAAAAGCTTCAGGTGGCCTTCTACAATGGCTACAGGCGTTCTCAATTCATGCGATACATCTTCAACGAAATGCTTTTGTTGTGCAATATAGAAACTAATCTTATCTAGAAGCTCATTAAATTGCTGCGATACAATCGCGAACTCGTCATTTTTCTTCGGAACAATTAAACGTTTTGTTTCAATGTTTTCTTCATTAATAGACGCGATAATATCATGAATTTCTTCAATCGGTTTTGAAATGAGTCGCGAAATGAAAT
>CAUVGI010000084.1:0-5462 GCA_963551375.1 uncultured Streptococcus sp. | reverse complement strand
CCCTCTTTGAAGCTCGGTAGGATTGAGACCTTGGCTCAATCCGGTACAGCTATTGTCGTTACTATGAAGATATCCGAGGAAACAGGAGTTTCCAATTCTCATTTATCTTAGCAGTATCAACCTGTTATTTTATTTTTATAGTTCTCTTCGTCCTTCGATGGCACGGAAGAGAGTCATTTCGTCTGCGTATTCGATGTCGCTGCCGACCGCTAGCCCATGAGCCAGACGCGTTACTTTAATGCCCGCTGGCTTGATGAGACGTGACAAGTACATGGCAGTCGCTTCACCTTCCGCTGTCGCATTAGTGGCAATGATAACCTCCTGGACTTCCGGATCCTGCAACCTCGTTATCAGCGACGTAATATTAATATCATCCGGCCCCGTCCCTTCCATCGGAGAAAGCACCCCGTGAAGCACATGATAGAGCCCTTTATATTCCTTCATCCGCTCCATACTCATCACATCTCGGGCGTCTTCCACCACAAGAATCTTCGTACGGTCACGTGTAGTATCCGCACAAATTTCGCACGGATCTTCTTGCGTCACATTTCCACAAACGGAACACATATGCAGGTCACGCTTGCAGCTGATGAGCGAATTCGCAAAATTTAAGACGTCTTCTTCACGCATATCCATGCAGAAGAAGGCAAGTCGTGCAGCCGTCTTCGCACCAATTCCCGGCAGCTTCATAAAGCTATCCATCAATCGTGCAATCGGTTCTGGATAATGCATGCTCAAACCTCCAATCGATTAAAATCCTGGGATGTTTAATCCTTTCGTGAATTGACCCATTGTTTGGTCGTTGGCTTTTTCTGCTTGCGCTAACGCATCATTTGTCGCCATTAACACTAAGTCTTGTAATAATTCTACATCATCTGGATCCACCGCTTCTGGTTTGATTTCCACGTTTAAGACTTGGCGTTTCCCGTTCACAGTCACTTTTACTAAATCACTTTGAGAAGTTCCTGTGTATTCTGTTTGGTTTAATTCTTCTTGAGCTTGCGCCATTTGTTTTTGCAATTTTTGCATTTGTTTCATCATGCCTTGCATATTTCCCATTCCACGCATATTTAATTCCTCCGTCTCTATTCTTCAATTTGCACGATCTCTTCCCCGAAGAGTTCAATCGTGTCGTTTACTTTTTGTTCAAATGCTTGTTCTTCTGGTGTGAGGGAGACTTCCACGGCCGGTTCTTCCGTCACGATGGATACAGCTTCCTCTTCTTGGTTCTTCTTGCGTTCTTGTAAGAAATCCGCACGAATTTGTGGCCATTGATGTTGTGTCACTGCCACGAACGTCCCACTGTAGCCACCGAGGCGTTCCAGATGTTCTTGGATGACCTCACGGAATCCCGGTCTTGTTTCTGAAATGTCACACAAGTGGTCGTAGGCAAATCCGAGGACGAATCCATTTGGCCCCGCAGCATTCACCGTTGATTGGCTCAACAGCGCTTGTTCTTGCGGGTTCAAGCAACTGAGTAAGTCGCCCCATAACTCACGCACCTTCAACAAGTCTTCGCGAGTCGCTTCCGTCAAGATTTTTTGGATAGCCGTCGTATTTGGTTTAAACGCCGCACGCGTTGGTCTTGGTGCAGACGCTTTTGGTGCTTGTTGCGCTTGATGTTCTCCCCCTTGCAACAACGCGTTCATTTGCTGCTGCATTTGCGCGATTTGCTGTTGCAGCTGTTGCACTTCTTCGCTACTTGGCAACGCTGGTGCACCAGAACTGGTTCTTGGCGTCAATGTGTACGGTTGCGCCATTTTAATCGTCAACACTTCCAGCGAAATCGTTGGTTTTGTCGTGAAGCGCATTTCTTGTTGTGTTTGATTTAACGCCTCTACAAAGCGGTATAAGAATTCCGGTTCCACTTCGTCTTTGAACTGTAGGAATCGCTCACTACGACCGATTGCCTCGCCACTTTGTTTCGCGATGAGGAGGTCTCTAGCAAATTCCAACCATTCTTCTACGAGGCGGCTGGCTTCTTTCCCGATTTTGAAGAGCTGTTGTAATTTTTCAAGGGCTTCTTCAGCCTTTGTTTCTTGTAAGTCTTTCACGAAATCAATCATCAAGTCATCTGTCAGACTTCCCGACACTTGAATCGCTTCGTCTAGCGTCACCTTGCCGTCGCCAAATGAAATCATCTGGTCGAGCAGACTCAAGGCGTCACGCATTCCTCCGTTGGCACATCTTGCCACCACGCTTAAGGCATCCGCTTCGTATTCGATTCCTTCTTGGTCTAGGATATACGCCAAGCGGTCGATAATTTCTTGCGACGTGATGCGCCTAAAGTCAAAACGTTGCGTACGCGAAATAATCGTCGCTGGAATCTTATGCGGTTCCGTTGTTGCGAGAATGAAGACGACCTTTTGAGGCGGTTCTTCTAAGGTTTTTAAGAGCGCGTTGAACGCTCCTGTTGAGAGCATATGCACTTCGTCGATAATATAAATTTTGTATTCTGCTTGCGTTGGTGCATAACGCGCCTTGTCACGAATATCACGGATTTCTTCGACACCATTGTTGCTGGCAGCATCGATTTCGATGACATCGCCAATCGTTCCGTTCGTGATTCCTTTACAGATCTCACATTCGTTACATGGCTCGCCGTTTGTTTGATTTGGACAGTTAATGGCCTTTGCAAACACCTTCGCGGCACTCGTTTTCCCTGTCCCACGAGGTCCTGTAAATAAGTAAGCATGACTCGTTTTGTGATTGCTAATCGCGTTCTTCAATGTATGCGTGACCGCACTTTGCCCGACCATATCATCGAACGTTTGAGGACGCCATTTTCGATATAATGCTTGATAAGCCATTTTACTTCCCTGCCTTTTTCAAAATTTTACAGTTCTATTCTAGTATAGATTTGCTAAAAATTCTACTGCCCGATTCGTTTCATCGGTGCTTTCGAATTCTTGATAAAGCGGCTCTCTTTGCCTGCTTGAGAGATGAGTGAGAGCTGGTGTTTTGCACGTGTACATGTGGTGTACAACATCATTTGTTCTTTCATCGTATGGTACGCTTCATCTGTCGCGTTCCAAATGATAACTTCGTCGAACTCCATCCCTTTAGCGACTTGAATCGTCGTTAACACGAAGCGGCTACCAAGAGACTCACTGCTGTCTTCCAGAAGCGCAATGTCATCTTGGTCGAGCTGTTGGTACAATGCTTTGGCTTCGTCCATCGTACGGCAAAGAATCGCTGTCGTATGGTAGCCTTTTGGACTTTCTTCAAGTAACGTATTTAAGCGCGCCATTTCTTGGCCTTCTTGTTCTAAGTATACCGCTACTTCTGCCCCTGAACGTGGGAACACATTTTTATCGAGTGGCCAATTTAAGATGCCGTTTGCGAAACGTGAAATTTGCGCCGTACAACGGTAACTGATTGCTAAGTTGCGGTGCGTTAACGTGCGGTTTGCAAAAATCAAGTCCACGAGTTCTGGGTGTCGTTTTTCCAATGTGAAAATCGTCGTAGCCGTTGAGAATGATTGGAAGGTATCTCCCACTACCGTGAATTTCGCACGGAAATAATAGTTGGATAAGGTTCCAAGCCATAAGAGTGACACGTCTTGCACTTCGTCGATGAAGAGGTGACTGAAGCCTGTGTAGTCACGAACCGGCGTCACGCGTGTTGCGACATATTGCAACAAACGGATTCCTTCTGCAGTGACTTGCATGCGGCTGCCTTCAATCTTCTTCAATGGAAGTGGCGCGTTGTCCGTTTTACCGAGTTCTTGGCGACGAGCTTTAGCTTCGGGCATCCATTTCACCACAAGAGCGGCAATATCCACGAATGCGAACATTTCCACTTGTTGCGTTACCTCTTGTACTTCCTTCTCGAACACTTTTTGTCCAAGCGCTTGGTAGTACTCTGTCTCGCTCTTTGTCTCCACGTCTTTCATCAACACTTCGATTTGCATCGCGTTCATTGATTCATAGACCGCTTTTGCCTTTTCAGACATAAAGAACTTCGTGAGACGGCGTTTCAACGTACGCTCGAGCACGGTTTGCATTTGCGTTAATTGTTGTTGCAACGGCAGTGCTGTATTCACGCTTTCGACCAATTTTTGATAGTCTTTCATCGTAAATACGGCTTGTCCTTTAATCCCGATGGCACGGTATGGTAAATCTTTCGCCGATAAGCCTTCTATATTGCGGTGTACAAGCGCAATCCACTCGCTGTCTGTTAAATACACTTTGCGCGTTGGGACTTGGCTGAGCGCCGTTGTTTTATGCAAATACATTTTGCGATAAAGCTCGATGGTATGTTGCGCTAATGTTTGTTGGTACAACTCACTTCCCGTTAAGCTTGGAATTACGTGTGAAACGTATTTTGCAAATAATTGGTTACGCGACAACAGGAGCATATCGCTCATACGCTTGTCTTTTGCTTGGTACATCAAGTACGCAATGCGTTGTAGTAAAATCGTTGTCTTCCCACTTCCGGCACATCCATTCACGATGAACCAGTCTTTTGGATTTAAACGAATAATTTCATTTTGTTCTTTTTGAATCGTCGCCGTGATTCCTTCTAGGTGTCCGTCACGGTTTGTTGGTGCGCTTAAGGCATCCATCAATAATGATTCTTCATTTTCAATGTCATAAACAGATTTTAATTCACCCTTACGGATGACGATATCGCGTTTTAAGAAGGCCTGAGCTTTCTCGAAGCCATTTGGTGTTTCGTATTGAAGCTCTCCTAATGTTCCTTCGTAAAATAGGCTTGCGATTGGAGCACGCCAGTCATACACTTGCACATTGTCGTCTTCGTCAAAGAAAGTTGCAGGTCCGATATACATCTTCTCAACTCTCTCGTCTTTTTCAAATTGAACGTCAATTCTTCCAAAGTATGGAGATTCCAATTGGTTTTCTAATTGTTGCACTCCATACTGAATGGTATCTTGTCTAGCGATATCCAGGTCGCGTTCTTGCAATCGGTTTTTCTCGATCGCCACTTTTTGTTCCATTAAGTCCTGCACGATTTCTAAGTGCTGCACTTCTTCTTGGAAACTCTGATTTTTCATGCGACTATTCTCCCTCCACTGGATACTCTTTTCATAAAAACAGGCTGAACCGTTGGTCCAGCCTGATTCTTCTTCTATGTACATACAGCACATAGCGAACGTTACTTATAGCTGCTTCCTTCCGGACCTGACTCGATTCATAAGTTCGCTATTGCCATACGGCCTAACGGCACGTATTATTATACAAAACTTCTCCTCGAAAAGCAAGCAGATTTTGCTTGAAAAAGAAATAAACGGAAACGCTCCACATAGAGAGTGCGAATAGGGCTATCCCATGGGGGTTGGTGGTAGGAGTTAGAGGGGTGCTCCATACATAGTTTTCTCTTCTGAAAAGCGCACCCTTGCGGGTGTTGATTTCTTCGAATGCTTGCGGATTACTTCATAGTAGCTGTAACGTTGCACCGGTTCGAGCCTCTTCGAGTCTCTCACCTTTAAAGCCTCAAAG
>CAUVGI010000083.1:0-5508 GCA_963551375.1 uncultured Streptococcus sp. | reverse complement strand
AGACCGTTCTTGATTTCATCCGTACAATGACAGTTGGTGGTATGAACTTCAACTTTATCGTGGATTACTTATTAACTCAAGATCACTATATGTGTTTGGCTGACTTTGATAGCTATGTCGAGGCGCAAGAACGCATTGAAAAAGACTTTAATGATTCATCTAAATGGATGAAGATGAGCCTTGCAAATATTGCAAATGCAGGTATCTTCTCAGCTGACCGTTCAGTTAAAGAATATGCAAAAGACATTTGGCACATCAAACCAGTTCAAGGTTAAACCAATAAAAAAAGAGATTCTCACGAGTGAGGCACGCCTCACAGTGAGAATCTTTTTTTGTGGATTAAATTTGATAAGCGGCAAAGCCAAATGCAGGAACAAGAAGTCCGTTTGGATGGTTTCTTATTTGGTGACTTGCAAAAATTTGTTTTCCGTGAAGTCCTTCAATAAATACAGTATGTGGATTCATATTGACTGCACATAGAAGAGATTCACGTTGATATACAAGGCAGCCATCGCCTTCATATACAACGGAGAAGTCTCCCTTGAAGGCTTCTTTGTTTTCTGTTCTAAAAGCTGTTAATGCTTTATAATGCTCGAAGATTTCTTCGTTGATTTTTTTCTTACTGAATGTCTTACGGTTATATGGATCACGGAATCCTTGCATTCCAATTTCATCCCCATAATAAATCGAAGGAACACCTGGTAGAGTAAATTGGATAAAGCTCGCAATCTTTAGTTTTTGAATCGCATCTTCAAGTTCAGCACCGGTTAATTCAAGTGTTGGGCGCTCATGAAGTGGAACAGCTTCCGTATCACCAAAGCCAATTTTTGTAATAATACGTTCAGTATCGTGACTATCCAGCAAGTTCATTAGAACGTCTAGAGCAGGTTTTGGATAATGATCAATGATTTCTTCGATGGCATATCGTAATGCATGTGCATTTTTTGTATGAACGAATTGAATGATAGCATCTTTCCAAGGATAGTTCATCACGCTGTCCAGTTGTTTTCCTAAGAAATAACGACGGCGATGGTCATATGCAAATTTCGTAGTCGCATCTTCCCAAACTTCACCAATAATGAGGGCATTTGGGTCTGTTTGTTTAACAGTTATCCGTAATGCGTCTAAGAACTCGTCAGGAAACTCATCCGCAACGTCTAAACGCCAGCCACCAATCCCAAGATGTTGCCAGAACGGTAAGACACCGGTTTTTGGATCATTGATAAATTTCATATAGGAAGGTTCTAATTTATTCACCGTTGGAAGGTTTGTAAAGCCCCACCAAGAGTGATACGTATCTGGAAACTCCATAAAGCTAAACCAAGGATAGTATGGAGACTCAGTTGAGTTATAGGCACCAACGCTATCATAATGACCTTGTTTGTTGAAATAAATACTGTCGTCTCCAGTATGGCTAAATACGCCGTCTAGAATAATTTCGATTCCATTATTTCTGAATTTTGCACATAGTTTTTTAAAGTCTTCATTTGTTCCTAAATATGGATCCACATTGAAATAATCCGCAGTGGAGTAGCGGTGGTTATCCGGACTTTCCATAATTGGATTTAAGTAAATACAATTTACATTTAAGGCTTTGAAGTGTTCGAGTTCTTCTTCGATTCCTTTTAAATTCCCAAGATAGAAATCCTGCGCTTTGTAATTTTCATGTGTGATACTTGATTGAGGCAATTCGTCCCACTCATCATGACGGTAACGAATCTCTTCATTGGCTGCTTTTTTCGCTTTATATTTCTCGCTTCTCTTAAAACGGTCTGGGAAGATTTGATACATAATCCCACCCTTAAACCATTCTGGAGTCGTAAATTGTTCTTCGTAAACCGTTAATTGCCAACTGTTAATTTCATGATAGTTCAGAACAGGAACTGCATGGAATTCATGGTTGCTAAGGAAGTAAGTACCGATTTCAGAACGAACTTCAAAATAGTAGAAATATAGTCCTGAATGTAACGGTGAAATTTCAAATGAGAATAAAGTCGCATCTGCTTCAATCGTAGAACGACTTGGATGATAGATGCTTGTTGTTTGCGTTAAATCTTCTTTTAGTACTAATTGGATAGAAGAGAGGTGAGTCTCTTTCGTAACTTTAACTTGTATAAAAATAGTTTGGTTATCCGTCACTGATCCTGAAGGATACTTATTTTTTAGTGAGTGATAGAAAATCATAATAGGCCCCTTTTTTTGTCAATCTATGTTCATTGTAATATAAAGTAGTGAAAAGTGATACCAAAACGGGTTTCATGAAAAGTACAGAGAATTAAACAAAAATTTTTAAGAAAATTCATGAAACCCACTGTGAAAATTTAAGAAATATGTTATAATTTAAACAAGAGAAATGTTTCAAAATCAACCTTCTCTAATTTTTTATCCCAACTATGAAAACGCTTATTTTATTTTTGTGAGCGAATGCGTAAAGGAGTGATGGCTTAGTGCAACAACTAGCAGAATATTTATTTCATGAAGGAAGGAATTTTCATAGTTATGATTTCCTTGGAAGTTTCTTAGGTGACAACGAATGTACATTCCGCGTGTGGGCTCCAAACGCAAAAGAAGTCTATGTAACGGGGGATTTCTGTGAATGGAGACCAACTGATTACAAGATGGAGCGTATTAATCAAAATGGGATTTATGAAATCACAATTCCAAATGTAAAAGAGTACGATGCTTATAAATATGTGATTGTTCCGCAACACGGAGATTGGTTATGGAAAGCAGATCCATATGCACGCCATGCGGAAACAAGACCGAAAACAGCATCTAAAGTATACGATTTCCCTGAATTCCAATGGTCAGACGAAAAGTGGATGAAACAAAGAACCGTCCCTTATCAATTACCGTTAAACATTTATGAAGTTGAGCTAGGTTCCTTCAAGAAGAAGGAGAATGGCAATCCCTATTCTTATCGCGAATTAGTGGATATATTAATTCCTTATGTGAAAGAGATGAACTACACGCATATTGAATTATTGCCAATTACGGAATATCCATACGATAAGTCATGGGGATATCAAGTGACAGGATTTTTCGCAGCGACTTCAAGATTTGGAACTCCAGAAGACTTTATGTATTTTGTGGATGAATGTCATAGGTCAGGTATCGGAATTATCTTAGACTGGGTACCAGGGCATTTTACAAAAGACGCTTTTGGGTTATATGAATTTGATGGCACACCTTGCTATGAATACGGTGACCCTCGTATCCAAGAACATAAAGGATGGGGAACGAGAGCATTTGATTACGGCAAGACAGAAGTGGTTTCATTCTTGTATTCAAGTGCAGTATTTTGGCTTGAAAAATTCCACATCGACGGACTTCGCGTGGATGCTGTAAGTTCAATGTTGTTCTATAACTATTGCAGAAGTGAAGAAGAATCAGCTCGTAATATTTATGGAGGATTTGAAAACCTAGAAGCGATTCGATTTATTCAATCTCTGAATGATTATGTACGTAATGAATATCCAGGTGTCATGATGATTGCTGAAGAGTCTACTGCTTTCGCTGGGGTTACCAAACCAGTAGAAGAAGGAGGACTCGGATTCCACTTCAAATGGAATATGGGTTGGATGAATGACTCTCTAGATTACTTAGAGAAAGATCCTCTATTTAGAGGTGGCATCCATAATCAATTTACGTTCTCGATGATGTACGCCTTCTCTGAAAACTATATTTTACCGATTTCTCATGATGAAGTCGTTCACGGAAAGAAATCGTTACTAGATAAAGCGTCTGTTTCTTATGAAGACAAGTTTTCTAACTATCGAGCTTTCATGGGCTATATGATGGCTCACCCTGGTAAGAAATTAAACTTCATGGGAAATGAAATTCCACAAATGATTGAGTGGAATGAAGAGCGTGAATTAGATTGGTTCTTACTCAAATATCCTATTCATGATGCGACTCATCGCTATGTGAAAGATTTAAACGCCTTCTACAAGAAGCATTCAGAACTGTGGCACCTTGACGGAGGCTGGACAGGATTTAGATGGCATGAGGTGGAAGATGTTTGGAATAACTGCTTTGTCTTCTCAAGAATGAATTCTAAAGGAGATTCAGTGATTGTTATCTCAAACTTCTCAGGGAACTATATTAAGAACTATGAAATTGGCGTTTCGAAATGGGGAAGCTATAAAGTTGCTCTCAACTCTGACGCTAAAAAGTATAACGGATCTGGAGTGGTTAATCGTGGACTTCATACAGTTACGCAACCACATAAAGGATTTGATTATACACTCGCGGTGAATGTACCACCGTTTTCTACACTGTATATCATTAACAATCAATAATCGGAGGTTGGACGTATGGCAAGAAAGCAAGAAATCGTAGCAATGCTACTCGCAGGCGGACAAGGAACTCGCTTGCAAGTACTAACAAAGGATATGGCGAAACCAGCTGTTCCTTTTGGTGGGAAGTATCGTATCATCGATTTTCCTCTCTCAAATTGCGCAAATTCAGGGATTTCTACTGTTGGGGTGTTAACTCAGTTTATGCCTCTTGAGTTGAACTCTTACATGGGGAATGGGAACCCTTGGGACTTAGACCGTGTAGACGGAGGGTTAACAATTCTTCCTCCATATACAGCTGGAAAAACAGGGGAATGGTATAAAGGGACTGCCAATGCTATTTATCAAAATATTAAGTATATCGAGCAGTATGATCCAGAGTACGTATTAATCTTATCTGGGGACCACATTTATAAAATGAACTACAACAAGATGCTTGAATTCCATAAAGAGAAAAAAGCAGACTTGACGGTTGCTCATATTAATGTCCCACTAGAAGAAGCAAGTCGTTTCGGTATTTTAAATACGGATGATGATTTACGCATCGTAGAATTTTTGGAAAAACCTGAACATCCGGTTTCAACAAAAGCGTCGATGGGGATTTACATCTTTAACTGGAAAGTACTTAAAGAGTATTTAATTCGTGATGAAGAAAATCCAGAAAGTGAAAAAGACTTCGGTAAAAACATTATTCCAATGTTACTTGAAGAAGACCGTCGTATTTACGCTTACCCATTTGCAGGATATTGGAAAGACGTAGGTACTATCGAAAGTCTATGGGAAGCAAACATGGACTTAATCAAACGAAGAGAAGACTTTAATATTTCTGATAAAACTTGGAAGATTTACTATCGCCACGAAGGCAGACTTCCTCAATATATCGGAGAGAGCGCCGAAGTGACTGAATCAATGATTTCAGATGGAACAATTGTACTAGGAAAAGTCCATGAATCAATTGTATCGTCTGGAGTATCGATTGCTCAAAATTCTAAAGTCCTTGGAAGTATCATCATGCAGAATGCGGTCATTGAAGAGGGCGCAACAGTTGTGAACTCAATTATTGCAGAAGGCACGGTTGTAAAAAGCGGTGTGACTGTAGGCCATGAAGAAATTGAACTTGGTAAAGATATGATTACCGTTATCGGCAATTTCGAAGTGGTAGAAGAAGATACGAAAGTTGGAGGAAATTAATATGATCAAAGCGTTTTGT
>CAUVGI010000082.1:0-5596 GCA_963551375.1 uncultured Streptococcus sp. | reverse complement strand
CCGCATCCCACACAAAAAGCCTGAGGAAAATTCCCCAGGCTTTCGTTGTGATTGTGTTGTGAATGAACTTATATGTGATTATTGATTCCACGCAGCATCAAATTGTGCTTTAGAATCTGTAACTAATTGATCTACATTTCCATTTTCAGTCTTGAAGATTTTTTCTAAAATCGTACGAACTTCTGAGTATGCAGGATCAGAGTTTTCAACTACAGGAATTGAGAATAAATTCTTAGTAGCATCTGCTAAGATTTTAGGAACTTTAGAACCTGAATTCTTGTATGCATCTTGTTCTAACACTGAAGCAACTGTTGGCATGTAACCAGTTTGTTGTGCCCAGTATAATTGAGATTCAGCTGAAGATAAGAATTTCAAGTATAAGAATGCTGCTGTACGTTGTTCTTCAGTTGTAGAACCTTCGAACATGTAAATATCAGTACCTTGTTGTAGGTCGTATTTTTCAGGACGAACAGCTACTCCATATTCGAAACCAGCTTCTTTAGCACCTTTAGCTACGAATGATTCACCAGCTGTTGAACCAACATACATAGCTACTTTTTTGTTTTGGAATGGTGCTGATAAGTATTTATCTGAACCAGCAGTACGGAAGTATCCATCACGGATTCCGTCTGCATAGTATTTAACAACTTCTTTTGAAGCGTCACTTGCGAAGTCTAATTCTTTAGTGAAGTCAATGCCTTTGTTCTTCATACCAATTGCATAGTAGTTGTTTAATGAGTCGAAACCAGCACCAACAACTTCGTGGTTAGATTTTTCGTAAATTGTTTTAGCTGCTTCTTTTAATTCATCTAAAGTAGTTGGAACTTTAACACCGTATTGTTTCAATAAATCTGCATTGTAGAATAATACTTCTGTAGATTTGTTGAATGGAATACCGTATTGTACTCCTTTGATTTTAGCACCTTCCATTAATTCTGGACGGATTTCTTCACCTTTCTTGAATCCGATTGTTTCGTTTTCAATATATGGTTTGAAGTCTACCAATGCATCTTGCTCAGCAGCATTGTATAACCAGTTTGGATATGCTTGAGTGATTGTTGGTAAGTCTTTTGGTGAAGTTAAAGTTGCGTTAATTTTTGCTTGTAAATCTTTGTATTGAGATTGGTTTTGTAACTCTACTTTGATATTTGGGTTAGCTTTCATGAAGTCTTCTGTTAATTTTTGAAGAGCTTTTTCCTGCTGACCGTTCATAGCATGCCAGAAAGTGATTGTAGTTTCTGATTTAACCTCTGTTACGATGTCTTTTTTAGTTTCAGCTTGTTGTGAAGAGCCGTTGTTTGATGAGTTAGCTCCACACGCTGTTAACGCCACAACTGATGCTGTTGCTAGTGTCGCTTTTACTAAAGATTTGAATTTCATTTTTCTTCTCCTTTTGTTATATAGTTTTTACAACACAATTTTTTCGCCGCGGTACGGCAATATTCTGTCACCATACGGATTCACCAGAAGTTCTGGTTTTAACGTATGAATTGGAACCAAACATTTAGGCTCAATCATCGCAATAATGCGGTCTAAGTCGTCCGGTTTTGCGTGACCTGAGCAAGATAGGCGTACAAACTCAATGTGTTTTTCCGCCAATAAATCTAGAAACGGTTGATAGTTCGGATCAAAGTCCCCCAAAGGCTGCGCATCGCTGTGGATGTATAAGCTTCCCTCTTGCAAACGTTCGAAATGGTCGACTGCTTGCCATAGGTACTTCGAAGTATCCTCTAACAACGTTTGATATGAAATTTCCAAAGTAGGATCAAGTTCGTCGAGTTTTGGAGCCCCGTCTCTATAGTAGTAATGAGCATCCTTTTGGAATACTTCTTTAAGAAGTGCGGCCATCGTTGCTTCAAGAACAACGGTACGGCTTGTTCCTTCGACGATTTTTTCAAAACGACGCACATTCGCTGGATAGCCATTAAATGTGATTTGTCGATTTGGATTTTCTTGTTCGAGGCGAGCGATATGACGAATCACATCTTCCTCGTTTTCAGGTTTAATTTCGTCTTCAACCTCTTTACGGTCCCCGAAGCTAATCGATACACCTTCCATCATTAAGATGTCCGTATGTTTTGCCTTCTTACAAAACTCAATTGTATCTTCAGCGTTATGCCCGTGAAGTCGTAAGTCCCCTGTATACGTAATATGATGTCCAGGTGTTTTAATGATTAAAGCAGCAGCCCCATACGCATCATGGTCGACACGCACGATTTCTACTTCGATTTCTCCAACTTTAATCACATCGCCTGCATCTAACCCAATCATCTCTCTTGTAAATGTATCGTCTTCAAACGGCGATGGTAGTAAGAATACACCATTGCGGTTGAGCGAATTTACAATCATTTTTGTTTCCTTCAATGTATATAAAGGAATACTTGGGTCTAAATAATTCAACATTCTTGTATGATCCAAATGCGCATGTGAGATAAAGACCGCCGTATTGGCATAGTCTTTATCTTCATCCCCTTCGTATTTGTAAGGGATACGTGCATCGTACATATTTTTTAAATGTGGAATCACTTTATGATCTGTGAGTGTTTGCACCGATTCATCGGGCAATTCTAATTCTGGTAAAAACTCAGTCCCGAAGTCGAAAAAGATATGACTATCTTTATAGGCTACTTCGATGACCGTTCCACCAATCGTTAAAATACCGCTATGAAAGGTAATCGATGTTTTATCCTTTGATACCATTCTTCGCAACCCCTCTAATAATTTCTTTTCTGAATACAAAGTAAATTAACAGAATTGGGATAACCGTTAGAGTTGCTGCGGCCATTTGTAAGTGAACATCACTTCCGGATTCTGTCGTGAAGGCAGAAAGTCCGTTGTTTAATAGACGGAATTCTTTCGTGTTTGTAACCAATAATGGCCATAGGAATGAATTCCAGCTTTGGATGAATGTTAAAATCCCTACTGTTACCAATGCTGGTTTACACATTGGCACTAAAATACGGCGGATGTATTCTAAATCACTCGCACCATCAATTTTAGCGGCTTTGTAGAATGTACTTGGGATTCCTTTTAAGTATCCGTTCAAGTAGTAAATATAGAAGATACTTGTTAAGAACGGAATGATTAACGCTAGATAAGTGTTTAATAACCCTAATTGAGCGATTGTTTGGTAGTTTGTAAAGATGATTGATTCGTAAGGAACCATTAATAGAGAAACTAAAATCATCATTACGATGTTTTTCCCTTTGAACTGTAAGCTTGTTACGGCAAAGGCTGCTAGTAATGAAGTAATTACTGTTGCCACTGTTGTAAATAGAGACACGAATAAAGTGTTTCCGAAGTAACGTAGGAATGGCGCACGGCTAAATACTTCTAAGTAGTTACTAAATTTGAATTCGCTTGGGATGAATGACGGTGGAATACTTGTCGCTTCTGCGTATGTCATTAACCCGGTCAACACCATGTAAATGAATGGGAATACTGTAATCAACGCTAAGAAAATTAAAAGCGTGATTGAAAATACGTTAAAAACTTTTTTCATCTTCTTATCCCTCCGCCTTTCTCAAGAATTTGTTTTGGAGGAATGTTGCAAAAAGAATGATTGCAAACAAGATTACAGTTGCTGCCATGGCAACCCCTGGTCTTCCTGCCACATGGAACTTGTCGTAAATATAGTACACAGCTGTTATTGCTGAGTTTGCTGGACCAGCAGTTCCGCCAAATAATGCATACACTTGTGTATACACTTTGAATGCCCCGATTAAGTTAACCGTTGAAAGGAAGGCAATTGTTGGAACTAATTGCGGGAATGTAATACGCCAGAAGATTTCTCGGTCTGTCGCACCAAACATTTTCGCAATTTTGAAATGCTCAGGATCAATATTACGTAATCCTGCTAAGAGGATGATGATATTGAACGCTAAACTTGTCCAAACCCCGAAGATAATCAGTGTTGGCATACTCATGTTTACGTTATCCAACCAGTTCACGGCTGGAATCCCAATCAAGCCAAGGAAGAAGTTGATAATTCCGTAGTCCCCATTGAAGAAGTAACGGAACACAATCCCGATAGCGATTGTACTTGTAACGTAAGGCATGAAGAAGATTGTTTCGAAGAAGCTTTTACGTTTAATCTTCTCGAAAATAATCCATGCAATGATGACTGAGATTAATAACGCTACTGGCACTACTGCGAATGCATACAGTGCTGTGTTGAGTAACGCTTTATGGAATACAGGGTCCGCAATTACTTTTTGGTAGTTGTCTAAACCAGTGTATTGTAATTTTAATAGTGACCCTTTTTGGAAACTCATCCAGAACGAACGAAGTAATGGATAAATGTTAAAGAGAAGAATCAC
This sequence comes from uncultured Streptococcus sp., assembly GCA_963551375.1. Classification (GTDB taxonomy): domain Bacteria; phylum Bacillota; class Bacilli; order Lactobacillales; family Aerococcaceae; genus Granulicatella. The sequence continues at coordinate 1,277 of CAUVGI010000082.1, read as the reverse complement.
TCCTAAAGATGGGAGAAGGAATAACCAAGCTTTAGGTTGGTTCTCTGGATTATATTTTCTCATTAGTAAACACGCGCTCCATCTTTATCGAATAAGAAGATTTTGTGTTTTAGTAATTGGAATGAAAGTGTGTCTCCTTCTTCAATCTTATGTTCCACACTTACAATTGATTTCAAGAATTGTTCGCCTAATGGGAAGTGAAGAATACGTTCACGTCCAATTAATTCTACGCCGCTAATAGTTGTTGAGAATAGCCCTTGTTCACCTTCAGCTACTGGAACCACGTCTTCAGGACGCATTCCTAAGTAGTAGTGACCATCTGCTAATTCTTGACGTTTGCGGTCTTGTGATAATTCAGAAGTTGGTAAGTTGAATGCTGGGTGAGTAATCACGCCGTCTTTAATTTCCACTTCTGTAATGTTGATGATTGGGTTACCGATGAACTTCGCAACGAATAAGTTACTTGGTTCTAGGTATAAGTTTTGTGGGTCATCATGTTGTTGAATGTACCCTTCGTTTAAAAGAATGATTTTATCTGAGATTGATAAAGCTTCTTCTTGGTCGTGCGTTACGAAGATTGTTGTGATTCCTACTTCTTTTACAAGACGACGGATTTCTTCACGGATTTTCAAACGTAAACGAGCGTCCAAGTTACTTAATGGTTCATCAAGTAGAAGTACTTCAGGTTTTTGAACAAGCGCACGAGTGATGGCCACACGTTGTTGTTGTCCCCCTGATAAAGTACCAGGTTTTTTACCTGCTAACTCTTCAATGTTTGTTAATTGCATATATTCTTCTGCAATTTTTTGAGCTTCTTCTTTAGAGATTTTGTTTTTACCAACTGTCAGTGGGAACATGATGTTCTCTAACACTGTCATATGCGGATATAGCGCATAGTTTTGGAATACGAATCCGATGTTACGGTCTTTAGGTTCTGTCGTAACAACTGATGATCCTTTAAATTGGATGTCTCCTCCTGTTGGTGTTAATAATCCTGCGATTAAGTTTAAAATTGTTGATTTCCCGCAACCACTAGGTCCTAGTAAACATACTAAGTCTCCTTGTTCAATTGAGAAATTTACTGACTTTAATGCTTCAAAGCCGTTATCGAATACTTTGTTTAAGTCAATAACATCGATCATGACGAATCCTCCAGTTTTTCTTTTACTTCAATACATTCTATTCTACCATGTTTTTTAGAAACTGAAAACTGAAAAAGTAAAATTTATGAAAGCTTTTTATTGTGGACAGTTATCCCGTTTTTGAGCACAAAAAAA
>CAUVGI010000081.1:0-5646 GCA_963551375.1 uncultured Streptococcus sp. | reverse complement strand
TGCAGGGGCATCTTTCTATTGTTTATTCAACTCGTTTACGAGGTCAATCATACTCAAATCATGCGAGCAGATCACCGTTTTCCCTTTAATTTCAGGAAGAGCAAAGTTGCTCAAAATAATCTTGTAATCTGATTTTTCTAAAATATCTAACGAAATTTCAAGCTGGTCATACGTATGATACTCGAAGCGGTTTGCCGCGTTGTGTTCTAAATACGATGCCAAGAATTTTGGATAGTATTCATCGAAATCGTTTAAGATCAATACTTTGATTTTCTCTTGTTTCGCTTGCAACTGAGCAACAAGACCTTCCCAGTGCGTGTAGAACGTGTAAATCAAGTGCGAGATGTTACGTTGACGTTTCACGTTCTTGATTTCGTGTTGGTATTGTTCCAGAAGCGCTGCAACATCATTGTAGAACTCAGGCGAAAGTGATTTGAAGAAGTTCATCAATAGTTTCTTCTTATCGAATAAGATAAAGTCTGAGTGCACTTCGATACGCTCTAATTGAGACGTGTTATGTAAGTGCCACAATAGTAAATCATAGTTTTCGCATTTCAAGCCGTAGCGTTTTTCAAGACTTTGGATGTTCGTGACTAATGTATCGAAGGATAGGCGGTCACGGACGTTTTCTTGACGTGCTGCTGAGAACTCTTCAACAGTCAAGAAGAAGTGCGGTTGTAAGAAAATCGAGAAGGATTGTTCCAGGATTTCTGGAGTGACCATGATTCCTGTTTCTTTGACGAATTGCTCTACGATTTCGTCTAGGCCGTCTAATTGATTGTAATAATCATAGAATTTATCTTTGCTTTCGAAGTTTTGTACGAAATGCCCTTGATAAGATCGGAAGAAGTTAACCGTGAAAATCATCTTGAAGACACGGTATCCTTCAAAGCTTTGTGGGAAGTTCGAAGACTTGAAGAGGTCTACTAGAATTTTTTCTAGAGAAGCTTCGTCTACAAAGTCGAATGGCCATTCGAAGAAGCCAGTTTTTTCAGCAAAGTATTGAACGAAGAAGAAGCGAATGTCTTGTTCGTTTCCAATAAATTGCAAGTTTTTCTTCGAGATTTGGAAATCGAATTTTTTCTTTAAACTAGTATTGATTTTTTGAATGTAACGATTCAATGTTGAAGTCGTAATGAACAGTTTTTGTGTCATTTCTGTAACAGTGGTTTCTTCGTGTAAGAATAATTGTTCCAGAATTTCGTAGCAAATAGAATGTGAATAATAATAAGGATAAACGACTTCGGTACTTAAGTTCTCTGGCAATTCGATACGCACCCCATTCGTTGAGAAGAGGATGTCGAGTCCATCAATTTTATCGCGTAAAAATGCGAGGTCGATTTTGATGGCACGAGTAGAGACTTTAAAAGTTTTTGCGAGTTCGTCGATATGAACCCAGCCGTTTGCTTGAACTAAATAGTCGACAATATCAATTTGTCGGTTTTGATTTTTTGAAAGTAATGCTCTCATTTCTTTCTCCCTTTTCTTGTTAGTTGTGTCACACACTAAATTGCTAAACTACAATATATCACACTTTAGGTGTAAATAGTACCTATTTCTAACTAGAAAAAAAGAAAATAGTTCTAAGAATCGTGAAAATGAAAACAATAAAAATGTAAACAAAATATTTTTTCAAAAAAATTATAGATTTATATTGCATGAATTGTCAGAATATTATATACTACTCTCAAGTTGAAAAATTCATCCATGAAAAGAGGGATCTTATGAAATTAAAGAAATTCACATTAGGCGTTGTGGTTGCAGCAATTTTAGCAGGTTGTGGAAACGCAGCAGATAGTAATACAGTCAAAATCGGAGGGAACTTCGAGTTAACAGGGAACGTAGCGACTTACGGTTCTTCTATGAACAACGGTGCTCAATTAGCCGTTGAACAAAAAGGGAAGTTATTAGATAAGGAATTAAAATACGTTTCATACGATAACAAATCAGACAAAACAGAAGTAGCTTCAGTAGCGAAGAAATTAGCTTCTGAAAAAGTGGTCGGCGTAGTCGGACCAGCAACAACAGGGGATGCTTCAGTATCAATCCCAGTAAATGAACAAGCAAAAATCCCAACAGTCTTCCCAGCAACAACAGGGGACGGCGTAACATTGAAAAACGCAGAAGATGCATCTTCAGTATATGAATACATCTACCGTGTATGTTTCTCTGACAGCTACCAAGGGGTTGTAGGAGCGAACTTCGTACACAAGAAATTCGGAAATGCTAAAGTAGCTATCTTACAAGATACAGGTAATGACTACTCTAAAGGGTTAGCAGATGCCTTTGAAAAAACTTACACTGACAGCAAGATTGGTGGAACAGTTGTCACTCGTGAATACTACCAATCAAAAGACACAGACTTCCAAGCAGTCTTAACAACATTGAAATCTAAAGACTTCGATGTATTATATGTTCCTGGTTACTACGAAGAAGTTGGTCTAATCATCAAACAAGCACGTGAAATGGGTATCACTCAACCAATCGTTGGTGGGGACGGACTTTCAAGTGACAAGTTAGCAGCATTAGCAGGTAATAGCTCAAATCTTTCTAACGTTTACTACACATCACACTTCTCAACATTAAGTGATGATACAGACGTTCAAGCGTTCGTTAAAGCGTACAAAGAAAAATATGGTGCAAACCCAGATACTTTCGCCGCTTTAAGTTATGATGCCACTCAATTGTTAATGAAAGCTATCGAAAAAGCAGGATCAACTGATCCTCAAGCAATCACAAAAGCTTTAGCAGAAACAAAAGACTTCGATGGTGTCACAGGTACATTCTCAATGGGTGCAGACCACACACCAGTGAAATCAGCAGTAGTCATCGAGTTCCAAAACGGACAAGAAGTAAGTGCTCAAGAGTACTCAGCTGACTAATTAAGTTTTAACAGTATTTTTTAAGAGAGGCACGAAGGGGACTTCCGCCTCTCTTTTCCGCTAGATAAGGATAGATTGGAAAGGAGAAAATATATGGAGTTGTTAATGCAACAATTGGTAAACGGGCTTGCAGTCGGAAGTATTTACGCGTTGATTGCGCTTGGATATACCATGGTTTATGGGACAATTAAGCTCATTAACTTCGCACATGGTGATGTGTATATGATGGGGGCGTTCATTGGATATTTTGCCGTAATGGTATTGAAGATGAATGTATTCGTAGCACTCTTAGTAGCAATGGTTGCCTGTGCGGTCTTAGGGGTTGTGATTGAACGTGTGGCGTACAAGCCGCTTCGTAATTCGACTCGTGTAGCCGCGTTGATTACGGCGATTGGGGTGTCATACCTATTAGAAAATGCAATGAGTTATTTCTTTGGAGCGGAATCTCGTCCGTTTCCTTCAGACTTCGGAACTGAAACCATCACATTATTCGGAGACGTTTCAGTCAACGGAAAACAAATTTTGATTTTCGGAGTGACCGTTGTCTTAATGGCGTTATTACAATTTATCGTTCGTTATACAAAAATGGGGAAAGCCATGCGTGCGGTTGCCGTTGATGAGCAAGCAGCTCAACTCATGGGGATTGACGTAGACGGAGTGATTTCCTTTACATTTGCGCTCGGTTCAGCGCTTGCCGGGATTGCCGGTGTTCTTGTTGGGGTGTACTACAATACGATTTCAACAACAATGGGGATTACCGTCGGACTAAAAGCCTTCGTTGCGGCCGTACTTGGTGGTATCGGTAGCATTCCTGGGGCCATGGTCGGTGGGTACCTCATCGGTCTATTAGAAACAATGGTAAGCTTCTTCGGGTACTCACCATACCGTGACGGAGTCGTTTACTTCCTGTTATTCATTATTTTAATCGTGTTACCAGCTGGATTGTTTGGTAAAAATGTCAGAGAGAAAGTGTAGGTGAAGAAGATGCAAAGATTTCATAAAAAGAATATTCGTTGGACGCTGTTCGCATTAGGAATGTACGCTCTTCTTTTCGTACTTGTACAAACAGGAGTCATTAACTTCTACTACGAAAGTACCTTCATTAATATCATGATCAATATTATCTACGCCGTTGGATTGAACCTGATTCTTGGGGTTGCCGGTCAATTCTCACTAGGGCATGCCGGATTTATCGCGATTGGTTCTTATAGCGGTGCGATTCTTGGGAAAATGATGAACGGTCTTCCTGGATTATTTGCTGGGATGGCAGTCGGAGTAGTCATCTCTGTTATCGTCGCGTTCCTTGTTGGATTACCAACGCTTCGTTTAAAAGGGGACTATTTAGCGATTGCGACTCTAGGGGTTGCGGAAATCATCCGCGTAGCCGTGACAAACATGAAAATCACAAACGGTGCCGCTGGTATCAGCGGGGTGCCTTTGACAAACACATGGACGATTACGTATATCGCTCTTGTATTAACAACAATCTTAATCTTGAACTACACATTCAGTAGTGCAGGTCGTGCCACTTACGCGGTACTACAAGACGAAATCGCTGCGGAATCAATGGGGGTTCAAGTCACAAAATATAAAATCTTGGCCTTCGTATTAGGAGCAGCCACTGCAAGTATCGGCGGAACACTTTCTGCTACAACGCTTGGAGCGGTAACTCCAAGTGACTTCACGTTCATGAAATCAATCGATGTATTAATCATCGTGGTATTCGGTGGTATCGGAAGCTTCACGGGTTCATTCGTGGCAGCCGTATTACTTGGAATCATCAACCTTGTCCTACAACCATTCGGACAATTACGTATGATTATCTATGCGGTAGCGTTAATCTTAATTATGATTTTCCGTCCAGGTGGATTGCTTGGGACTTGGGAATTCAAACTAGGATACTTCAAGTTTTCTAAGAAGAAAGAAACAAAGGAGAGTGGGAAGTAATGTTATTAGAAGTTAATGGACTAACAAAAAACTTTGGCGGACTTTCTGCTGTTTCTAACGTTTCGATGAAAGTAAACAAGGGCGAGTTAATCGGACTTATCGGGCCAAACGGGGCTGGGAAAACGACTTTCTTCAACTTGTTAACAGGGGTTTATGAGCCAACAGAAGGAACCGTTAGCTTAGAAGTAGACGGACAGTTGAAAAACTTAAATGGACTACCACCTTACAAGCGTACAAGCTTAGGGATGGCGCGTACTTTCCAAAATATTCGCTTATTTAAAGACTTATCAGTACTAGAAAATGTAATGATTGCCATGCACGCACACTCGAGTGATTCATTGTTCTCAACATTATTCCGTACGAAAAAATACTATGATACAGAAGCAAAAATGCGCGAAGAAGCAGTGGAATTGCTAAAGATTTTCAACTTGGATTCACTTAAAGATGAAAAGGCGAAAAACTTAGCATACGGGCAACAACGTGAACTAGAAATCGTTCGTGCCTTAGCGACAAAACCAAAAATCTTATTCTTAGATGAGCCGGCAGCAGGGATGAATCCTCAAGAAACAGCTCAATTAACAGAATTGATTGCTAAAATTCAAACAGAGTTTGATTTAACAGTCGTATTAATCGAGCACGATATGTCGCTTGTCATGAAAATCTGCCAACGCATTTACGTGTTGGAATATGGAAGACTGCTTGCAGAAGGAACTCCAGAAGAAATTAAACAAAATCCTGCAGTTATTAAAGCGTACTTAGGAGGTGAGTAGATGTTAGAAGTTAAAAATTTATCAGTTCATTACGGAATGATTCAAGC
>CAUVGI010000080.1:0-5805 GCA_963551375.1 uncultured Streptococcus sp. | reverse complement strand
GCACGCAATAACTCTTGATATTTCTCAACGAATCCTTCAGGTTGCTCTTGATAGATGGCATATAAGCCTTTAGAGAACAATCCTCCGAATGCGTATGGGAAGTTGTAGAAGCTTAAGCCGCTGCTGTAGTAGTGCGGTTTGCAAGCCCACATATATGGATGCATTGCGTCTGGATCTAATCCGTCGCCGTATGCTTCTTTTTGCGCATCCAACATTAATTGTTCTAAATCTTTCGAGAACATGAAGCTCTTTTCGCGGTTTTCAAATACTGCTGATTCGAATAAGTAACGTGAGTAGATGTCCACGATGATTTGTGTTGTATCTTGTAATTGTGATTCCAATAACGCTACTTTTTCAGCATCGCTCGCTTCGTTAATCACGGTGTTCATCACGATATTTTCGTTGAATGTTGACGCCGTTTCAGCAACAGGCATTGAGTACTCTTGGTTTAATACACGGTGGTTTTCGATGTGTAAACCGTGGTACGCATGTCCTAATTCGTGCGCAATTGTTACAACGTCGCTTAATGAACCAGAGAAGTTTGTTAAGATACGTGATTGTTTGATGAACGGTAGGTTGCTACAGAACGCGCCCCCCACTTTTCCTTTACGTGGTAAGAAGTCGATGTAGTTGTTTTCGTAAGCTTCTTTTGTCATCTGTGCTAAATCTTCTGAGAAGCCTTTGAAGTTTTCTAATAAGAATTCTTTCGACTCTTCGATTGTGAAACGACGTGAGCTTTCTCCGATTGGTGCAAATAAGTCGTAGAATGGTAATCCATTTTCATGACCTAAGAGCGCTGCTTTATGTTTCAAGTAAGCGCGGAATTGTGGTAAATATTCGCGAATCGCTTCAAGAAGGGCATCCAATGTTTTAGGAGACATACGAGATGCTTCTAATGTTTGCGCAAGTGGAGATTCGAATCCACGTAAGCTTGTTTCTGTTAATACTTGTTGTTTAATATTGTTTAAGGCAAATGCGATTGGTTCTTTAATCGTATCGTACATCTTCAATTCTGTTTCGTACGCTTCTTTACGAACCGCTGCATCCGCATCATACGCCATATTACGAATTTCGCTAAGCGTTACTTTTTCGCCTTTAAATTCGCCTTCAACGCCTGAAGTCATCGCTTCGAAGAGTTGTTCCCAACCGTCTCCACCGCTGATAGAGAATTTCGCAATCACATCTTCTAATTCATCAGATAATAGATGTTTGTATTGTTGTTTTGCTTCTGCAAAGTAGAATTCGTAGTCTTTTAGATTTTCGTCAGCTGTGATATCAGTTTCCACGCTTCCGATAAATTTGTAGACTTTTGTATACGCACTGTTTAACGCAGCATACGCATTACCGAATAAGGTACGGTATTTATTCGCTGTTTCGTCTGTTGTGTTGGCTGTTAATGTTAAATTAATGTAGTTTCCAAGACGGCTGCTTAAGACGCTGAACTCTTCTAAGGTCGCAATTGCCGCTTTGATGGACTCTAAGTTATCTTCGAGCGTTAAGCCGTTGAATACCTCTCTAAAGTTTGAAAAACGTTCAAAGTCACGTTGAAACTCTTCACTTTCAAATGAAGGGTAAATTTCTTTTAATGACCATTCTGTTGACATTTCGTATCCCCCTTATATTGACTATATGTCCTATTCTACCGAATTTCTTTATAAAATCATAGTATAAGAACCTTTATTCTCTAGGCAACAACGTGTATACTTAAGAGGCAAACACTTTTCAAAAAAGGAGTTCTTATGAAAAAGACTTGGAAAGAATTGTTCCCGGACGCTCTTCTTGGAGAAAACGGTCAAAACGCTGTTCCTGTAACGCTGAACGGTGAAGTGATTTATCTCTTAGAATCGAGCTTAACTGAGCGCGAACGATTCCTCATCGAAACCTTAAATACACAACCGACAAAATCTTCAATCCCAACGCATCCTTGGCTTGCGTACTTGGAAGGAAAAGGCACATTGCCAACCCCGACTGCGTATATCCAATGCGTACACTTGGCGGTATTTCCTAAGCAAGAAGGCGTCTTTCAAGAAAAAGACTGGTTGGAGTTCGTCGAGAACTTAACGGTTGGGACCCTTGCCGCCTTCAAAAACTTCCGCCATCACTACACGCTGGTTGTAAACCCGGAAGTAGCAACGTCGCTAGCAAGCACGCTCTTTGAAGTGCAATCCGCAATCGAAGATGACTTCGCCGTGGAATTACAACTCTTTATCGGAAACCGCTGGGCAACGTCAAGCTCTGTGCCGCTTCTCTATCAAGCAGAAAAAGCTCTCTTCGTGGAATACTTAATGCATTCACACAAGCGCTCGAGTTTGGAATTTGCGCCAGTGATGTTATGGGCGATTGCCAACGCTTTGGTCGACATCGCACCGATTGCCGACGAGTTGATTCTCTTATTAAGCGAAGACGACGTAAAAGAACTGATTGAAGCGCTCTGGGACGCTCATGGAAATGTCTCAAAGGCGAGCCAAACACTCTTCTTACACCGCAACACCTTGCAGTATCGAATTGACCGTTTCGCAGAACAAACAGGGCTGAACGTCAAAGACATGAACGACCTGACGCTTTGCCACCTACTCTTACAAAAACAAAGTTATTAAAAAATAGCCACTTCTATTCACATAGAAGTGGCTGTTTTCGTTATGATTTTTATGCTTTAACGGCTTCTTTTTTAGGAGCGACTTTTGTTTCTTTAATCGTCACTTTTCCTTTTTGAGAACCGATTGTCACTTTTTGACCGAAGCGAATTTCTCCACTGAGAAGTGCTTCACTAAGTGGGTCTTCGATTTTCTTTTGAATCGCGCGACGAATTGGACGTGCCCCGTATTCTGGATCAAATCCTTCTTCTGCGATTAGGTCGATAACGCCTGAAGTGAATTTCAATTCGATATTGAGTTCTGCAAGACGCGTCTTAATGTCTTTTGTCATCAATTGAACGATTTGACGTAATTCAGGTTTCGTCAATTTATGGAAGACGATAATTTCATCAATACGGTTCAATAACTCTGGACGGAACGCATTCTTCAACTCTTCGCGGATTCGTTTTTCCATTGCTGTATGGTCGTGTTGTACCGTTTTGGCACCGAATCCAACTGCTTTTTCATCTCTTAGAGCCGTTGCCCCAAGGTTTGATGTCATAATCAGAATCGTATTTCTGAAGTCAACTTTACGTCCTTTCGAATCCGTTAGATGTCCGTCGTCTAAGACTTGCAACAGAATGTTAAATACATCTGGATGAGCTTTTTCGATTTCATCTAACAGAATCACAGAGTAAGGTTTATTACGGATTTTCTCTGTTAATTGTCCGCCTTCATCGAATCCAACATATCCTGGAGGTGAACCGACTAAACGGCTAACCGCGTGTTTCTCCATGTACTCAGACATATCGATACGAACGAGTGCGTCTTGATCGCCAAACATCGCTTCCGCTAATGTTTTCGCTAACTCTGTCTTACCAACCCCAGTAGGTCCAAGGAATAAGAATGAACCGATTGGACGTTTTGGATCTTTCAATCCGCTACGAGCACGGCGAATCGAACGAGCTACCGCTGATACAGCTTCTTCTTGTCCGATGACGCGTTGGTGCAATTCTTTTTCAAGATGCACGAGACGTTCGCTTTCTTTTTTCTCCATTTGTTTCAATGGAATTCCAGTCCATTGCGATACCACTTCTGCGATATCTTCGTCTGTGATGGCTGCGACGAATTCTTGTTTAGCTTCGACTTCTACTTTTTGGCGTAGTTTTTCAAGCTTGTCGCGTTTGGCTTGTTCTTTTTTGCGTAAACGAGCTGCTTCTTCGAATTTTTGCTCACGAATAGCGTCGTCTTTCTTCACTGCTAGTTCTGCCACTTCTGCTTCCAGTTTTTGAAGCGGTGAGTGTTTACCACTGCGGTCCAGACGGGCTTTTGCAGCTGTTTCGTCCATCAAATCGATGGCTTTATCTGGTAATTTACGAGACGTAATATAACGAACCGATAATTGAACGGCTGCTTCAATCGCTGTGTCTGTGATTTCCACACGATGATGGTCTTCATAACGTTTGCGAAGACCTTTTAAGATTTCGACTGTATCGTCTGCGCTAGGTTCATTCACATGAACAGAAGCAAAACGACGTTCTAAGGCTGCGTCTTTTTCGATATATTTTTGATATTCATCAAGCGTAGTCGCTCCGATAACTTGGATTTCACCACGAGCAAGCGCTGGTTTCAAGATATTTGAAGCGTCTATAGAGCCTTCTGCCCCACCTGCACCGATAAGGGTATGCAACTCATCGATAAAGAGAATCACATCTTGTTCACGGTATACTTCGTCCAAGATTTTCTTCATGCGCTCTTCGAACTCACCACGGTATTTTGTTCCGGCTACTACTGCACCCATATCTAACATCATAAGACGTTTCTCGGCGATTTCTTCTGGAACTTCACCGCTTACCATGCGTTGTGCTAAGCCTTCAACGATGGCTGTCTTCCCAACACCTGGTTCCCCAACGAGGACAGGGTTATTTTTTGTACGACGGCTGATGATTTGAATAATGCGGCGTACTTCGTCTTCACGACCAACAACTGGGTCAATTTTACCTTCACGTGCTAATTCGGTTAAGTCACGCGCTAAACTGTTTAATGTAGGAGTTCCTTCTTGGGAAGACTCTTGGCGCGCTTTTCTCTTAGAACCAGCGTTTGAAGGTTGAATTCCGATTTTACCGTAGATTTCTTTCATCAACTCTTGAGGGTCGATTTGGTTATCACGGAGAATCTTCGTCGCTAATACTTCCTCACGTAACAAGGCTAATAGTAAGTGCTCTGTTCCGACTTGTGGTACTTCAAGGCGTTTCGCTTCATCAGTAGCCGATAGAATCACTTTCTTCGCTCTTGGTGAATAAGGCATTAAGTACGGATCCATTTGCTTGCGGTTTGAGCCGTATCCTGTGAGTGACTCGATTTCAGAACGAACGATTTCTGCAGTTAAGCCTGCAGCACGTAGCACATTTCCCGCGATGCCTTCTTGTTCAAGGATTAATCCTAATAGTAAGTGCTCTGTTCCAACAGCTTGGTGTTTGAACAGGATGGCTTCTCTTGCGGCCAAGACCATCGCACTCTTTGCTTTTGGTGTAAAAATTTCACTCATGCGTTTATTCCTTTCTTCTTTAACGGTATTTCAAATTGTCGATTAATTTCTTCATCATATTACTACGAATCTCTGCAGAATTCTTCACGTTTGAAGGGAATGTATCCTTCTCCATCATGAGTGACATCATTTGCGCCTCACGTTTCGTGATCAGCTTATTTTCGTATAAGTTTTGTAATAAATGATTGCCTTCGCGCTCTGAAAGTTCTTCTGGAACAAGTTCTCCTAAAGCATTTAAGACATCCATCTCGTCCACTAGATTTACTTTCATAATGCGGATATAACCACCGCCACCGCGTTTACTTTCAACGACATACCCTTGTTGAATCGTAAAGCGGGTATTAATCACGTAATTAATTTGGGAAGGAACACAATTGAATTGGTCTGCAATCTCACTGCGTCTGATTTCAACTGTTTCATTCTTATGCAGTACATTCTTCAAGTAACTTTCGATCAAATCCGACATATTTTGATTTTGATTTTGCATCCATCTTCCTCCTTTTACCTTGACTATATTTGACTTTAATTATACAAAAGAAACTTCCTTTTGCCAATCATCTTGCATTTTTGGGTAAAAAAAGAAGCTAGACACAATGTCTAGCTTCCTCATTTGTTTACGTATCGGGAATACAGGATTCGAACCTACGACCCCTTGGTCCCAAACCAAGTGCTCTACCAAGCTGA
>CAUVGI010000079.1:0-5831 GCA_963551375.1 uncultured Streptococcus sp. | reverse complement strand
TGGAGAGGGCTTGGGGTTAGTTTGTGTAGTAAAGGTTTGTGCCAGCAAATTGTGGTTCGCAGGTTACCATGATTCCTAGGCTTCGGAAGGTTTCTTCGTCGGCTTTTTGAAGGATGACGGTGCTGTGTGCTTGTAAGTGGCGCAAATTTTGTAATTGATTTTTAGCAGCTTCTGCGGCAGGGTTAGTGACTGCTGAGATGCTGAGGGCGATGAGCACTTCTTTGCTATCGAGTGAGCGGCGTTGGTGTTTTAGAACGTCGCTTCCGAGTTGGCCAATCGCATTTAAAATCACAGGTGGTAATAAATGGATGGAGTCACCAATTTCTGCTAATTCTTTAATGCAGTTGAGTAGGCAGGCTGCGCTGGCTGTCATGGTGTCGGATTGTTTTCCTGTAATGATTTTGCCGTTTGGAAGTTGTAAGGCTACTACAGGAACTTTAGCATCGGCTTCTTTTTCAAGAGCGGCTTTTACGACTGGACGGTTTTGTGGAGAGAGTCCACTTTCTTCCATGATGTACTTGCCACGTTGAGCGGCTTCAAGTGTTCCAATACCGCGTTTGTAATCGCATTGGCCTGCGTAGTAACGGCGGATGATTTCTTGGTTTGAAGCTTCGCGAACGACTTCATCGTCAGTGATAGCAAATCCAACACGGTTCACGCCCATATCTGTAGGAGAGTTGTAAGGGATGGGAGCGTCGCCGTAAATCTTCGTCAAAATACGACGGAGAAGTGGGAAGGCTTCGATGTCTCGGTTGTAGTTCACGGTTGTTTCGCCGTATTTTGCAAGGTGGAAGGTATCAATCATGTTGACATCTTCTAAGTCTGCAGTGGCTGCTTCATAGGCCACGTTCACAGGGTGGTTCAATGGTAAATTCCATACAGGGAATGTTTCGAATTTAGAATAGCCGGCACGACGACCACGTTTGGTTTCGTGATACAGCTGGCTTAAACATGTCGCTAGTTTTCCGCTGTTGGCACCAGGAGCGGTTACGACGACAAGAGGGCGAGTCGTTTCGATAAATTCATTTGCGCCATATCCTGCGTCACTAACGATGGTTTCAACGTCCATTGGATAGCCTTCTGTGTAGCCGTGCGTATACACTTTAATGCCGCGACGTTCGAGGGAGTTTTTAAATTGTGTTGCAGCAGGTTGGCCTGTATAACGAGTAATGAGGACACTATTGATTTTAAGGTCCCAATAGTGAAGGTCGTCCATTAAGCGAAGAACATCTTGGTCATAAGTAATCCCAAGGTCACTGCGAACTTTATTTTGTTCGATATCACCAGCGTACACGCAGATAATAATCTCTGCTTGGTCGCGTAGGCGGTGAAGTAATTTGATTTTTCCGTCTGGATCGAATCCTGGCAATACGCGCATCGCGTGGAAATCACCGATTAATTTGCCTCCGAACTCTAAGTATAGTTTGTCATAAGCGTTGACACGTTGAAGAATGTATTGACTTTGTTCTTCAAGGTATTTTTCGCTATCAAATCCTAATTTCATAGAACAACCCCCTTAATTTCATTTCAGTAGTATAGCATGAAAAAAAGGGGAATTCTATAGAAAATGACGGCTTTTTGCCCCTTAGGAAAAAGAGTTGCAAGTGCCATAATGACAGAGTAGAATAGTAATGGACTCACTCAAAATAACGGAGGATTTTCGTATGAAAAACATGTTGGATTATATCAAAGAGTTTGGGCACGTTTCATTTGAAGAAAGAGCCTTTTCTGAAATCGATGCATTAGTTTTGACGGAATTAGAATATTTACCACTTGAAAAAGTCGTTCCAAGCGATGTGAATGGTGAGCTTTTTGCCACAGTGAAAGATATCGCGGAATATATGAAGGAACACAAACAAGAATTGGTCGACGAAAATCCAATGATGATAACCGAAGAACGTCATGAGGTATCGCAACTCGTTGCGGATGCATCTCGTTTCCAATCGTTGAAATTCTTCGGTGTGGTAAGCGTTTGGGATAAAGATACAACAAAACAATTCGCAGCTGTCACGGTGGAAGTAGAACCTAGTGTCAGACTTGTTATTTTTAGAGGGACGGATGAAACGCTGATTGGCTGGAAGGAAGACTTCCTAATGACGTATTCACCACTTGTTGCGGCTCAGACGGATGCCAAGGAGTATTTAGCCAAACAAGCCAGTTTATGGGGTGGGGACTTAATGATTTCAGGACATTCAAAGGGTGGTAACTTAGCCATTTATGCTGCGGCCACTCAAGCAGAAGACGTGCAACTGCGCATTGTCGATATTTTCTGCTTTGATTCTCCTGGATTGTACCGTTCTGTACTTGAAACAAAAGGATATCAAAATATAGTGCCATTAGCGATGCGTTATATTCCACAAGATTCACTTGTTGGATTAATGCTAGAATCCGAAGTGCCGTATGTCATTGTCAAAAGTAATGCCAGCGGTGCGATGCAACATAGCGCCATGACATGGGAGATTGAAGACGGTCAATTTATTAAGATGGAAAAATTAACCAAAAATAGTCAGTTGAATGATCAAACATTCAAGAAATGGACAGAATCGGTGAGCGATGAAGAACTGGAATTGGTCTGGAATGTGTTCTTTGAACTACTATTTAATGCTGGAATCGATACGGTTAATGATTTATACGGACAGTTTATGCATTATGTGCAAGAGTTCTTGAAGGCAGCAGGGGAGATGGATGAAGAAAAACGTGAATTGTTAACACGTATTGCGTTATTACTCGTTTCGACTCGATTTGAAGTTTGGAAAGACTCATTAGATATGTCTGAGTTAGTGCAGTTTGAATTGCCTGAGGTGAAATTGCCAACATGGGATGAACTCATGACGACTTTAAGTTGGAAGAAGAATGGCTTTGAGGTGCATTATCGTGCTACTGAGGAAAACGAAGAGATTCGCGCATACTATCAACAGCGTCACGAACAAAAGAAACACGAAGAGAAATAAAGTTACAGGATTACTTAGAATCTTCACGGATATCTTTATAATAGCTGTAACGTTGCACCGGTTCGAGCCGATGTCTCTCACCTTTAAATCCTCAAAAAGGGCGTACGGAATAAATTCCTACGCCCTTTAATTCGTTTTAATGCGGATTCACGTTACTGCTATTATAGAATCCGTTAGATTCTTCGTAATCCTAAAATGGATTTCTTTCTTCGTTCCGTGGACAGTAAAAAGAAAATAAGGGTTGTCCAAAATTCACTTATAAGTGAATTTTGGGCAACTCTTATTGTTTTTCTTATTTTTCGCGTTCAATCGCGATAGCAACACCCATGCCGCCACCTACACAGAGGGAAGCGACCCCGATTTTACCGTCGAGTTGTTCGAGGGCGTTAATCAGTGTGACTACAATGCGGGTACCAGAAGCACCGATTGGATGGCCGAGTGCGATCGCACCACCGAATGGATTTACTTTTTCAGTTGGAATCTTTAAGTCTTTGATGACCGCCATGCTTTGTGCGGCAAAGGCTTCGTTCAGTTCAAAGACATCTACTTTTTCAAGAGGAATACGTGTACGTGCCACTAATTTTTGAATGGCAGGAACAGGGCCGATTCCCATAATCGAAGGATCAACCCCAGCTTCGGCATATCCCTTCAATGTCGCAAGAATTGGAAGGCCCAGTTCTGTGGCGTATTCGCGCGTTGTCATAATGACACAAGCGGCACCGTCGTTAATTCCAGAGGCGTTTCCGGCTGTGACCGTTCCGTCTTTTTTGAAGGCTGGTTTAAGACCTGCAAGACTCTCAAGCGTCGTGTTTGGGCGGATAAATTCGTCTGTTGCTTTTAAGTCGTCGGATTTTGTTTTACGGTTGAAGACTGCTACAGGAGTGATTTCGTTAGCGAAACGTCCTTCTTCCTGTGCTTTAGCGGCTTTTTGTTGAGAAGCCACAGCGAAAGCGTCTTGTTCTTCGCGGGTAAATCCGTATTTTTCAACGATGTTTTCTGCGGTAATGCCCATCGCGTCTTGTGAGTAGGCATCCGTTAACCCATCATTGAATAAAGAGTCGACTAATGTCACAGGGCCATTTTTTGGAGCAAAGCGTTGTTGTAATAAATGCGGTGCAAGGCTCATATTTTCCATACCGCCGGCTAAAACGATTTTGGCGTCTCCTAGTCGAAGGACTTGTGCGGCTGAAATAATGGCTTTTAGTCCAGAGCCACAGACTTCATTAATTGTTACGGCAGTACTTGCATGATTCAGTCCAGCTCCAAGTCCGACTTGACGAGCTGGATTTTGTCCAAGGCCTGCTTGTAAGACATTTCCAAAGATGACTGTATCAATTTGTTCAGGTGAAAGATTCGCTTTTTGGATGGCAGCTTTTGCGACCGTTGTTCCTAGTTCGATAGCAGAAGTGGTAGCAAATTGCCCACCAAATTTACCAATCGCAGTACGTGTGGCACTCACGATGACGATATCATTTCCGTTCATATTTTCATTCCTTTCCAGTCTATATTTCCTATTTCGTTTCTATTCTATAAGATTTTGCATAAGAAACCTATCAATTTAGTACAAATAATTAGTAAAGAATTGTTTAAATTCCCTAACATTTGGTGAATTCAATTGTCCTAACGGCGAATTTTTGCTACTATAGTGTGTGCTAAGAAAGAACAGGAAGCTCTATTTGTGTTTGGGGAGCTTTATTCGTAAAGGAGAACAATAAAACAATGAATATAGGGATAGATAAGATTGGCTTCTTCGTACCACCGACTGCATTAGATATGGAAACATTAGCAGTCGCACGTGGAGTAGAGCCAGCTAAATACACGATTGGAATTGGTCAGTCTACAATGGCAGTAGCACCAGTGACGCAAGATATCGTGACTTTAGCCGCAAATGCTGCGTTATCAATCATTGATGATAAAGACCGTGAAAATATTGATATGATTTTATTTGGGACAGAAACAGGAATCGATCAATCGAAATCAGCTGCGGTTTATATGCAACGCATGCTTGGATTATCAAACCGTGTTCGTAGTGTAGAATTAAAACATGCCTGCTACGGAGCAACAGCTGCCTTACAATTAGCTAAAGGGCATATTGCCTTAAATCCAACTTCAAGAGTACTAGTTATCGCAAGCGACATTGCTAAATACGGATTAAACTCTGGCGGAGAACCAACACAAGGTGCTGGAGCAGTCGCAATGGTTGTTTCTAGTGACCCACGTTTACTCGTTTTAGATAACGAAACAAGCTTATTCACAGATGACGTGATGGACTTCTGGAGACCAAACTATGCAGCGTATCCAATGGTAGACGGAAAATTCTCAAACGAGCAATACATCCGTTTCTTTGCAGAAGTATGGAACGACTATCAAGCAAAAACAAATGCGCAGTTCTCAGACTTTGACGCGATTTGTTTCCATTTACCATATACAAAAATGGGGATGAAAGCCTTCAAGCCATTCTTAGAAGAAATGAGCGAAGAAGAACAAGAACGCTTTACAGCGCGTTATCAAGAAGCAGCCGTGTATAACCGCCAAGTCGGAAACATCTACACAGGTTCGTTATTCTTAAGCTTCATCTCATTATTAGAAAACAGTTCTGTATTAGTAGCCGGAGACCGCATCGGATTCTTCAGCTATGGATCAGGAGCGGTTGGTGAATTCTTCGCCGGCGAATTAGTCGAAGGGTTCGAAAACCAATTGCATATCGCAGAACATAAAGCGTTACTAGAAAACCGCAAAATGTTGACAGTCGAAGAATACGAAGAAATCTTCACAGAAGTGGTGGACGCAAGCGGTGAACAAACTTTCACACGTGAAGACAACAGCCCGATTACATTAACAGCCGTTGTTGACCACCAACGTCAATACACAATCAAATAA
>CAUVGI010000078.1:0-5837 GCA_963551375.1 uncultured Streptococcus sp. | reverse complement strand
TTTGTAACGGCTAGGCAGTCTTCGATACGAACACCGTAGTCACCTGAAATATACACACCAGGTTCAACGGAGAAGCACATCCCTTCAACTAGTTCCATATCGTTTCCTTCCATAATTGAAGGGAACTCATGAACGCTTTGGCCAATGCCATGTCCAAGGCGGTGAATAAAGTATTCACCATATCCAGCTTCTGCGATAATGTCACGAGCAATCTTATCAATTTCGCTAGCTTTCATGCCAGGTTTTACGGCTTGGATAGCTGTATCGTGTGCTTTTTGTACAATGTCATAGATTTCTTCATGGCGTGGATCTTTCGCGCTTTCGCTTCCAAAGAAGACCGTACGAGTAATGTCACTTGCGTAGCCATCGACCATAGTTCCTAGGTCAAAGAGGACCCATTCGTTTTCTTTAAGGGTACGGTCTCCAGGTTCACCGTGAGGATCCGCAGCGTGGTCTCCAAAGAGCACCATTGTATCAAAGCTCATTTGAGAGACACCTAGTTTTTTCATTTCGAATTCGATAATGGCAACGACTTCGCGTTCTGTAATGCCAACTTTCAAGGCCTTCTTTCCAATTTCAATGGCTTTATCGGCAAAGGTTCCTGAGTAGACGAGTTTATCAACAGCTTCTTCGTCTTTTACGAGACGAAGTTGTTGAACCACTGGCGTTAAGTCCACTGAGAACTGAATACCAGGGAAGTGTTTTTGCAATTGTTCAGCAGCAAAGAGTGAGAAGTCTACTTTTTCTACGGCGAAATTTGATTGTGTAGGGAAGTGTTCTTTAATCGCATCTGATAAGAGTTCCCAGCCATCTTCATGGTCTTGATAGCTCTTAACGATAAAGTCAGGTTCAGCCTTTTGCGCCACTTGATGTTCCAACGCTGGAACGAAGAGTAGTGGAGTCGCTCCTGGTGTATATACGAGTGCAACAATTCGTTCATGTGGGTCCGTTGAGAATTTTGTCAAAAGACGAATGGTCTCTGGAGTTTGGATAAAAACAATCGGATTTTGTTTTTCTTTCATTTCATTTTCCAATTGCATAAAAGTAGGGTTTAGTTTCATAATTTCATCTCCTTGAATCTATTATAGCATATTATTACATCAATGATGTAAATAGTTTCAAAAATTATATGAAAATTGTTGTTAAACGCTTGCAAAAGATTTATGAAAGTGCTACCCTAAGAATAGATGAAAAGATGCACAAAGGAGATTTGTAGATGGAAAAGCAAACAATTACGATTTATGACGTTGCTCGTGAAGCAAATGTATCCATGGCTACTGTATCACGTGTAGTGAATGGGAACCCTAACGTAAAACCAGCAACTCGTAAGAGAGTGCTAGATGTTATCGATGAATTAGATTATCGTCCAAATGCCGTTGCTCGTGGACTTGCAAGTAAAAAAACTACGACTGTTGGAGTCATCATTCCGGATGTCACAAACCTTTACTTTGCTAGCTTAGCGCGTGGGATTGATGACATTGCGACAATGTATAAATACAACATTATTCTAGCGAACTCAGACCAAAATAATCATAAAGAAATTCAAGTGTTAAACACATTATTATCAAAACAAGTAGATGGTATTTTATATATGGGAAACCATTTAACACCTGAATTACGCACTGAAATCATTCGTTCTAAAACACCAATTGTTTTAGCAGGAACAATGGATGCTGAACATGAAATTGCGTCTGTCAATATTGATTATAAAGAAGCGACTCAAGAAGCGGTTGAAACATTAATTGAAAACGGACATAAGAAAGTGGCTTTCGTAACTGCTGCATTGAAAAATATAGCTTCTGTAGATTTACGTTTAGAAGGATATAAAGCAGCTTTAGATAAAGCGGGTATTAAATTCGATCCTAAATTAGTATACGAAGTGCCATTGACATACCATGCAGGTGAATCTGTAGCAGAACGTATTCATAAAGCTGGCGTAACAGCTGCAATCGTAACAGACGACGAAACTTCAGTAGGATTATTAAATGGATTAATGGACTTAGGAATTAAAGTTCCTGAGAAATTCGAAATCATCTCAAGCAATAACTCTAAATTAACGAAGATGACACGTCCAATTCTTTCAACAATTGCACCACCTTTATATGACATTGGTGCCGTAGCAATGCGTCTGTTGACAAAGATTATGAATAAAGAAGAGATTGTAGAATCTGAAATCACATTACCTTACAAGATTGAACTTCGACACACAACTAAATAAAGTTAAGCAAACAGCCTATCAAATGAACGATAGGCTGTTTTACTTTCTTCCTATACAATAGAAGCAATTAAAAAGGCTGGACATCTTTCCAGCCTTTCGTTTTTTGTTTAAGGTTATGGTGCCTGCGTTGTTGCAGGAGCTTGAGAAGACGGTGCCTGCGTTGTTGCAGGAGCTTGGCTTGAAGGTGCTTGAGTTGTAGGAGATTGAGTAGTATCAGGTTTCTTTTCTTCCTTCTTCTTCTCTTCTTTTTTCTTGTCGCTAGAAGATGAAGATTTATTCCAGAATCGACTTAATTCTTCTGGGGTTGCACCCACCATAAAGTCATATCTTGGATCCATAGGAGGGAAGTCCTTCTTGAACCAATCTGTTGTCATAGAACCACCGATTGAATAAGTACCACCGTTTTCTGCTTTAAATGAACCTGCTTTTGTACCAGTTGTGGATACAACAGAATCACGATATACAGAGTCTGGTTGCGTAAAGCTTGTTTCTTTTCCAATCAATTCAGGGTTTGCTTCGTATGCGGCTCTCATTAAGTTCGTCCATTGACGTTGACTACGCATCGTTGGTTCGCCGTATCCGTCACCACCAGTGATTGCGTATCGAGCATTATAGAAGTTATCATATCCGATCCATGAACCAAGAGTAACAGTTGGTGTATAAGCTACAAACCAGTTATCAATCTCGTTTTCTGAAGTACCTGTTTTACCAGCTAAATCAGAACTGAATCCCATATTTCCTTTAATGTTGTAGAAGATTGTAGAGCTTGCAATATCTTGTAACATGTTTGTTGTTAAGAATGCTGTTGCATTTGAGAAGACGCGCTCTGATTTATCTTCGTGTTGGTAAATCACATTTCCACGAGAGTCTTCAATCTTTTCGATTAAGTATGATTCGTGGTGTTCACCGCCATTAGCCAGTGTTGAGAAGGCACTTGTTTGTTCTCTTACAGAAGGACCTGTTCTCGTACCACCGATTGAAAGGGCGATATTTTGATATTCATCTTCACCGATACCTTCAGTGATTCCCATTTTCTTCAAGTATTCACCAGCGTTAATGCCTTTTTGAAGCATTGCTTGGTAAATCTTAATAACTGGGTTGTTTAATGATTTGAACAGTGCGTAACGAACCGTTAAGAATTGGTTCGTAATAGAGTTACCATAGTTCGTTGGTTGCCAGTAAGTTCCGTTCCCTTGTGCGATACTAATCTTCGTATCCGGAACGATACTTGCTGGGTAAATCAAGTTGTTTTCAATCGCTGGTGCATATACCAAGATTGGCTTGATTGTTGAACCAGGAGAGCGGTGTGTTGAAAACGCGTGGTCCACTTGGTTCGCTTCAAAGTCACGACCTGCGACGAATCCAAGAATACGACCGGTTTTGTTTTCAATTAACACAGCACCATTTTGAGCTGGCTCTTTTTGAGTTTTAGTTTCACCAGTATTTTGGTCAACATATTGTGTGTTGTAGGTTGGTCCGATTAAGTCCCCGTTTTCAGCAATGGCTTTTTGCATTGCATCGTATACTTTTTGGTCAACAGTTGAAGTGACACGGTAACCAGAAGAACTTAATTCACGCTCAGCCTCGTCATAGTATTTACTATATAATTCTGAGTCGTTTTTAACATCGTTATACGTCAATTTGTTTTTCTCAGCTGCTTTTGTCATTAAGACTTTCACCGCTTCACGATGAACAGCTTGATATAAGTATGATTGACGGTTTGAAGTAAGCTCTTTTGGAGGAAGGAAGTCCTTCGTAATGTCATACGCTAGAGCTTCTTCGTATTGTTCTTTTGAAATTTTGTTTTCACGATACATACTGAAGAGAACGGTCTTCATACGTTCTACCCCAGCAGATACGTCTTCTTTCATCGTTGCGATGTTTGTATAAGGTGTGTAAACAATTGGGTTTTGAGGCATCCCTACAAGATACGCTGCTTGTGGCAGTGATAAGTCTTTTGCGGAAACCCCGAAGACACCTTGAGCGGCTTCTTCAATACCAGCAATATTTAACCCGTTATGATTACGTCCAAACGGAGAAACGTTTAAGTAAGCTTCTAAGATTTGGTCTTTCGTAAAGTGTTTTTCAAGACGTAATGCGTAAAGAATTTCGTTTGCTTTACGTTTGAAAGTAACTTCGCTTGTTAAAATCTGTTGCTTAATTAATTGTTGTGTTAAGGTAGATCCACCCGTTGCGCCTGAATCAGAAGAAGCAACTTCTTGTAAGAGGGCACGGATAAGAGCCTTAGGAACAATCCCGTTATGATCATAGAATGAACTATCTTCTGTTGCGATGATTCCATCTTTTACATATTGCGAAATTTCTGATAAAGGTTTTACAATACGTAATTCATCAGTATTTACATCTGAAATCTTCGTTCCATCTTGATAGTAGAAACTAGAGATTAAGTTGAGATTTCCGATGGCATCACTCATTTGTTCTTGAGTGAGAGGTTCTTCATTGGATGTCAAACTTGCAAAGTATCCAAGCCCAATCCCGCCTCCAAATACACCAATAAGCATCAGTGCTAGAATTGCGATTACGAAAATGTTTTTAAGGACTGAATAAGCAATGTTAAAAATAAAACGCATATTTTTAAGAATCGGTTTGTTCCAAATAGAAAGTAGAGCCTCGCGCCAATCTGGAGTTTGGTTCTGTTCTGACATAAGTTCAACTCTTTTCATTTATACATATTTTTGTCCATTATATCAAAAAACGATGAAAAATACTATTTTTTACTTGTAGGAGTAGGGTTTAGAGTAGTTTTTTACAAAAAAGTTAAAGGTGTAAAGAGAAAATACTTTACAAGCATCCTTCCATCTGCTAAACTATGTAACTGTGAGATTAATACATGGAGGTGTAAATTATGGCAGTTAAAATTCGTTTAAAACGTATGGGTTCTAAGAAAAGTCCTTTCTACCGTGTTGTTGTAGCTGATTCACGTTCACCACGTGATGGTCGTTTCATCGAAACAATCGGAACATACAACCCACTATTAAACCCAGCTGAAGTTTCAATCAATGAAGAATTAGCATTACAATGGTTAGCAAACGGTGCGCAACCTTCTGATACAGTTCGTAACTTGTTATCACAACAAGGTATCATGAAGAAATTCCACGAATCAAAGTTTTCTAAGTAATTTCTATAAAGTCGACAACTCGATGGAGAGGTGAAAAGAATGCCAGAGATTAGTGAATTAGTATTGTCAATGGTTAAACCATTAGTTGAATTCCCTGATGATGTTCGTATTGACGTCTCTGAATCAGATGAATTCATGGAATATACTTTACGCGTGAATCCTCAGGATATCGGTCGTGTGATTGGTAAACAAGGACGTGTGGCTCGCGCTATCCGTACGATTACTTATAGTGTTCGTACTCGCGGACCAAAACGTGTGCGTCTAAGTATTGAGAACCTAGATTAATAGGCGAAGCCTTGGAGAAAT
The DNA here is from genome assembly GCA_963551375.1 of uncultured Streptococcus sp. GTDB lineage: Bacteria > Bacillota > Bacilli > Lactobacillales > Aerococcaceae > Granulicatella. The sequence goes on along the minus strand of CAUVGI010000078.1, from coordinate 174 downwards.
CCAAGGCTTTTTTGTTATATAAAATTAGGCCAACGATTACGTGCATCCTTTCGGATGTCTCTATACTAGCTATACTAAGGCACCGGATTGAGCCTATAGTCTCAATCTCTTTCAAGATTCAAATGGACTCTAAAAAATAAATTTTTAAGAGTCCATAATTCACTTTGAATGCTA
>CAUVGI010000077.1:0-5843 GCA_963551375.1 uncultured Streptococcus sp. | reverse complement strand
TTAGTCGCTTAATCCCTTCCTAAAATTCTTCATCAACACTATTTGACAAAGAGCCCAAAAAAACTGGCGAAGTTGCCCTCGCCAGTCGTATTTTCAATTCGGATTATAAGTGATCCATATCTCCTACAACGATAGATTCTGATGTAGTCGTTGTTGTAGTAGTTGTTGTTGCTTCAGTAGTCGTAGTTGACTCTGTAGTAGTTGTTGTTTCTGTTGTTGTAGTAGACTCTGTAGTTGACTCAGTAGTCGCTTCTGTTGTTGTAGTTGCTTCTGTAGATTCTGCTGTTGTAGCTTCAGTAGTCGCTTCAGTTGAAGTTGTTGACTCTGTAGTTGTTTCACCAGACTCACGAAGGAACCCTACATATTTGTAGCAGCTGTCATCTGATAATGTTTCATTCGCAGATACAACTGATGTTGCAGCAACTGCTCCTGATAATACAAGACCTGCCATTAATACCATCTTCTTACCATTTTTGTTTGATACTAAGAAGTATGCAGCACCTGTTAAAGCTACAATTCCAGCAACCATCATCACTGCAGTTGAACCTGTACCTGTTTCTGGTAATGCTGGTGCTAATTGACATGCGTTTTTGTCGTACGCATATACTAATAAAGTACGTTCACCTTCTTTTGCAGGTGTAGGTTGACCTGGTTGAATCGCTTCACGTTGTTCTTTTGTTAAATCAGCGATGTTTACAGTAACTACTTCTGGAGCCGCTGCTTGTGCTACTGTATTTGAAAATAGTCCTACAAGACCTAATAAAGTTACAATAACTAATAATTTTGCAGATAGTTTTTTCATTTATCTCTTCCTTTCATTTTTGACTGCCGGAACATAGTAACATACCCAAAAAATGATTGCAAATAATTTCCTCACTCAGGCATTAATTTACATTTTCACAATGTTTAACATAGATTACAAACGTCGAATCCGTCTGTAATTAAGCCCTTTCAACTTATTTTTTTGAAAATAATTCACCGAATTCACAAGCGACACCTTCTACTTTTCCATTTGGATACAACTATATAAAGTCAAATCACATTTCATTTATACAAAAGAAAAAGAGACCTTCGGATTGAAATACATCCAAATATAGTCTCTTTTCTAGTGCCTTTATTCGCACTACAACTATACACAGCACAAATCTATCGCTAAATAAAAAATACTGCGCCCTTTCGGACTTTATAATAGCAGTAATGGGAAAGAGCAACCGATGTGAATTAGAGGGAGTAAGGAATTTATTCCCTACTCCCTCTTTGAAGCACGGTAGTGATTGAGACCATAGGCTCAATCCGGAGCCTCATTACAGCTATTATAAAAACGCCCACAGCTCCTCTAGTTTTTTCTCATACTACAACTATACATAGGCTTCATAACTTTATTTACAAAAAGAAAAAGAGACCTTCGGATTTTATAGTAATAACAATAGCGAGTGTAATTGATTCGAATTACGGACGCTAAGGATTATAATCCCTAGCATCCGTTTGAGAATCGATAGGAAGTGAGACTCAAGGCTCACTCCGGTACAGCTATTGTAGCTACTATAAAAATATCTGAAGGATCTCTTTTCTATTATTTGTGCACTAATCGAGTTCGATTTGGCCTGTGTATAGTTTGTAGTAGATTCCGCGTTTTTCCATAAGACTCTCATGGTCTCCGCGTTCGATAATCTCACCGTGATCCATTACCATAATCACATCTGAATTACGAATCGTAGATAAACGGTGGGCAATTACAAATGAAGTACGACCTTCCATCAATTGGTCCATACCACGTGAAATCAACGCTTCTGTATGACTATCAATCGAACTTGTTGCTTCATCTAGAATTAATACTTTAGGGTTCGCAACGGCAGCACGCGCAATTGCGAGTAATTGACGTTGCCCTTGAGACAAGCCTTCGCCGTCTCCTGTAATTTCTGTTTGGTATCCTTGTGGTAGACGTTTGATAAAGCTATGGGCGTTGGCAAGTTTTGCCGCTTTAATGACTTCATCATTCGTCGCATCCAAGTTCCCATAACGAATATTATCCGCAATCGTTCCAGTAAATAAATGCGTATCTTGCAACACGATAGAAATCGTCTTACGTAAGTCATCTTTCTTAATCTTCGTTACTGGAATCTCGTCGAAAGTAATGACCCCAGAATCAATTTCATAGAAACGGTTAATTAAGTTTGTGATAGTTGTTTTACCAGCACCAGTCGCCCCAACAAAGGCTACCTTCAATCCTGGTTCAGCCCATACATTGATATCTTTTAAAATACGCACACCTGGCACATAGCCAAAGTCAACATTGTGTAGTTGGATGTTTCCAACAACTGGAATACGTTTGTCACCATCCACCCAGTACCATTGTTTTGGATCGCGTTGGTCCAAAGTAACCGTTCCTTCATCGACTTCAGGTTCTTCACGAAGAATGGCAAAGATACGTTCAGCCCCGGCCATCGCACTAAGTAGTACGTTCATTTGTTGAGACATTTGAGCAAGTGGTTGTGCGAATGTTCTTGAGAATTGTAGGAATGAGGCAAGTCCCCCGATATCCATCCAATTAATAATCACTAAGTATCCACCAACCGCTGCCGTAATCGCATAGTTCACGTAACTGATGTTTCCTAAGATTGGGAACATAATACTTGAATAGAATTGTGCGTTATTAGCAGCCTCTTGAAGTTCAGTGTTCAACTTATCGAATTCATCCAGCACTTTATGTTCGTGGTTAAATACTTTCACTACTTTTTGTCCTTCAATATGCTCTTCTACGAATCCATTGACTTGTCCAAGAATCGCTTGTTGCGCAGCGAATTGCTTCCCTGATTTTGCACCTAATTTCTTCACGATTTGGAACATCAAGAATACCATCGCAATTAGAAGCACTGTTAAGATTGGCGAAAGAATCATCATCATCACAAACGTCAATACTAATTGTAGCGTTGAGCTGATAATCATTAACATACTGTTGTTAAACGCATTTTGAATATTCTCAAAGTCGTTTGTAAAGCGAGACATTAAGTCCCCGTGCTTATTCGTATCAAAGAAACGAATTGGCAAGCTTTGAATATGGTTGAATAAATCTGCACGCATTTTTTCGATAGTATTTTGTCCAACTGTTACCATTAAACGTGCCGAGAAGTAACTGGCTGTTGCTCCTAGTACATACACAATAGCAATAAAGCCGAGCATTTTTGCTAGACCCGCTAAATCACCTGTAGCAATAAAATCATTGATTAACGGACGAATCGCATATGTCCCGATAATTCCGGATGCACTTGAAACGATTAAGCAGACCACAACGACTGTAAGAGTCCATTTACTCTTCCATAAATACCCCCATAAGTCCGCCAAAGTTTGTTTCATATTTTCTGGACGTTTTGGTCCTTTATTTCTACTCATCTCCTTTGGCTCCTTTCATTTGGGTTTCGTAAATATCACGATATAAGTCATTTGTTTCCATTAACTCTTCGTGTGTTCCTAATCCGTTCACTTTACCATCATCTAATACAAGAATATTGTTTGCGCCTTGGATAGATGAAATACGTTGCGCGATAATAATCACCGTTGTATCTGGTAAATGGTTAAAGAACGCTTCACGGATTTTCGAGTCAGTAGCTGTATCCACTGCTGAAGTTGAATCGTCTAGAATTAACACAGCTGGCTTACGTAACATCGCACGAGCAATTGTAAGACGTTGTTTTTGTCCACCAGAGAAGTTTGACCCACCTTGTTCCACATGAGTGTCATATCCATCTGGCATTTCCATAATAAAGTCATGAGCTTGGGCGTGTTTCGCCGCTTGCATCATCTCTTCTTCTGTAGCGTCTGGATTTCCCCATAAGAGGTTTTCACGAATTGTTCCAGAGAATAACGTGTTCTTTTGTAATACCATCGATACGTTTTGACGTAAATCTGCAAAACGATATTCGCGAACATCATGTCCACCAACACGAACCGTACCAGCAGTGGTGTCATAGAGTCGAGGAATCAACTGTACAAGAGAAGATTTCCCTGAACCTGTTGGCCCGATAATCCCGAATACTTCACCCGGTTTAATCTTAAAGCTGATATCGCTCAACACTTCTTCATCTTGTTGTTTCCCATAAGAGAAATGAACATGGTCGAATTCTACTTCGCCATAGACTTTGTCCACTGTGATTGGATATTCTGGTTCTTCTACATCGATATTTGTATCTAACACTTCGAAGATACGGTCCATCGACGCTTTTGTCATTGTTAACATTACGAATACGAATGAAATCATCATGAGGGACATCAAGATTTGTGTAATATAAGAAATGAAACTAATAAGATCCCCTGTTGTCATCGTTCCGCTGATAACAAGACCACCACCAAACCACATTACTGCAATCGTTACTGCATAAATGGTTAATTGCATGATCGGGTTATTCCACATCACGACATACATTGCATGTAGGGCACGTTCTCTAAATGTAGAGTTTTCTTTACCAAATTTTTTCTTCTCGAACGTTTCACGTACGAATGATTTTACAACGCGAATTCCGATAAAGTTTTCTTGCAACGTACGGTTAATACCATCAGTTGCTTGTTGTAGTTTTCTAAAGCGTGGAAAGGCTGTAGAAATGATTAACGCTAATGAAAGGACTAAGATTGGTACAGCAACCATGAAGATAAGAGATAATTGCGCATTAATACTTACCGCAAAGAAGATAGCGAAGATAAACATCATTGGCGCACGCGCTAAAATACGCATCGTCATAATGGCTGTATTTTGAATGTTGTTAACGTCACTCGTCATACGCGTAATTAAGGAAGCATTTGAGAAGTGATCGATGTTCTTAAATGAGAAAGCTTGAATCTTCTTCATCTCAGCAGAACGTAATTCTGCAGCTACCCCAGTACCGGCAATCGATGCAAATTTCGCACCAAGGACACCGGCTGAAAGAGACACAATCGCAACTAGAACCATAATGAATCCTTGTTGCACAATAAAGCCTAAGTCTTTATTTGGAATCCCTTCGTCGATAATTTGCTTCATAATAATCGGTTGCGCTACTTCACAGAGCACCTCGATTAAGATGGCAAAAAACGCTAAGAAAGGATATTTTTTATACTTACTAAAAAACGGAATAATCTGTTTTAGCATTTTTTCACTCCTTTTTAATGATTTTAGATAATAAAAAACTGCCCTTGAGTTCCTCTCAAAGACAAGCAATTAGCTACGAATTACTATAAATAGTTTAACAATCTTTCTATTGGTTTTCAATAGATTGCCCTTCAAAATTTAATTAAATTTTCATTTTTACTTTACAATCTTTTCTGCTTAGAAAACGAATACTAGCTTCAACTTTTACACTTCGAATGTGCCTGTGTTTTGTGTTTAGACCGCGATTTATGGTACAATGAGCGCAACGAAATTTTAGAAAGCGAGGGACTCAAGTGTCCACAATTCAATACATTAGTACACGAGACACAAACAACCGCGTTACAGCTTCACAAGCCATTTTAAAAGGCATTGCGGAAGACGGTGGTTTATATGTACCAACTGCCCTCCCAGAAGTGACTCTAGACTGGGAAGTGTTAAAAACACAAAGCTATCAAGAAATTGCCATTGAAATTTTATCTGCATTTTTAACAGATTTTACAAAAGAAGAAATTACAGACTGCGTGCATTCTGCATACGATACAACATTTGATACAAAAGAAATCGCACCCGTGAAAAAAGTTGGCAGCCGTCATTTCATGGAACTCTTCCACGGAAGAACGATTGCCTTCAAGGATATGGCACTATCCATCTTGCCATACTTACTTACAACTGCTGCGAAGAAAAACAAATCTGACAAAGAAATCGTGATTCTAACAGCGACATC
>CAUVGI010000076.1:0-5869 GCA_963551375.1 uncultured Streptococcus sp. | reverse complement strand
ACTGCGAGAAACATATGAACGCATGTCACGTCCCTTCATCACCGCACCCCTGCAGAAACTATTTTCCCTGCACCTACCTTTTTTCTTCTCTTCCCTTTCTTTCGAATGAAACAAAATCCATTTGAAATAAGGTCCAAAGGCGAAGAATAAACGGAAGACCAAGGGATTCCATAGTAGCAACAATAAGGGAGTGCAACCAATGTGAATTACTGACTCTAGGGTGAAACCCGTAGAGTCAGTTTGAAGCTTGGTAGGAACTGAGACCACAGGCTCAGTCCGGTGCCCTTATTGTAGCAACTATAGAGACATCCCTTCGGTCTGGAGTTTATTCGTAAGCCCTTTGGGCTATATCCTCTCTTTCAAATGGATTTTGCGTCCTTCGAAAACAAAAAATGGTGGACAGCCGTCCACCATTTTTTCTATTCTACTGTAACCGATTTGGCCAAGTTACGCGGTTTATCCACGTCTAAGCCTTTACCTAGAGAAGTGTAGTACGCGATTAATTGCGTTACCACTACAGATACGATTGGTGCAAGTAGGATTGGCACCGCTGGAACGATGATATCGTCGCCTTCTTGTTCAACGCCTTCCATCGCGATTGTTGTTACGACAGCGCCACGAGCTTTCACTTCTTGGATATTTCCGCGAGTGTGGCTCGCAACTACTGGTTCGCTTAATAATGCGATAACTGGAGTGCCTTCTTCGATAAGGGCGATTGTTCCGTGTTTTAATTCCCCTGCGGCAAAGCTTTCAGTTTGCACGTATGAGATTTCTTTTAATTTCAATGCTGCTTCCATAGCTACACAGTAGTCTAAGTGACGACCGATGTAGAAAGCATTGCGAGTTTCTAATAAGCGCTCTTTGACCAAGTCTTGAACAGCTTGTTTGTCAGATAATACACCCTCAATTGAAGCTGCCACAACACCTAATTCGTGTTTCATATCAAATGGAGCTTCTAAGCCTTTAGCAGCGCGTAATACATCTGCTAAAACGGCCATCACTGAGATTTGTGCAGTGTAAGCTTTTGTTGAAGCTACAGCAATTTCAGGGCCTGCGTGTAATAGTAATGTATAGCTTGCTTCACGAGAAAGAGTCGAACCTTTCACGTTTGTGATTGTTAATGATGGGAAGTTTTGCTCGTTTACTTTTACTAACGCTTGACGGCTGTCCGCTGTTTCTCCACTTTGTGATAAGAAAATGAAGAATGGTTTTTGTGATAATAATGGTTGGTGGTAAGCAAATTCGCTTGCTAAGTGAACTTCTACTGGAATTCCTGCTAATTGTTCAAAAATCTCTTTACCAACCCATCCAGCATTGTAGCTAGTTCCGCAAGCTATGATATAAATGCGGTCGCTTGCTAAAATGCTATCTTGGATTTCTTTATCGACTTGTAATTGACCATTTTCATCTTGATAGTTTTGGATGATTTTACGTAATGCAACTGGTTGTTCATCCATTTCTTTCAACATGTAGTGAGGGTAAGCCCCTTTTTCTAAATCGTCTGCATCTAATTCTGCAACGAATGGTGCACGTTCTACTGGTTTACCTTCAATTGTTTCGATTTCTACAGATTCTTCTGTTAAAGTGATTAACTCTTCATCTTTGATTTCGATATAACGGTCTGTTTCAGCGATTGTTGCCATTGCGTCTGAACAAATCACGTTGAAGCCTTCGCCAACCCCTACTAATAATGGGCTCTTATGTTTTGCTGCATAAAGAACGCCTGGTTTTTCGCTATCTAATAAACCAAAAGCGAATGATCCGCGGATTTCTTTCAACGCGCGACGGAACGCTTCTTTTCCTGATAAGTTTTCTTTATTAGCAAAGTATTCTACTAAGTTTACGGCAACTTCTGTATCTGTTTGAGATTTGAAATCAACGTCGCTTAAGAATTCTTTTTTCAATTCGTCATAGTTTTCGATTACGCCGTTGTGCACTAATGTGAAACGACCTGATTGTGATTGGTGAGGGTGAGCGTTGTTTTCTGTCGCTGGTCCGTGTGTTGCCCAACGAGTATGCCCAATCCCTACAAATGCTGGAATTTCTTCATCCACTGCATCACGAAGATTTTGAATACGTCCAACACGTTTTACTAATTGTGTTGATCCATCTTCGTCCATAATAAATAATCCTGCTGAGTCATATCCACGATACTCAAGTTTTTCTAATCCGTTTAATACTACTGTTTGGATTTTTCCGTGTCCAATACATCCTACGATTCCGCACATAATTTTTAACTCCTTTTATCAGAGGTCCTTTTCAGTCCTCTTCTTATTGTAATTTTGATTATGTTTCTGGTGCTGTTTCAATTTTGTCATTTCCTTGCAAAAATGGTTTGTATGAAACTGTAGACTGCACTGCCTTGAGTCATCCGCCGAGTATTTCGATAAACTCATTCCTCGTCACCTGTTTTTCAAACAGGCCTGGCGCTATCCTTGTCGCTTCCTTTCAAAGCTTTCATAAATTTTCAGAAACATGTATATCATAACCGATGACCTCCCCAAAAACAACTAATTTTCCTTTTTCCTAACCTTTTCCAAACCAAACCTTAACGCCACCCCACCTCAAACCGCACTCCTATCGCATTTCTTGGCACCAATCCCATAAGTACCACTTCCCCAAACTTTCCTAACTCTTCATTATTAAAGCCTTGAAACTTTTGTGTTTTTAGTCAGAAGCACACACTATTTTATTGACCGTGAAACTCACACACCCTGTCCTATCTCCCCTCCCTCTCAAAGAGAATGCCTGTTTGTCATGAGTGGTGAAAGGCACACATGATGTTCATTTTCTTTTTAGCTCAACTATTCATTTCAAAAAAGCTATTAACCGGGTTTTGGATTCTATAATCGCAATAATAGCGAGTGTACTCGAAACGAATTACTGCCTCTGGGGATTTTATTCCCTAGAGGCAGTTTGAGAGTCGAGAGGAACTGAGACCTTAGGCTCAGTCCGGTACAGCTATTATCGCTATTATGAAGATATCCAAAAACCTTCGGTTAATAGCTTTTGTTATTTCTTATGAAATTGAATAGTTTGGAGCTTCTTTAGTGATCTGAACATCATGTGGATGGCTTTCTCTTAGCCCCGCACCACTCATACGCACAAACTGAGTATTCTCGCGAAGCTCTTCTAAATTATGCGCCCCAACATACCCCATACCAGAGCGCAAACCTCCGACCATTTGGAAGATAATATCCGCGGCAGAACCTTTGTAAGCTACACGCCCTTCGATTCCTTCTGGCACGCGTTTGTTGGCTTCGTTTTTCGCTTGGAAGTAACGGTCGCCTGAACCATTTTCCATCGCTGCTAAGCTTCCCATTCCGCGGTATGTCTTGAAGCGACGTCCTTGGAAGATTTCGAATTCACCTGGAGATTCATCTGTCCCGGCAAGCATGCTTCCTAACATGACCACATGTCCACCCGCTGCGATAGCTTTGGCGATATCTCCTGAGTACTTAATCCCACCGTCTGCGATGATCGCTTTGCCAAATTCTTTCGCCACCGTTGCGGCATCGTAAATCGCTGTGATTTGCGGAATCCCTACACCGGCAACGACACGTGTTGTACAGATAGAACCAGGTCCGATTCCGACTTTAACAACGTCCACACCTGTTTCAAATAAGGCACGTGTTCCTTCCCCTGTCGCTACGTTTCCGGCAATCAATGTTGCATCTGGGAATGTTTCGCGAATTTCTTTAATTTTGCGGATTACGCCGGCACTATGACCATGCGCAGTGTCGATCACGATGGCGTCCGCACCTGCGTCTAGCAATGCTTTTGCACGTTCGAATGTATCTGAAGTAATACCAACCGCTGCGGCCACGAGTAAACGTCCGTGTTCGTCTTTAGCGGCATTCGGGAATTCAATCACTTTCTCGATGTCTTTAATCGTAATCAAACCAGCGAGGCAGCCTTTGTCGTCTACTAAAGGAAGTTTTTCGATTTTATGTTTTTGAAGAATCGCTTCGGCATCTTTGAGGGAAGTTCCAACTGGAGCTGTTACGAGGTCTTCTTTTGTCATCACTTCGTCAATGGAAATCGAATAATCTGAGATGAAACGTAAGTCACGGTTTGTCAAAATCCCAACGAGATGACGTGTTTCTAAGTCGTCCACGATTGGAACACCGCTAATACGGTATTTTGCCATGAGGTCTTCGGCATCTTGTACTTTATGGGAAGGTGTTAAGAAAAATGGATTGATGATAACGCCACTTTCTGAACGTTTTACTTTATGAACTTCTTCTGCTTGTTCTGCAATAGACATGTTTTTATGAATGACGCCTAATCCACCTTGACGCGCAATCGCAATCGCCATGGTTGAATCTGTGACGGTATCCATACTTGCACTCATTAAAGGAATATTGAGACGAATGTTTTTGGCTAATTGCACGCGTAAATCCACGTCATTTGGCAAGACATGACTCTCCGCTGGAATTAGTAAAACATCATCGAATGTGTATCCTTCTTTTTGAAATTTTGTTTCCCATTTTGACATAGCACAAACCTCCAGTGATTGAATTTATTAACGAATAATATACCACTTTTAAAAGAAAAAGCAAGCTTTTCTACAGAAAATCCTGTTAATTCATGGAAGTTTCATCTTTCATTGTTCGTTTTTTAATGAGAGTTTAATTTTTCACAAAAATACCGCTCAAAGCTTCGGAATTATGCTACACTTATAGTGACAAAGAAAGGATGATTCATGTGAAAAAACAACTCTTACCAGCAGTTGCACTAAGCTTCATTCTCCTTGGCTGTTCGAGCAAGAACACTCCCGCTGAGACAACCACGAGTTCAAAGGCGACTACTGTAGAAACAACGAGCACGACAACAAGTACAACCACAGCAACGGAAACAACGGTTCAAAGTACAGAGGCTTCTTCTGAAGCGACTTCTGCGACTGAAGCTACTACGCAAGCGCAGGCTGCAAGTGGCATGGCTGACCTTTCCCTTGGGTATGACATCATCGTCAATAAAAAACACGCGCTACCGTCGACTTACGCGCCCGGCGAAGATCCAACGGCTGGCCAACAAGTGCGCGCGTTAATTCAACGCATGCAAGAACTCGGCTATCCGATTAGCGACACGTACAGCGGATATCGTTCCTATGAATATCAAACCGAACTCTATAACGACTATGTATCCCGTGAAGGAAAAGCCGCCGCAGACACGTACTCTGCTCGCCCAGGATATAGCGAACACCAAACAGGGCTCGCCTTCGATATTCTCGATACCCATGGAAATCTACTCGATGGACCAGAGTATAGCGACGCCATCCACTGGCTTCATACGCATGCCCACGAGTACGGATTCATCGTCCGATTCCAACCCGGCAAGGAAGCCATCACAGGTTACCAAGCCGAAGCATGGCACCTGCGTTATGTAGGAGACAAGGCAACGGATATTTATAACTCAGGCCTTTCTCTCGAAGAATACTTTGGTGTTGCTGGTGGCGGGTATGAATAGCAGGATGTGAGGGCGAGTGGTCAGCTTTCGACCCTTTACCGAAATTAACGCAAGCGTCCGATAAGGACGTGCGGATAATTGTCGGAAAGGAACGCGAAAGCTACGAGCCAGAACTCAACTATAGGATACGAGGCAGAAAGACAGAAGCAAAAAACGGATTCACAGTGTGAGTCCGTTTTGCTTCGTAGTCTTTCGCCCGCAAAGTTTATTAGACTTTCTTGAATCACGAGTGATGAAAAGAAAGTCAATAAACCACTGCGAAGAGCGCTCAGAAATCAAGCCTTCACAGTGCGAAGTTTTTCAGTCCTGTGAGCCCGAGTTCAACTACACAGAATAACTGCAATAAAAAGGTTCTATAATTTCTAGGGTTGATGGAAATTTTCCACCAACCCTATTTTAG
>CAUVGI010000075.1:0-5973 GCA_963551375.1 uncultured Streptococcus sp. | reverse complement strand
GCGGTCTTCGGACTGCTTTTTTTATTTTACACAACAAAAAACCTCCCGTCAGAAACGGGAGGAAAAAAGGATAGAGTTTTATTTACTTGGGAGTAAATAATTCTTATTTGGGAATACAATTACTATAACCAAGTTTTATGAAGAAATTGTGACGTTTAATCCCAATTTTCTAGAAATTTAGTACCCCAAAGATGCATGCATACCGGCAACGTAACCCGTTACAAAAGCTGCGGTGATATTGTACCCGCCTGTGTACCCGTGGATGTCTAATAGCTCTCCACAGAAATACAGTCCTTGGGTTAATTTCGACTCTAAAGTTTTCGGGTTCACTTCTTTCAAATGAACGCCTCCACCTGTCACAAATCCCTTCTCAATCGGCAATGAGCCATTGACGGTAAAGCGGAAATTCGTAAGGACTTCTTTAATCTGTGCCCAGTTGGCTTCGCTTAGACGATTGACCGCCGTTTGGTCGCTAATCCCCACTCTTGCTAGTAAAAATTCTATATAACGTTCAGGAAGTAACCCTTTCAAATGATTTTTAATCGATTTCAGTGGTGCATCCTCCACAAATGAACGAAATTGCGCATCGAGTTCGCCATCGCTCATGTCCGGCAATGAGTTAAGACTCATCACGACTTCCTTCTTGCCTTCTTTCTCCTGCACTTGATGCACGAAGCTTGAACAACGTAAGACGGCTGGACCACTCACTCCAAAATGCGTGAAAATCATATCCATCTGATGCGTCACAACAGGCTTCCCTTTGCCATTTAAGACACTAAGCGCCACATTGCGAAGCGACAACGCACGAAGTTCGCCCTTCTTGATGAACTCCTCGCCACTCGTTAGCGGAACTTCTGTTGCAAAGAGCGGTGTAATCGTATGACCCGCTACTTTCGCGATGCCATACCCGTCTCCTGTCGAACCAGTCTTTGGATAAGATTTCCCTCCTGTTGCTAGGATGACCGCATCGGCTTCAAGCTGCTCGCCATTATCCAACTCCACCACTCGCACGGCTCCATCGCTCACACGAATCGTCTTCACTTTCACATTCGTACGCACCTGCACGCCTAATTTCTTAATCTCTTGAATAAACGTCTCTAAAATCGTCTTAGCCGAATCCGTCACAGGAAACATTCTCCCGTGATCTTCTTCCTTCAATCGTACGCCGCGGCTCTCGAAGAACTGAATAATATCCTGATTATCAAATTGCGAAAAGGCACTATATAAGAAGCGGCCATTTCCCGGGATGTGCTTCACGATTTCTTCTGGGGTACGACGGTTTGTCACATTACAACGCGTTCCACCCGTATGCAATAATTTCTTTCCAAGGGTGGGATTCTTCTCAAGCAACACGACTTCAGCGCCATGCATCGCCGCGCTAACCGACGCCATTAACCCGCTCGTCCCTCCACCAATAACAATAACTTTCATACTTGCCTCCAATTTTCTTTGTCCCAATCATTATAAAGCATGCAAAATAAAAAAGCCTAGAGAAACTCTCTAAGCTTAAGGTTCACTATGATTCTTTAAAGTTATTCGCGTATTTAAAGTAAGAACCACCTGAAAGAATCGACAAACATCCACCTATCATAAGCGGGCCAAAATACATTTCTAACCCTCTACTGAAAGTACTGATGATTTTTATAACAACTGCGTAGATCGCCTCTAAACCTGGAACTGTTGCTAGAAGTGTGAGCACTACCGGAATAAGCAGCACTGCCCCTGCTAAAACAAATAAGTTTGAGACCTTGTTAGGAACTCGTTCGTCATCTTTATAGTAGACCGCACTTTTTATAGCGACAATGAATACGAGAGGATTCAATATCCACATACCATATTGAACGGTATTCTGTATCGAATCACTTTTTGCAATCGCCGCAAAAGTTAACAGAAATGGTGATATGGTTGAAAAACCACCACCAATAAACCCTACCAAAGCACTAATCATTGCCCATTTTTTACTTTTCATATTCTCGTCTCCTTTAAGTTTTTAGTCCTCAAAATTCCTTTAATAAACACCACCTGCTAACTTTGTTTCTCTCTATTCTTTAAAATTCTTCAAGCAAGAAGCGTATCCGAGGCCACTAATAATCGACAGAACCCCAACGACTACGATAGGCGGAAAGAGAATCAGAAAAATATCCACTTCTTCCTCAACCAAATCAAAGAATTGCAGTACGGCATGATCTAAGAAGAGAACTTTACTGAGGACCACGATAAGGATTGGGGCACACCCTAATATCCCTGCCAGTAAAAACAAGTTCGAGGCCCACTTCTTAACTCTGGAATCTCCTTTATAATAAATAGCACTTTTAAGAGCGACGACGAAGATTGTCACATAAGTAGCCACAATCAATAAGGCTGCTACCGTAAATAAGAACCCATCTGCTCCAAGGCCTGCCGCAAATAATACAACAGTAGCTACTAGCAAAAGCGCTCCTCCCTTAATGCCGACATTAGCACATCGTACCGCCCATGTTAAATCTTCCATCTTACACCTCTCCCTTAGTCCAACTCTTTAAATTTTCTTAGACAAATCGCATAATAAATGCCCCAGACAACGGATAAAATCGATGATAGAAACATTAGCATGAGCGCACGTTCAAAGCCATCACTTCCGTCGAATACCGCGAACATAATCCAATCAAGGACTTCGCTGACAATCGGAACATTTGCCGACCCAATCAGTAAGCTTATAACGAAACCTACACCGCTTGAGGCTACAAATAGATTTGCAATCACCTGATTCACACGTTTGTCCGCTTTATAATAGTGCGCACTTTTCAACGCTACGAAAAAAATAATTCCAAATGTCGTCACTAATAATGCAAGGGACAGCATTGCCCCCGAACGACTGGCGCCAAGTCCAGCCGCAAATAACGACAATAGGAAAAAGAGCGCTAAAGGCCCACCTAGAATCCCCACAAACGCACTAATCTTGGCCCATCTTTTATCTTTCATCTTCTCAACTCCTTTAACTGTTGAAATGAAGTGATACCTTCAAGTAAGAAACACCGCTGACGATAAACAACACCCCTGCTAGCCAGGGTAACAATAAATAACTAATCGCGTAAATATCGCTCGCCCACTCCCAGCTAAAAACGAGCGTCTCCAGAGCTTTCCACTCCATGATGATTCGCGAGAAATAAAATAGTACGATGAGTCCTCCTGAAGTTAAAAATAGCTTCGGTACCCATCTTTTAATCTGAACATCTCCTCTATAATAGCTCAATGCTTTTACCCCTAAAGCGATAACCAATAGATTGATGATTCCTAAAATAATTACTGCTTCGTAAGGTTGAGGTTGCCTTGGATGTCGAAGGATGACTATGAGTACGGGTGCAAGAATCGCTATCACACCCCAAACAATACCGACAACGCCACAAACTTGTGCTAATGTCTTATTCTTCATCGGTCCCCCTCCTTCGAATTCAAAACATTGCTTAACCGTCAAATCGATTTAACGAAATTAAATATCCAGCTCCAGAAATCAAGCCCAACAGTCCAGAAACTCCACCCGTGATAATGAGAACAGATCCCATTCCACCGATTTGAAGTGTCACATCATTGATGCCTGTTAATCCTGGAATATAGGAAACGAGAACCGGCAGAGTCGCAATAACTCCTAAACTTGCCGCCAGTAAAAAGATTTTCGTAATCCAATACGGAACTTCGCCCGTCTTTTTATAATAGCGATGACTAATTCTAGCGACAATAAACATCACCCAAATAAACACAACGAGATAAATAAACATCATCTGCGTTTGGTGCAGAATCTGAAGGGTTTCTTCTGAGGGCGCGGTAAATGGAAAAACAATACTAAAAATGACAATCGAAAAAATATTCGGCAAGATATAAGAAGGCGCCACAAAGATGAGTCCACCCCATACAATTCCTAGTATTCCGCTTAACAACGCCCATAGTTTTGATTTTTTTGGTTGTTCTACAGCCTGCACTCACAACGCCTCTTTTCTTCTTGTTTCCCTTATTTTATCACAACCGCTTGCACCTTAGAAGAAAATCCCCAACAAAAAACACTTGCGCCAGATGACGCAAGTGCTCAATTCATTTATCCTTTTACAGCAATCGCTTGGATTTCCACAAGGGCATTCTTTGGTAAGGCTGCTGCTTGGAACGCCATACGCGCTGGATAAGGGGCCGCAAAATACTCTCCATATACTTCATTCATGTTCGCAAAGTCGTTGATGTCCGCTAGGAGCACCGTTGTTGATACGACCGCATCCATTCCTACCCCTACGCTTTCTAAAATCGCACGGATATTTTTCAATGATTGATGTGTTTGGCTAGCGATATCACTTCCTGCGAACTCCCCTGTTTCAGGAACGATTGGCAACTGTCCAGAGACGACAATCGTTTCTCCTGTGTAGGCTACTCCTTGTGAGTAAGGCCCGATTGCTTTTGGAGCCTGTTCTGTTTGAATTACTTTCTTTGTCATAGAAATCCTCCTAGTCTAATGGTGGCACAGTGTCCACGAATACATATTTTTTCATACGGTCAAATGCTTCAACAAGACGCGCGTACGGCAATGCGAGATTGATACGAATACATCCTTCGCCGAAGAACATCTTGCCGTCTTGCCAAGCAACGCCGACATCCCAGCCGCGTTTTTCGAGCTGCTCCAGCGTCAGATTGTGTTTTTTCAAGAACGGTGAACAATCGATAAAGAGCATATACGTGCCTTCAGGTTTGGTCACTTCCACGCCGTCAAATTCACGGTGAATAAAGTCGCACGCATAGTCCGCATTCTTCTCGATCACTTCACGCAACTCTTCCAGCCACTCGTATCCTTCTTCTTGATACGCCCCGATTAAGGCATGCATCGACATCACATTCATCGCGTTATAATGCGGCTTCATCCCTTTTGACTCGACACGGTCTCTTAAGGCATCATTGTAAATCACATGATAACTTCCAACGAGCCCTGCCAGGTTAAAAGTCTTACTTGGCGCATACATGGCAACGGTGCGATTCTTCGCATCTTCTGAAATCGACTGCGTTGGGATATGCTTATGGCCTTTAAAAATAATATCTGACCAAATTTCATCCGACACGACAATCACATCGTACTTGCGGTAAATTTCCATCGCGCGTTCGATTTCTTCCTTCTCCCATACACGACCACTTGGGTTATGCGGTGAACAGAAAATCGCCACATGAATCTTATGCGCTTTGATTTTTCGCTCCATATCCTCAAAGTCCATACGGTAAACACCCTGTTCGTCTTTCACAAGCGGGCTATGCACGGCCTTCAATCCATTATCGTTTAACGACTGCGTAAAGCCGACATAGGTTGGACTATGCACTAAAACCGCATCCCCAGGCGCAGCATACGAAGTTAATGTCGAAACGACTCCCCCAAGCACGCCATTTTCATGACCAATATGTTTGCGCGTTAACCCTGTTACTTGATGGTGACGCGCATGCCACTGAATAATGCTCTCGTAGTACTCTTTAGAAGGCATAAAGTACCCGAAAATCGGATGTTCCAATCGTTTTTGCATCGCCGAAATCACCGTTGGCACGGTTGGAAAACTCATGTCCGCGATCCACATCGGAATCACATCGAAGCCTTTCTTCGGTCTATCTGGCGACTTCCCTGGAATCAACCCCAGCCCATCAACAGCCAGCGCGTCCATTCCACATCTGTCATATTCCGTTGTAAAATCAAATTTCATCCGCAAAACCTCCTTGAATCTCCCCACCATTATACACCGTCCCCCGCCTCCACTCAACGCCCTCCGCAGCTCAGTCCGGTGCAGTTGTTTCTCTTATTTTTATACTAGTCCCGTTCCTTGGCAAAGATGAAGTGTGGACTCCACAAAACAACATCGCGTGCTAAGTGCGCATCACAAAATAGGTTAAAAAACGAAGTCTCCCTAGGACTCTATAATATGAACAATAGAGAGAAGCAACCGATGTGAATTACTGCCACTAAGAAATTTATTTCTAAGT
>CAUVGI010000074.1:0-6014 GCA_963551375.1 uncultured Streptococcus sp. | reverse complement strand
ACATCGTCAAATCCACGGTAGAAGTTGAATTCTAATTTATCTTTGTCAGTTGGGTAAGTATATTTACCACCTACTTGCCAAATGAATGGTTTGAATTTGTATTCTAGGCGATCTTTCTTGAATTTCCAGATTTCTGTAATTTCTTTTGGATCTGCTTGGAAGTTAGCCCAAATGTCATAGTGAACTGGGATAACAACTTTAGCGTTTAATGATTCAGCCATACGTAACATATCAACTGAAGTCACTTTGTCAGTGATACCACGAGGGTTTTCACCGTAAGCGCCTAAGCACACATCGATTTCATGTTCGTTACCATGTTTAGCAAACATGTTTGAGTAGTGAGAATCTCCTGCGTGATATAAGTTACCACCACTTGTTTTGAATAAGTAGTTAACAGCGATTTCGTCCATGTCCTGAGGCATTTTACCTTTAAGAACTTCACCGTCTTTAGCAGTTACTAAAGCTGTACGGTCAAACGCTTCTAAAGCAACGATTTCGATGTCTTTGATTTTAACTGAGTCTCCTGGGTGTACAACGATTGTACGTTCAGCAGGAACTCCCCAACCTAACCAAGTGTTTACTACTTCTTGTGGTCCTACGAATTTAGCTTCTGGACAGTTGTTAGCAACTGCAGCAGCTGTGTTAATGTCTAAGTGGTCTGAGTGAATGTGTGTTACTACTAAAGCATCAACGTTTTTCACTTCAAATGGATCGATTACGAATGGTTGTGTACGTAAGTTTGGTTGTAAGTTTTGGCAACCACTCATACGTTGCATTTGGTGACCAGTTTTCATTTTTCCGTTGCCGTGGCTACGTTTACCAGTTCCACACCATAAGTCACATAGGATGTTAGTACCTTTTTCTGATTTTAACCAGATACCTGTACATCCTAACCACCACATAGCGAATGTTCCAGGTTTAACTTCTTCACGTTCGATTTCTTCGTTTAACCAAGTTCCCCATTCTGGGAAAGTTGATAAGATCCAAGATTCTTTTGTTACATCTTTGATATTTGCCATTGTTTTTCCTCCTTGGGATTAACCCCAGATACGTTTGATTTCTTCTTTGAATTCACGAGCAGATTGCGCTGGATTTTCAGTAGCGTAGATACCACGTCCTGCGATGAATGTGTAAATTGGAATTCCTTCAAACACTTTTAATGTGTCTTTTGTTAATCCGCCTGTTGCTGAAACTTTGAATCCCATGTCGATTAAACGACGGATTTTGTTTAAATCAGATTCAGTCCAAGTAGCTCCTGCAAATAGAGCGTCGCGGCTTTGGTGGAAGATTGCTTGGTCAATACCAGCATCTCTCCATTGTTGTGCTTGTTCGAATGTCCAATCTCCATATAATTCAACTTGAAGAGATTTCACTTCTTTGTTAGCTGCTTCCATCGTTGGGATCGTTGCGCAGCAAATAACTGTCATCCAGTCAGCTCCTGCAAGTGCAACGTTTTTGGCAACAGTTGTACCAGCGTCAGCACATTTTGTATCAGCAATGATTACTTTATCAGGGAAAGCGCTGCGTAAGCATTTGATCGCTTTGTCTCCTTCGTTTAAAAGTAAAATTGTTCCTGCTTCAATAATGTCAACTTCGTTACCAACCGCAAGAGCATCTTTTAATGCATCTTCGATACGATTGTGGTCCAAAGCAACTTGTAAATTAGGAATTGCCATTATATCATTCTCCTTTTCTGTCTTGCCTTAAACAATCATAAAATCATAACGTCTTACGAAAATGATCATTTAATAAGTTACGGTACCAATTCATGCTATAAGTATAGTATAAAGAATTTTGGGTTACAACCGTTTACAAACAAGTAATCGAATAATCAGTTTTATGATTGTTTACGTTTACTTTACGAACGTTTGGAAATTGGCAATATAGTTATTTATATAGGAAGAATTCGTATTTTTACGTTTTTAAAACGACTAAAATATGTGATTTGATCATTTTAATTCCTAAAATAAAAATACCCTCTCATTGAATGAGAAGGTATCGTATAAACTATTTTTCAATAATCACTTCTTCTATATAATCATCTTCTGTTAATCGAACATGAATCACTTCATCTAAAGAAGTTGGAACATTCTTACCAATAAAATCAGGACGGATTGGTAACTCTCGGTGCCCTCTATCAATTAGAATCGCTAAAGTAATTCTTTTTGGTCTATCAACATCCATAATCGCATCAAGAGCTGCTCTGACGGTTCTTCCCGTGAATAATACATCATCTACGAGAACGACTTGTTTCCCTTTAATGTCGAATGGAATATGCGTTCCATTTAATACCGGGGCATCAGTCTCTTCACTATCATGTCTGTCGTCACGATATAATGTGATATCTACTTCACCAACCGGAACTTTTTTCTTTTCAAGAGCCGAAATCTTTTCAGCAATGCGTTTTGCTAAAGTAATTCCTCTAGTTTTAATTCCAATGATAACTAAGTTCGAAACATCTTTTTGTTGCTCGATAATTTCATATGAGATTCTAGTTAATGCTCTGCTGATGGCGCCTTCGTCCATAATTCTAACTTCTTTCATTGTCGTCTCCTCTACTCTGAAAAACGTCCTTTATGCAATTGGATAAAATCCTCAAACTCTTTTGGCGGTTCCACGTGGAAGTTTAACGCTTCTCCAGTCACTGGATGTGTAAAGCTAAGTGTTCTCGCGTGTAAAAATTGACCAAATTTAGTTGCGTGTTTTCCTTTCGGATGATACAAAGGATCATTGACAATCGGATGTTTAATAAACTCCATATGCGCTCTGATTTGATGAGTACGACCTGTTTCTAAACGACAAGACACTAGCGAATAATCAGAAAATGCATCTAGCACTTCAAAATGCGTAACAGCATTCTTTCCGCCCTTTTCTACTACTCGTTTTAAACGATTCGTTTGATGACGAGATAATGGAGCATCAATCACACCTGTTTCGTGGGCAAAATGACCATCAACAATGGCGATGTACTCACGGTTCATTTTATTCTCACTAATCTGCTGTGCTAACTTTTGATGAACGTCATTATTCTTTGCAATCACTAATAATCCACTTGTATCCTTATCAATGCGGTGAACAAGACCTGGACGGTAAATTTCTTCACTTTTGCTATCTGATAAACTATTTGAATGATATAACAACGCGTTTACGAGAGTTCCGCTATAGTGTCCTTTTGACGGATGAACAACCATTCCACTTGGTTTATTCACTACAATTAATGAATCATCTTCAAACACGATATCTAGCGGAATATCTTCAGGCTGAATGGTAATAGCTTCTTCCTCTTTTTGAAGAATTGTCACTACGTCTCCATTTTGAGCTTTATAATTGGATTTCACCACTTCACCATTAACAGATACAAGCCCTGCCTTTAACCAGCTTTGAATTGTACTTCTACTAATACCAAGCGTGGCAGTTAAGACTTTATCTAATCGTTCAGTTTTTTCTAAATCAAGTGTTAATTCTTTAAATACTGATGTCATAACGCTCTCCTATTTTGATTGTTCTTTAAAAATTACATAATAGAATAAGATAATTACGCCGAAAGTTAAACAAATATCAGCAACGTTAAAAATTGGGAAGTCAATAAATTCAAATTTAAACATATCCACTACATAACCCAAACGAATGCGATCGATAAAGTTTCCTACAGCACCTGCAAGAATAAAAGCATATGCTGTTAACAACAATTTAGATTTTCCTTTTTCTTTAAACATTAAGTATAAAAGTGTCCCCACAGCTACAGCGGTGATTGTATAGAAGAAAAACATCTTCCCTTCAAACATCCCCCATGCTGCCCCAGTGTTTCGAACGTATAAAATACTGACTAATCCATTAATGAATTCCATCCCATCATGTAAGTTAAAATTATTTACAATCCATAATTTCACTAATTGATCTGCAATAATTAATACAGCACTTAAAATTAAATATAAAAACATGTCACTTCTCCATTTCTTTTCAATAATAGTATTGTACAAAGAAGTCAACTTATAGTCAACGAACTGAAAATCTGGTTAAAATGAAATACTTTTTTCCACTCAAGGGATAAAAACAGGTAAAATTTAACTGAAAATGGGGAGAAAGTCCTAAAAATCAACCAAAAGATTGAAAAATCATCAAAATACACGTATAATATCAACAAGAAAACGCATTACTGTAAAAGGAGTGTAATATGAAAAAAATCGCAGCCAAGGTATTCTTGATTAGCGCTGGTTTCTTATTTTTAGGAGCTTGCGGTAATACAAAGAAAAGTGCCGAATCTACTGTTCAAGAAGTACAAGATACCTTACCTGTTGTCGTTCAACAATTAAATGACATTCAAGCGTTAGAAAATTCGTTACAATCAGATTGGGAAGCGGATATCCAAGAAGATTACACGATGACTACTTACGCTAAGAAAACGGGTAAAGTATTCACCAATATTCAAGAACGTCAGCAATTGTTGAAGTCTATGCAAAAATCGCTCAAAGTTTTATCAGATGATGCGACTAGACTAAGTAACTTGAAGGATAAGAACCTCCCTTCAGCAGAAATTCAAATTGTAGTATCAAATCTTCAATCGATTGTTAATCATTTAAAGAACTACTCTGAAATGTCTCAAAAACAATTAGAAAAAGAAGCTGAGTTCTTCGTTAGCATTTCTGGAGGAAAACAAACAAACGATGAATTGAGATCACTCATCATTGAAGTGAACAACTCTGCTAACGAGCGTCAACAAATTATCGAAGAGATTAATTCTCCTATCAGTGAGTTAGATCGTCCAATTCGAATTCTAAAAGCTCGTTTGGCGAACAACGGAAAGGGTGAGTAATCATTATGAAGAAAAAGACTTTATTAACAAGCGCGCTCGCTGTAGCTTCCGTTAGTTCTCTACTCGCTTTCTATCCGATTGCAAACGCACAAGATGCTGCTGATAGTAAGTTGAATTTAAGAACCAATAGTTTACTACGGATGCCTTCAAATATTCCGCAGGAGCATATTTATGATTCAGGAATTTCGATTCCATATCCTGCAGACGGGGTTAAAGGTGTTTATTTACAAGCCTTCCGTGCAAAAGGACAAGACTTAGAAAACATGATTCAATTCGTGAAGTCTACTCCAATTAACTCATTAGTTATCGATGTACGTGATGGTTATGGACAAATTACCATGCCTCTTGATACAGATAATCCATTAGTTAAAAAACATACCGTTAATGAAGTGCCTGACACAACTGCTCTTCTGAAACGACTCGAGCAAGAACAAATCTATCCAATTGCTCGTATTGTATGTTTTGGAGACCGTTATGTTCCAAAGGAAAACCCTGAGCGTTCATTCAGAAACGCATTAGGCCAACTGTGGTATACGGATGACGGGGAAACATTCTTAAATCCATTTCTTAAAGAAAACTGGGAATATATTGCTGAAATCGCAATTGGTGCTGCTAAAGCCGGATTTAAAGATATTCAGTTAGACTACGTTCGTTTCCCTCTTGGATTCGAGACAGTATCTGACGACTTAGTATTTGATAAAGGTGACTACGCTCATATTAAAAACGATGATGAAGCTCGTATCGCAGCTATCACTGACTTTGTAGCGTTCATTCGTGAAAAATTACAACCGTATGGTGTTCATCTATCAGCGGATATTTTAGCGCATGCGATTACTGAATCAAAAATCGGTGGTATCGGACAAAAATTTGTCAATATTGCGGATAAAGTGGATGTGATCTCTCCGATGATTTTCCCAAGTCACTGGGTTAATTACGCGCTTGATGTAAAAGACCCTGATAAAGATCCTTACGAAATCGTGAAACGTTATATGGTGATTGAAAAAGGATATGTGAAGACATTAAACCCTTCTCCTATCTCAAGACCTTGGATTCAGGCCTTCACGGCAGACTTCCTTGGCGAAGGAAATTATCAGCTTTATACTGCTGATGTCATTAGTGAAGAGATTCAAGCTCTAAAAGAAGCCGGTGTAACCGAGTATCTTCTCTGGAACGCAGCTTCTCAATATTCAACTGAAATTAA
>CAUVGI010000073.1:0-6019 GCA_963551375.1 uncultured Streptococcus sp. | reverse complement strand
GGTGCCAAAGGGTCTCGAACCCCCGACCTAGCGTTTAGGAAACGCTTGCTCTATCCAACTGAGCTATGACACCCTAATACATTTATTGAACCACAGAACCCGTTATCTGTCCATACGAAGTTTCTAGTTCTTATTTTTATGAGGATTGACAATCTTCTTTTTACAGTAATCATAAATAATAAAACTCAATTATGTCTTTAAACAAGAAGGTTTAGAGAACTCCAATTCTATGAAAAATGATGGAGTCCCTTGGGATTCTATGGTAGGAGTAAGAGCGAGAGGTAACTGATGCGAATATGAGACTCTAGGAATTTATTCCGTAGAGACTCATTGAGGCTCAGTAGGTGAGAGACATCGGCTCGAACCGGTACAGCTCTTATCCCTACCATGATGAAATTCACAGAGAGCGAAATCCAAAGAATTTCTTTGTTAGTTGGTTTGTGATGAAATGGTGCGGTTATAGTAGCAATATTAGGAAATTGCGTTGAATGTGAATTAGCTGGAGTTAGGAATGTATTCCTTACTCCAGCTTTGAAGCTTCAAAGGTGAGAGACCTAGACTCGAACCGGTGCCCTAATATAGCAACTATAACGAAACGCACCATTTCAAAAAACAAACCAACGGTAAGTATAAAAAACCACCAAAGAAAATCTTTGGCAGTTTCAAGTTCATTTATTTAGTTTGCTGACTGACGGCGTGAAGATTGCCAATGCGAATACAGACGAAAGATTGAATCGACCGTAAAGATCGCAAGTGCAATCATCCCGGCGGTAATCATTGTTTGACCGAAGAAGAATTTTCCTTTTTCAACATCTCCTACAAAGAAGGCGTATACGGTACGATACATGCCTGCACCAGGAACGAGTGGGAAAAATCCAGGGATAAAGAATACCGTTACAGGGGCTTTGAAATAGCGTGCTGCTATATGCGATAAGAACGCAATGGTAAGGCCGCTATAGTAAGTAGCTAGTTGTAATCCCGAACGGTCTAAGAAGAAAAGATATACAAACCAGCCAATGCCTCCAATAATCGAAATATGAATGAGGAGTCGTTTTGGTGCTTCAAAGACAATACAACTAAAGTAGACGGCGATAAGAGCACTAATTACTTGATAAATCATAAGGGGTTTGCACCTCCTGCTAACACGAGTCCCAGAGCAACAGCAATAGCGACGGAAAGAGCCGTCACAAACGCCTCAATCGCCCGAGCAGCTCCTGAGTTGTAGTCTCCGCGTAATGTATCGCGAATCGCATTTGTAATGGCAGTTCCAGGCACAGCCGGCATGATTAATCCTACAATGGAGATGCCGATTCGAGCGTCTGGAACGAAATGTTTCTGAATCAAAATGATAATGACAATTGCTGGAATAATCGACAGGAGGTTCAACACGAATGTTCCTAATTTTAATTTTGGATCTAACTTATAAATAAATGGCATGATAATCGCTGCTACTGCTGCAATCATGAGTTCAATAGGCGTTGCGCCAAATAGAGCAGCGTAGAACCCGCACATGAGAATAAGACCAACATCTTTTAGCCACTGTGGATATTCGGATTCTTTTAAGTCTTGTAATCGTTGATAAGCCGTATCGAGGTCAATTTCCTTTGTCACTAATTGACGAGAGATTGCGTTAACTTTATAAATACGGTTTAAGTTCGTGTCTCGATTTGGAACACGGCGGATTTCTGTAATAGAATCGATGCAGTCATCATCGAGGGTGGCAAAGATTCCAGTCGCCATCGCGAAGGCTTCACAAGTTTCGAAATTTGATGTGGAGAGAATATAGTTCATCGTTTCTTCCACGCGATATGATTCCGCATTACATTCGAGCATAATTTGACCAGCTAGAATAGCGGTATCCATTAGTTTTTTAGCATATGATCGCACAAAGCCTTCCTCCTTCATTACATACTCCCTAAGTATAGCATACAAGGCGTGTTTTGCTAAGTAGAAATTTTTATGAAATGAAACTGTACTATTTTCATTCTGTTTGAAAATTAGTACAGTTGTTTTTTTGATGATTGTTTTAACATTGTACTGTTTTTTTAAAAGTATTTAGTGTATTATTAAGATAACAAATTTTTGGAGGGATATCCGTGGAATTATTTGAAGAATTATCACTTAAAGTGAAAGGGAAAAACGTTAAAGTCGTATTCCCAGAAGGAGATGAACCAAGAATTATTGGTGCAGCAGTTCGTTTATTAGCAGATGGACTTTGCAAACCAATCTTACTTGGAAATGTGGATGCTATTAACGAAGTAGCAGATGCTCGTGGATTTAACATTTCTCATTTAGAAATTATCGATCCTGAAACTTATGCAGACGATAAATATGCTGAAATGGTAGCAAGCTTTGTAGCACGTCGTAACGGTAAAGTATCTGAAGAAGATGCTCAAAATTTATTACGTGACGTAACTTATTTCGGAACAATGATGGTATACATGGGCTTAGCAGACGGTTTAGTATCTGGTGCGGTTCACTCAACAGGGGACACTGTACGTCCAGCATTACAAATCATCAAAACAAAACCAGGTGTCTCTCGTACAAGTGGTGCGTTCATCATGATTAACAGCGACAAATCTAAGAAATACTTATTCTCAGACTGTGCTATCAACATCAACCCTAACGCACAAGAATTAGCTGAAATCGCAGTAGAATCTGCTAAAACAGCTGAATTATTCGGTATCGAACCAAACGTTGCAATGTTAAGTTTCTCAACAAAAGGTTCTGCTAAATCTGAAGAAGCATTAAAAGTAGCTGAAGCAACTAAAATCGCTCAAGAATTAGCTCCAAACTACAATATCGACGGAGAATTACAATTCGACGCTGCTTTCGTACCAAGCGTTGGTAAACAAAAAGCTCCAGACTCACCAGTAGCTGGACAAGCAACAGTATTCGTATTCCCAGAAATCCAATCAGGAAACATCGGATACAAAATTGCACAACGTTTCGGTAACTTCGAAGCAATCGGACCAATCTTACAAGGATTAAATAAACCAATCTCTGACTTATCACGTGGATGTAACGAAGAAGACGTCTACAAATTAGCAATCATCACTGCTAACCAAGCATTGATGGAAAATTAGGATGTGAGACATCGCGCTCAGAAATCGATCACTGGACCGGAACGACGGAAGGAACGTGAAACGTTCTGCGTACGTTTCGGGAAGTGGACGCGATTTCTGCGATGGCGAACTCAACTACACAAAACGACTCGCAATGCGAGTCGTTTTTCTATTTATATAGCCTTATTAGATGTTCTCGAATCACGAGTGATGAAGAGAACGTCAATAAGCTACTGTGCGATGCGAGACTTCGAGTGCGGATATTCTGGAAGCAAAACTTCACAGTGCGAAGTTTTGGTCCTGTGAGCTCGAGTTCAACTACACAAAACCGACTCACCCAGTGAGTCGGTTTTATTTATATATTTTATATATTCAACCCCCAAATCATTCACACTGTGAATGATTTCCGCAAGGCTTATTAGATGTTCTTGAATCACGAGTGATGAAAAGAACATCAATAAGCTACTGCGCGATGTGAGAGAAGAGTCGTGCAGATATTCCGGGAAGAAAAACTTCACAGTGCGAAGTTTTGGTCCTACGATAGCAAACTCATTCGAACTTTCGTATTTTAATTTTACTAAAAAAAATTTTTATCAATATAACGTATACATTATAATGATGTTTTTAAATTTCATTTTAAAATGCGATGATACCAACGTTTCTAAGAGTTTTTGTTTTAATAAATAAAAATATTTTTTCTGAGCAGATAAATTGCTTTAACGTTTAAGTGATGATAATCTAAATTCACTCCCAAGAGAGAAGACGTCACTTTCTTGGTCAAATCATTTACAAAAAGAGGAAAAGAAGATGAAAAACATTTTATTTGTAGTCGGTAGCTTACGTAAAGGTAGCTTTAACCACCAAATGGCAGAAAAAGCAGAACGTATTTTAGAAGGGAAAGCAACAGTCACTTACCTAGATTACTCAAACCTTCCATTAATGAACCAAGACTTAGAAACTCCAGTATTACCTGAAGTACAAGCAGCTCGCGATGCATTCGGAAAAGCGGATGCAGTATGGATCTTCTCACCAGTTTATAACTTTGCAATTCCTGGAACAGTGAAAAACTTATTAGACTGGATGAGCCGTGCGTTAGACTTATCTGATACACACGGACCTTCAATTTTACAAGATAAAGTTGTAACAGTATCAGCAATGGCAAATGCAGGACATGAACCATTATTTGCTTCTTATAATACATTATTACCATTCATCCGTATGCAAGTAGTGGGTGAATTCACTGCCGCTAAAATTAACCCAGAAGCTTGGGGAACAGGCGTTGTGACTTTAAGCGATGAAGTCGTAGCAGGACTTGAAAAACAAGCGGAAGCATTATTAAATGCATAATTCAAACTAAAAAACTTAACTTTACAAAGCAGTCTCTCTCGATAGAGGCTGCTTTTTTTGAACAATAGGCGAACAGACATTTGCCCTAGACCTTCTTGTTATGCTAAAATTGTTCTGATATAGACATAAAAAAGGAGCATCATTCATGTATGAATATTTAAATGGAGAGTTGGCGCATATATTACCGACAGCGATTGTTATCGATGTGCATGGCGTGGGGTATCAAGTGGTTTTTGCAAACCCATACCGCCTACAAGATTCTCTGAAGAAGCAAATTAAAGTGTTAGTACAACAAGTCGTTCGTGAGGATTCCATTACTTTATATGGATTTATTTCAAGCGAAGAACGCGAATTATTCCAACGTTTAATTAGCGTTTCTGGTATCGGTCCAAAGAGTGCGATGAGTATTTTAGCAAATGACGATACAGAAGGTTTCGTGAATGCTGTAGAAAGTGGGAATGTCACTTATTTAACAAAATTCCCTGGCGTTGGAAAGAAAACTGCACAACAAATTATTTTAGACTTGAAAGGGAAGTTTGAAGCACTTCCTGAAGAGACGACGAAAGCCGTTGTTCCAACAAACCAAGTAACTCTTGAAGAAGCAAAAGAAGCCTTACTTGGCCTTGGCTATTCTGCAAAAGAAATTACAAAGATTTGGAAGTCGCTGGAAGCTGCTGCTCCAAGTACGACGCAAGAGGCATTGAAAGTAGCTTTTAAACTATTAATGAAATAATGGAGGATTATCGTGGAGGAAGAACGTTTTATTGACGGCAACCCGCTTGACGAAGGGGAAGTACAAGCCGAATTATCACTAAGACCACAGACGTTGCAACAATATATCGGTCAACAAAAAGTAAAAGAAGAACTGGCCATCTATATTCAAGCGGCGCGTAGTCGTTCTGAGGCCTTGGATCACGTGTTACTATACGGCCCTCCAGGACTTGGAAAGACGACCTTAGCGATGGTAATTGCCAACGAATTAGAAGTCGGTATTAAGACGACGAGTGGCCCTGCGATTGAACGCCCAGGTGACTTAGTGGCTCTCTTAAACGACTTAGAAGCCGGAGATGTCTTATTTATCGATGAGATTCACCGTTTGCCACGTGTCGTGGAAGAGATGTTGTATTCTGCGATGGAAGATTTCTTCGTAGATATCGTGGTGGGTCAAGGACCAACTGCACATCCGGTACATTTTCCATTGCCACCGTTCACGTTGATTGGGGCAACGACTCGTGCAGGGGCTCTTTCTGCACCGCTTCGTGACCGTTTTGGAATTGTGGAGCATATGGAGTATTATGATGAAGCCTCACTTTCTGAGATTGTCAAACGCAGTGCGAATGTTTTTGATAGTGAAATTAAAGATGAGGCAGCTCTTGAGATTGCGCTTCGTTCGCGTGGAACACCGCGTATTGCTAACCGTCTCTTGAAACGTGTGCGTGACTTTTCTCAAGTGTACGAAGAAGGAATGATTTCAAAGGAGATTACGCAGCAAGCTTTGAAGGTCTTGCGAGTAGACGCAAAAGGGTTAGACCATATTGACCGTAAATTGTTAACGGCGATGATTGATTTATACGATGGTGGCCCAGTTGGACTAGGTGCCATTGCGG
>CAUVGI010000072.1:0-6327 GCA_963551375.1 uncultured Streptococcus sp. | reverse complement strand
TAAAATTGAGGGAGAAGTATGGAATATGAGTTTGAACTGACCGAAAAAGCGAATAATGATATTGAAGAATCTAGTTAATGCTCCTAGTATAGAAAATCATAGGCGTGAATTAGGACTGACATAGAAGACCTGGCAGAAATGTCAGGTCTTTTTCTGTTAGCAAAATATCCTATACGGTTTTTTCACCCGAAAGGACGAAAAATAAATAAAAACCCTATTGTATTCAGGATGTAGGAGGTCTATACTAAATCTAGTTAGTGTGTTTTTTAACAAAGTAAACTAGGGGGAATTAGCGTGAAGATTCAATCGAATTGGAAATTGGGGTTATTAGTAGTCGCTTGCGTTTCTTTGGCTGCATGTGGGGGACATAAGAAAGAGTCGAAAGCGACAACAGAGACAGTAGCGAAGGTTACAACGGTTGAAACGACGACAGTGGCACCTGCGAAGTTGCCAGATTCGTTACTTCCGTTTAAGAAGGAAAAGCAATTGGTTTTGGGAGACCTTGATAAATTAGAGCGTTCGACATCGGCTCATATTCAACTGAATATCAAAGATAAACCGAAAGCAAAAAGAGAACCGAAAATCAGTGTAGATCCAGTTGGTTGGCATAACTATAAGATGCCGATTGATGACTCCGGAAGTGGTAAAGAAGCGTGGTTGATGAATCGCGGGCATTTAGTAGGGTATCAATTTAGCGGTCTTGATAATGAGTTGCGTAATTTAACCCCGATGACTGCCCTGTTAAATACAGGTAGTTTGTCCGATAAGGATTCGGCAAACCAAACCGCGATGCTTTTCTATGAGAACAATCTTGCAGATTGGATTAATGCTCATCCGAATGATTGGTTGGATTATAAAGTAACGCCAATTTACGAGGGGGATGAACTCATCCCTCGAAAAATTGAGTTGCAGTATGCTGGAATAAAGAGCGATGGAACTTTGATGAAGATTTCTTTTGGAACAAAACAAGAGAACGTCGACAAAGATGGTGTGACTCATGTGGTTTTAGAGAATACTTCACCAAATGCAAAAATTGACTATGCGACAGGAAATGCGGAACCGCTATTTGCGAAGAAAGTAGAAACTACTGTAGTTCAAACGGAAGCTGTCACCGAAACGACGGTAAATCAGGAAGAGTATATTACAGTCTATGTAGCTACAAAAGGAAAGTCAGATATTTACTGGTACTATAAGGAAAATATGCCAGCAAACACAAACAAACAGAATGTTGTAGAAATGACAGAAGCTCAGGCGAAACGCTTAGGGAAACGGCATAGTTCTAAAGAACACTATAGACCATAAGTAAAAGGAGCACCACACAATCGTGTGGTGCTCCTTTCTTTTAATCTTCTTTCACTAAATACCCTAATTTGTCCAGGGAGTCTTCGATATAGTCGAGGTCTTGTTGGTTTTCGGCTTCAACCAGATGATAATGCACACCGTCTGTTAAAGAGGACAGTGGGCGGAAGTCGGCTTGATGGATTTGCTCCAAGAAGTGCTGAACGTCACGGCGACAGGTCAGTTTCACGAGCGTTTGGATTTCACCATATACTGGATGGTCGATTTGGATATTTTGAACGCGACCTCCATTATCGACAATCGCCAGCAGTTCACTTTCGATAGCCTTGGTATCATGTTTGACCTTAAAGAGGCGATGAACGTACGGCGAACTCTCTTGCTCCTTGTAGACATATCCGCGGTTCGTCGATAGAATCGTGGCCCCATCAGCGCGAAGAAGCGCGATATCTTGCACGATAATTTGTCGAGTTACGTGGAAATGTTCCGCCAGGCTTTGACCATTGAGTGGCTTTGGCGCATTTTTCAGCAGTTTTAGTAATTCAGCTTTTCGTTCTTTTGGCATAGTTTCCCTCTTTTAACGTCTTTTTTGTAAAACTTTATACACCGCTAGTGCTAATTCATAGTCTACCATACTGTGAATCACTGTACCAAATCCGACTAGGACGAAGAGAACGTAAAACATGCTTTGCAGATCCGTTCCTGAAACGGAGTAGAAGAGGACGCAGGCTAGTACTTCGCCGACTGCGTGAATGAGCGCAAGGACGAAGTTGAAAATCCATGACGCTTTGCGATTTTCTAGCGTCTTTGGATATTTCTGTAGGAAAAAGGCTCCAAGTGTCGCAAAGAGAATATGCGAAAGCGCGCGGAAAACAATGACGAGTGGATATGCTCCGGAAATAAAGAATCCATAAGAGGATCCCAGAACGACGAAGATGGCCATCCACGGATTGATAAACATCGCAATAAAGATCGCAACGTGGCTTCCGAGTGTATACGAAGCTGGTGGAATCACCAATTTCAGTGGCATCGCGATAGGAATGAAGATGGCAATCGCGGTTAATAGTGCGGTTAGTGTCATAAAACGAACATTTTTCATCAGAATAAAACTCTCCCTTTGTTTACTGTATATACAGTAGTATAGTTCTGTGTATACAATAAATCAATAGGAAAATTTAATTTTTTCGCTTACTTTTCGCTCATAATTCGCTTGATTCTACAAAGAAGTACCAGTACAATAGAAAAAAGAGAGGTGAGACGGATGCAAGTGAATTTTCAAATTACAGAAAAGATGTTGGGGCTGGTGCATAATATTGCGGAACTCCTGACGAAATATTCCATCGAGAAACGTCCGCTTTTATTGCGTAAGGAAAATCGAATCCGCTCGATTCAATCCTCACTAGCGATTGAAAATAATAGTCTGACGTTAGAACAAGTAACGGATGTAATCGAAGGTCGAAGAGTTTTGGGACCGCCAAAGGATATTCATGAAGTACAAAATGCGTATGAAGCATACGAGCGTGTATTTTCAATGGAACCCTATCGTGTAGAAGATTTCCTAAAAGCGCATGAACTGTTGACGCAAGAGCTTGTAAAGCATCCAGGTCAGTTTCGATTAAGTGATGTCGGTGTTTATGATACTAGTGGGCGAGTGGTTCACATAGGCGCCCGTCCGCAATTTGTTCCAAGTCTTGTGGAGGAGTTGTTTTCTTGGGCTAAGAACAGTGATTTGCTCGATTTAGTAAAATCATGTCTCGTTCATTTTGAATTGGAGATGATCCATCCGTTTGAAGATGGAAATGGCCGTATGGGACGATTGTGGCAAAATTTGATTTTGAGTCGGTGGAATCCGCTATTCGAATGGCTTCCGATTGAGTCTGTGATTCATGCGCATCAGCAAGGGTACTATGATGCACTTGCTATCAGTAACAAGGAGAATGACGCAACGGTCTTTGTCGAGTTTATGCTTGAAGTGATTTTAGAAACGCTGGAAGAAGTGAAAGTACAAGACCGTATCGAAGAAGAAAATTCGGAGTATATCATTTTGTCATCCTTAAAACCAAAAGAACGAGAAGTCTTTGAACAAGTAAAGGCCTATCTTGAACAGTATGGGAATATCGGTAATCAGCAAGCACAAGAACTCACTGGGCTCAGTGCCGCAACCGTTCGACGCTACTTATCGTTGTTTGTCAAAGTTGGCTTACTGACTTCTAGTGGAAGTACGAAAGGGAAGTTATATTCATTAGGTTCTACTTAGATTCAAGCGGTCTCATCATAAGTTCATTTCATAATAAAAACACCCCAAAAGTTAGATTTTCTGCCTGACTTTTGGGGTGCACTTCATAAAAGATGTTCCTTTTCGTATCTATTGTCTTTTAAAGTGAATAAGTAGCTTATTAGAATTAATTTTTTAAAGCGTACATTTGATTTTTAATATACAACTCCATCTCATTAAATGCCTCATCTGTAACTTTTCCATTTTTTTGTTTGGCTAAATATAAATAAAATTGGACAGGTTCTGGCTCGTCCAGGTCAATCAATTGAATACCGTCCAGTTTTAAAAAATCGACGAGAAGGCCGATAGTGTTTTTCTGTTGGATAAAGTTTTCGAAGCCTTGAATATCGCTAACTTCGGCCAATATATTTGGGATGATTCCGTATGAATTCATAAATTTCCAAAACACTTCATTATGAATGAAATGTTCATTAAAGAGGATAAATTTTTCATGCTCTAATTGCGAGAGATGAACATGAGACTCTTTTGATAGTGGGTGTTTTTTCGGAACGGCTAATTTAAACGGGAAAGTTGCGATTTTTTTCAAATCAAGGTTGCTGCTAAAGACTTCTTTACTCGTTCCAAATAAAGCGATATCTAATTTGTTCGAAATAATTTTCTTTGTGATTTCTTTCGAACCATCTTCTAATAAGCCGATTTCAGTTCCGAAAATCTCTTCTAGCGATGAAATATGTTTTGTTAAATCGAAGAAACGCGAAAGGGCGGCGGTAAGACCGATTTTAATACGTCCATCATGAGCGTTCTTTACTGCCGTTATTCCCATGTCCAGTTGTTGAAGAGCATTGAGCGAATATTTTTTAAAAAGTTCGCCTTCTTTAGTAAGAGACACATCTGTATGAGATTGGTTCCGTAGGAAAAGCTGCACACCGAGATCTTCTTCTAATGATTTAATGGCGTAGCTGACAGTAGGTTGACTGACTTTGAAAGTTGAAGCTACTTTTGAAAAAGATTTTAAACGGCATAGAGCATTAAAGTATTTGAGTTGTTGAAGTTTCATAAGTAAGGCTCCTCATATTTAAAAATTTTATAACACGTCCTCTATTTGACTATGCTAAAAGGGAATCGTTAAAATGTCAATAGGGAGCACAGGATGGGGAGGTAGAGTTTATTGGTGATAAACTTTTCTGTCTCCGTTTTTTTATGCTCTTAAACAAAGCATCAATGGCATTGAAACACCATTTTGCAGATGACTATTTTATAGGAGGAATCACCATGCGTGGACACCAAATTTTAAATGATCCTTTTAAAAATAAAGGGACAGCATTTACACAAGAAGAACGTCAAGAATTAGGATTGGTAGGATTATTACCACCTTACGTTCAAACGTTAGAAGAACAAGCAGCGCAAACATATGCGCATATGCACCAAAAAGGTAGTGACCTTGAAAAACGTCTTTTCTTGATGGAAATCTTCAATACAAATCGTACGTTATTTTATTATTTATTCTCACAACATTTAGAAGAATTCAACCCAATCGTGTATGATCCAACGATTGCTGACACGATCGAAAACTACAGCGAACTTTTTGTGGATCCTCAATATGCGGCTTACTTAGATATCAATCACCCAGAAAATATCGAAGCAACCTTGAAAAATGCTGCAGGGGACCGTGAGATTCGTTTAATCGTCGTAACCGATGCGGAAGGGATTCTTGGAATTGGTGACTGGGGTACAAACGGTGTAGATATTTCTGTAGGGAAATTAATGGTCTATACAGGCGCGGCTGGCATCGATCCAGCAAGTGTTCTTCCTTTAGTGATTGATGCAGGTACCAACCGTCAAAGTCTATTAGATGATCCTAACTATTTAGGAAACCGTCATGAACGTGTTCGTGGGGACCGTTACTATGCATTTATCGACCAATTTGTGGAAACGGTAGAACGTCTATTCCCTAAATTATACTTACACTGGGAAGACTTCGGACGTGGCAATGCGGCCAATATTTTAAACAAATACAAAACTCAAATTCCAACTTTCAACGATGATATCCAAGGAACAGGAATTGTAACGCTTGGTGGGGTGTTTGCCTCAATGGATATTGCTGGTGAAAAACTAACAGATCAAGTGTACTTATGCTACGGTGGTGGTACTGCAGGGGCAGGGATTGCTTCTCGTGTTCTTCGTGAAATGGTTGTCGACGGTCTTAGCGAAGAAGAAGCCTATAAACGTTTCTTCATGGTAGATAAACAAGGATTGTTATTCGATGATATGGACGATTTAACACCTGAACAACGACCATTTGCGAAAAAACGTAGTGATTTTGCCAATGCAGATAAATTAACTGATTTATTAGAAGTGGTAAAAACTGTTAAACCAACTATCTTAGTGGGAACTTCAACTCAACCAGGGACATTTACAAAAGAAGTTGTTGAAGCAATGTGCGAAAACACAGAACGTCCTGTGATTTTCCCATTATCAAACCCTACAAAATTAGCAGAAGCAACAGCTAAAGACCTCATCGAATGGTCCAACGGAAAAGCTTTCGTTGCAACAGGAATTCCTTCAGACGACATTGAGTACAACGGTGTGAACTATGTTATCGGACAAGCGAACAATGCGTTAATCTACCCAGGTCTTGGATTAGGAATGCTTGCTTCAGAAGCGAGTCTATTAACAGACGAAATGATTGGGGCTGCAGCGCATGCTTTAAGCGGTATTGTGGATATTACAAAACCAGGTGCACCTGTGTTACCTCCATTCAAATATGTGGCAGAAGTGTCATTGAAAGTGGCAAC
>CAUVGI010000071.1:0-6454 GCA_963551375.1 uncultured Streptococcus sp. | reverse complement strand
TTAGTGGAAATATGTTGCGTTCTTTTCATTAATTTGGTAGTCTAGTACCATTGAAAAAATAAGGAAGTGTCATATGAAAGTAATCAAATTTGGTGGAAGCTCTTTAGCGAATGCCACTCAATTAAGAAAGGTCTTTAATATCGTAAAAGCTGACGAAAAACGTAAAATCGTGGTGGTATCAGCCCCAGGGAAACGTACGTCTGACGATGAAAAAGTAACAGACCTATTAATCCAATTAGCAACTTCTCATATCGAAGGGAATTATGATGAAGAAGTCTTAAAGAAAATCTTAGTGCGTTATAAAGAAATTTGTGATGAATTAGAATTAAAACCAGAAGTATTTGAACTCGTTCGTGTTCATTTTAAAAACTTAAAAGAAAGAAACGACTTAGCGCCTGACTATTTAATGGATGCTTATAAAGCCAGCGGGGAAGACTTAAATGCACGCCTAATCGCGTCATACTTCAACCAAGAAGGTCTTGCGGCGAAATACGTAGGACCACGCGAAGCCAAACTTTGGGTGAGCGACACTCCAGGAGAAGCTCGTATTTTAGAAGAAAGCTATCATGAATTAGAGTACTTACAATTAACAAATGAAGTGATTATCTTCCCAGGGTTCTACGGGGTGACAAAAGAAGGGAATGTCGTGACATTCTCACGTGGCGGATCGGATATTACAGGTTCGATTTTAGCCAATGCCGTGAACGCAGAAGAGTACGAGAACTTTACAGACGTAGATGCCATCTATGTAGCGAGTCCTAGAATCGTGCATAAACCACTGGCCATCGACGTGTTGTCTTATACAGAAATGCGTGAGTTATCTTATGCAGGATTCTCAGTATTCCATACAGAAGCGCTTCTGCCTTCTATCAAAAAAGGAATTCCAGTGCACGTGTGCAATACGAATAACCCAGAAGCAAGCGGAACTTACATTATGAAAGGGAAGGTTACTTCTCCAAATGTTATCTCCGGGATTGCAAGTTCACCAGGCTTCGTAAGTATTTACGTGAAGAAATACTTGATGAACCATGAGATTGGTTTCCTTCGTAAAGTATTGACAATTTTCGAAGAAGAAGGCATTTCAATCGAACATATTCCAACAGGGATTGATGATGCGACAATTATTATCCGTGGGGAAGATGCAACTGACGAACAACTCGACGGTATCGTAGAACGATTCTATGCAGAATTAGATGTAGATGAAGCAAGCTTCACGCGTGGCCTCTGCCTTATCATGTTAGTAGGGGAAGGGATGGTCAACATGGTCGGTACAACGGCTCGTGTGGCTTCAACGCTTGCTCGTACACAAATCAATATCGAGTTATATAACCAAGGGGTATCTGAGGTTTCAATGATGTTTGGTATTTTAGACCAATACGAAAAGAAAGCCATCCGTGCGTTATATGATGAGTTT
Source organism: uncultured Streptococcus sp. (assembly GCA_963551375.1). Classification (GTDB taxonomy): domain Bacteria; phylum Bacillota; class Bacilli; order Lactobacillales; family Aerococcaceae; genus Granulicatella. The sequence continues at coordinate 5,040 of CAUVGI010000071.1, read as the reverse complement.
TTTGGTGAAACGAAAGAATATAAAGTGGTGGAATAATTTTCCAACAGTTTAAACTAAAATAGTAACGGTTGTAATTAGCCGATAGGAAGAGTAGAATATCCAATATATTCTGCTCTTTTTTTGGGCACATTATTTTTGATTAGGACAGGAGGGACGAAGATGATTCGTTTCTTATTTAAGGACTCGATTCCGAAAAGAATTGCATCCAGTTTTGCGATTGTGATTTTGGTGGGGTCATTCCTGTTAAGCTTACCGATTTCGCAAATTGCGACATCAAAAGCTTCGTATTTCGACCACTTGTTTACAACTGTATCGATGGTATGTGTTACAGGACTTTCGACGCAACCAGTAGCCGAAACGTACAATACTTTTGGACAAGTGATTTGTATGATTTTAATGCAAATCGGTGGATTAGGATTAATGAGTATTATTGCCTTTTTCCTCTATGATGCGGGGAAGAAGATGTCATTAGTCGATAAATTAGCCTTGCAAGATAGTTTGAACCGTGAGGATGGTCAAGATTTCAAAAAGTATTTAAAAACGATTTTTAAATATACATTCTTTATTGAATTCATTGCAGCGGTTATTTTATCCTTCCGATTTGTTCCAGAACTAGGAACAGCAAAGGGAATTTTCACTGCATTCTTCTTTGCAATCTCTGCATTTTGTAATGCAGGTTTTGATAACTTAGGCTCTAATAGTCTGATTAACTATGCAACTGATCCATTTTTGACATTAGTGGTTGCTGCTCTCATTATTCTTGGGGGAATTGGTTTTTCCGTTTGGTTTGATTTCAAACGAAGCTACCTTGAAATGCGAAAATCGACCAAGAGTAAAAAGCGTAAATCGTTTTATAGACGATTGCAGTATCATACGAAGATTGTCCTTTGGTTGACGGGGATTATTCTACTTAGTGGAACGGTTTTAACCTTGCTAACCGAATGGAATAACCCAAATACGATTGGAAATCTATCTTTCTTCGATAAGCTACTCGTGAGCTTCTTTCAAACGGTAACGATGAGAACCGCTGGATTTGCGACAATTGATTATACGAATGCACATCCAATGAGTATTCTTCTTTATTGTATTCAAATGCTGATTGGAGGTTCTCCTGGTGGGACGGCCGGTGGGGTGAAGACGACAACCTTCTTAGTGGTTCTCTTATTCATTCGCTCGGAAGTGTACGATGAAGGGATGATTCAATTTAGACACCACAGTATTTCGCAAGAGATGGCCAGAAAAGCCTTAACGATTTTTATCGTATTTACAACACTCATTCTAACGAGTGTGTTCTTGCTCAGTTTAACGGATCCAGAGGTGCCACTTCTATATACCTTATTTGAAACTATTTCAGCGGTATGTACAGTAGGGGTAACCGCAAATTTAACACCAACCTTATCTTTCCTTGGAAAAATTGTGATTATGTTGTTGATGTTTATTGGTCGTATTGGACCGTTGACCGTACTATTAAGTTTTTCAAATCGAAAGAAAAAAGCACTCGAGATGAAGTATGCAAAAGCGCCATTATTAATTGGATAGAAAGTAGGGATTGTAATGAGAAAGACAGTTGGGATTTTAGGACTAGGTGTGTTTGGGATGACGATTGCCAAACAGCTTAGTGAATATGATTGCGACATTATTGCTGTTGATCGTGATGAAGCAACCGTTAACCGTATTGAGCCACTTGTCACAAAGGCAGTCATTGCCGATGTGACAGACGAAGAAGTTTTGGAAGAAATCGGAATTGGCGACTGCGACACGGTGGTGGTAGCCACAGGGTCTAGTTTAGAAGCGAGTATTCTAGCCGTGATGCATTGTACGAAACTGGGTGTTCCAGAAATCATCGCTAAAGCAAAGGGCCGTACAACAACAGAAATCTTGACGAAGATGGGTGCGCAACGTGTCATAAACCCAGAAAAAGAAACAGGAATTCGTCTCGTGAAAAACATTCTTCACCATAAACTGGCTGAAGTGATTTCACTCGATGGCAATATCTCGCTTGTTGAATTTTATCCACCAAAATCATGGGTTGGAAAACAACTAAGGGATTTAGACTTACGTAAAGATTGTGATTTAAACTTGATCGGATATCGTGAAGGAAAGGATGAATCGTTGAATACAAAAGTATTTGCAGATTTCCTCATTCGTGAGGATGTCATTCTTGTAGCGATTATCGGAACAGATAGTTTAGATAAAGCCACTTTCCTTGAAGACTAATCAACGAGACCAGATGAATCAAAAGCGATTCATTTGGTCTCTTTTTCTGTAAAAATGGGTTCAAACCCTTTTAAAAGCATCCATTTCATAGTACACTAGGACTATCAACTTTTTAGAAAGTAGGGATTATAATGGCCAATAAAAAACCATTAAGACGTGAAGAAGTTCCAGTGGAATTAACTTGGGACCTTTCCGCAATTTACGAATCTAACGAAGGATTTGAAAAAGACTTAGAATTTGTTAAATCACAAATTCCAGCAGTTGCCGCTGCAAAAGATACAGCACTTAAAGACGGGGAATCATTATTAGCATTCTTAAATCTTTTAAACGTAGTAGACGATAAGATTGAAACAGCTTATGTTTACTCACATTTAAAAGCTGACCAAGATACTTCTAACAATGAAAACCAAGTCTTAAATCAACGTGCGTTCTCAACATACATCGAATTCTCAGGTGCTTCAGCATGGTTTGCTCCAGCAATTTTAGCATTATCTGATGAAGAGTTCGAAGAGTATTTCAAACAAGAACCAGGTCTAGAAGACTTCCGCGTCTTATTAGAAACAGCGCGTATTAAAAAAGGTCACGTGCTTTCAGATAAAGAAGAAGCTTTATTATCTAAAGCAAGTGAAGTATTCCAAGGCGCAAGCAAAACTTTCAACTTATTAAACAACGCTGACATCAAGTTTGACGAAATCACAACTGAAGATGGCGAAAAAGTTGAATTGACAAACGGTAACTACTCAGTATATATCGAATCTAAAAACCAAGATGTTCGTAAGGAAGCATTCGAAACATTATACAAACCTTACATCAACTTGAAAAATACATTCGCAAGCACACTTGGTACAGAAGTGAAAGGTCATAACTTCAGCGCTTTAGTTCATAACTATGACTCAGCTCGCCAAGCAGCACTTGCTTCAAACCAAGTTCCTGAAGAAGTATACGATGCTTTAGTAGAAGTGGTAAACGAAAAATTACCATTATTACACCGTTACACTGCATTACAACAAAAAGCATTAGGCTTAGATGAATTGCATATGTATGATTTATACGTACCAATCACAGGCGACGCTCCAATTAAATACAACTACCAAGAAGCATCACTAGCAAGTGTGGAAGCCTTGAAACCTCTTGGCGAAGAGTACCACGAAATCTTGAAGAAAGCTTACGACGAACGTTGGATCGACGTTGCTGAAAACATCGGTAAACGCAGTGGTGGATATTCAAGTGGGGCTTACTCAACTGCACCATACATCCTATTGAACTGGCATGATGAATTATCAAACTTCTTCACATTAGTTCACGAATTAGGACACAGTGCACACAGCTACTTCACTCGTAATACTCAACCAAAACAATACGGAGATTACTCAATTTTCTTAGCGGAAATTGCTTCTACAACAAACGAAAACATCTTAACAGATTACTTGTTGAAGAAACACACTGATAAAGAAGCGCAAAAATACATCTTAAACAACTATTTACACCGCTTCAAATCAACAATTTTCCGCCAAACACAATTTGCGGAATTCGAACATAAGATTCACGTAATGGACCAAGAAGGCCAACCATTAACACAAGAATCAATCGCAAAAGCTTATAGCGAAATCAACGCGAAATACTATGCAAATGTCATCCAAGATGAACAAATCGCATACGAATGGGCACGTATCCCTCACTTCTACATGAACTACTACGTATTCCAATACGCAACTGGTATGGCTGCAGCAACTGCTTTATCAGATAAAATCTTACATGGTACTCCAGAAGATTTAGAAGCTTACTTAAACTACTTACGTGCAGGACGCAGCGACGCTCCAATCGAAGTAATGAAAAAAGCTGGCGTAGACATGACGAAGAAAGACTACTTATACGACGCATTCGACGTATTCGAACAACGCTTAGCACAGCTAGAGGCTTTAATGAGCGAATAACAAAACAAACTCCGAGAGTTCTTACTCTCGGAGTTGTTTTGTTATATAGAGTATATAAAGAAAACTCCTCCAAATGGAGGAGTTTATTTCGTTTAACGATTCATATTCACGACTTTAGCTAAGTTGTGGCGTGAGCGAACTTCAACCAGTCGTTTGACTTCTGGACATTCAGGAAGAGGCTCGCCATTACAAATTTCACTAATGGTATCAGCCGTAATACTGTTGGCCAGTAAGATTCCGTATGAATGATTTGAATTATCGAAGATGACAAGAGAAGGAGTGTGCGTTACATTCATCTCTTGTGCGATTTGTAAGTCACGGTCATACGCTGTTTTCACAGCAGGACTGGCTTTATCTTCGTAAAACATTTTTTTATCAATTTCAATATTATCTAAAATTTCATCTAACAATTCTTTGCTGTAGTTACGATTGTGATGATGAATTTGGTGTTGCAACTCAAATAAGAATTGACGACCAGGACGTTTTCCTTGTAAGAGGGCAGCTTTATAAGAAAGAGCCGCATCATAAATTCTAGTATAGATTTCGTTTCTTAAATCTAAATCCGTTTCATCTAACTTTTGGTTTTTCATATATTGATCAACCGTTTGTAAATTATGAAACGTTACGAATTGGTAATGTACCTTAAACTCAGAATTACGAACAAATTTTAATAGTTCATTTTCACAGCGATAACAATATGATCCCAATGGATTCACGAATAAATATAATTCGAAAATCTTTTCGTGTGAAGTGCGTTCTGATAGATTCTTTGTTTTTGAAGTACTCAAAATCCTACACCCCTGTTCCCTAACTAACTTTGTAACATCATTGTAACATAGTTTGTTGAAATGTCAGAATAATTTGCACAACGAGTGACGTTTGTACTCAT
>CAUVGI010000070.1:0-6837 GCA_963551375.1 uncultured Streptococcus sp. | reverse complement strand
CGCGTATAATTCATTTAAATCATAATAAAAAGCTTGAACAAACCGTAAAAAGTTGTTCAAGCTTTTTTGTTATATGGAACCATTTGATAAAATATAGAGAAATCGGTAGAAATACAAGGAGTTAAATGACTGAAAGCCCTATTTTGTGTTAAAATAAAAGGACAAATGTAGAAGAAGGAGGTTTGTTATGACAAGTGAATTATCGACCGTTGTTCAAGCCATTATCACGGATGAAAATGAAAAGTACTTTTTCGTTCAAAAGAGTGGAGAAACATTCCGTCTAAAAAAAGACGACGCTACCGAATCACTAAAGATTGGTGATATAGTGACAGGATTCTTATATGAGAATTCTTCCCGTAAAAAAGTCTTTACGCTCCGCATTCCTGAAGTAACAAATGAAAGTTATGGATGGGCAAGCGTAACACAAGTCAGAAAAGACTTAGGCGTATTCGTGGATATTGGTTTAGAAGATAAAGATATGGTAGTTTCATTGGATGAACTTCCAAGTATGAAAGAGTTATGGCCAAAGAAAAATAATCGTTTATATGTAACGTTAATTAAAGATAAAAAGGACCGCACATGGGCAACGATGGGAGACGGTCAAGCATTAAATGAAAAAGTTGTTCGTGGTCATAAAGGATTATTGAATAAAGATTTAACAGGAACAGTGACACAAGTAAAACTTGTGGGGACAACGATTTTCACACCAGAAGGGTATAAATTATTCTTGCATCCTTCAGAACGACTGTATGAACCAACGCTTGGGGAAGAAATTACCGTTCGTGTGATTGGTCTTCGTCCTGATGGAGTACTGAATGTATCAATGCGTCCACGTGCTCACGAAGCTATTGGAGACGATGCAGAGATGATTGTAGCGATGCTGAAAAATCGTCCAACGCATACACTTCCTTATTGGGATAAAACAGATCCAAAAACGATTAAAGAGATTTTTGGAATTAGTAAAGGGCAATTCAAACGTGCCATTGGTAATTTATTAAAAGCAAAACGAATTACACAAGAAGAAGGATTTATCCATCTGATTGAAGAATAATGAGTGGAGGCGAGTCGCTTGTCATCTATTTCTATTGAAGGGATTCAAAAGAAATTACAAGAAGAAGGTTTTAAACTGACCCTGCAAAGACAGGCAACAGTTGAAATCCTTCTAGAACATCTGAATGAACTCCTGACAGCCGAAGAAATCTACATGTTCGTAAAGCAAAAGTATCCGGATATTGGATTAGCTACTGTGTATCGAACATTAGAAATTTTAACCGACTTAGGAATCATTTCTAGAAATCTGTTTGATGATGGCATTGGTCGTTATCATCTAAAACAAACGGTTAATCGTCACTTCGCGCATCATCTATTATGTGTGAAATGCGGTCAAATCCAAGAAGTTGAAGAGGATTTACTCGTTGATGTCGAACAGAAAGTACTAGAGCAATTCCAATTTCAAGTACTGGATCATCGCCTAACTTTCCACGGGATTTGCAAGAATTGCCAGCAAAAGGAAGGGTAGAAGATGAAAGAAATACACTACTTCTTAGATAGTATTGCTGTTCAAGGGCTATCCGATAATACCGTTCAAAGTTATAAACGGGACTTGGAAAAGTTTTCTCAGTTTTTAGAAGAACAAAAGGTGACACGTCTTCAAGATGTCGACCATACAACGATGGTATTGTTTCTTCAGAAATTGAAAAAAGATGAATATGCAGTAAGTTCAACAAGCCGCATGATTAGCTGCTTGAAGAAGTTCTTCCAGTTTCTCGTGCAAGAGCGAATGATTGAACGAGACCCAACCCAACAAATTCATCCCCCGAAGCCGAAAAAGCAGTTGCCAAAAGCGCTTAGTATCGACGAAGTAAATCGATTGCTGGAGGTACCTGACACAACAACGGTTTTAGGACTCAGAGATAAGGCGATGCTGGAACTCTTATATGCAACAGGGATGCGGGTGAGTGAGTTAATCAGTATTGAACTCAGTGATTTGCATCTAGAGCTTGGATTTCTACAAACGATTGGGAAAGGAAATAAGCAACGCATTATTCCAATCGGTCAAGAGGCCACCAACTGGATTCAAAACTATTTAGAGTATGCTCGTCCGGCCTTAGAAGATGAGAAGAAGCTCTCGAATGTCTTGTTTTTAAATCATCGTGGGGGACCGTTTACTCGTCAAGGCTTCTGGAAGAATTTGAAGAAAATTGTTCAGACGGCGATGATTACAAAGGAAGTAAGCCCGCATACGCTGCGCCATTCCTTTGCAACACATATTTTAGAAGCGGGAGCTGACCTTCGAATCGTGCAGGAATTACTCGGGCACTCAGATATTAGTACGACACAAATTTATACACATATTACAAATGAACGAATGAAGGAAATTTACAAACAAGCACATCCTCGTTCGTAATATTTAGAAAATGGAGATGAAATGAATGAAATTTAAAAGAATACATGTCATTGTAATGGACTCTGTAGGGATTGGGGAAGCACCAGATGCTGCAAACTTTGATGATGCAGGTTCACATACGCTAGGTCATATTTCTGAAACGGTAGGCTTAAATGTACCAAATATGCAACGTTATGGCTTAGGAAATATCGCTCCTCTAAAAACAGTTCCACCAGTAGAACACCCTGAAGGAAGCTACACTAAATTAGAAGAAGTTTCTGTAGGGAAGGATACAATGACAGGGCACTGGGAATTAATGGGATTAAATATTAAAACTCCTTTCCGAGTATTCCCTGATGGTTTCCCACAAGAATTATTAGATCGTATTTCTGAGTTTTCAGGAAGAGGAATTGTATGTAACTTACCATATAGTGGAACAGCCGTTATTGATGACTACGGTAAACACCAAATGGAAACAGGCGATTTAATCGTTTATACTTCTGCAGACCCTGTAATGCAAATTGCAGCGCATGAAGAAATTATTCCGCTTGAAGAGTTATACCGTATTTGCGAATACGCTCGTGAAATTACAAAAGATGATCCATACATGATTGGTCGTATTATCGCACGTCCTTATGTAGGTGAACCAGGCAACTTCCAAAGAACTTCAAACCGTCATGACTATGCGTTAAGTCCATTTGGCGAAACAACATTAGACTTCTTGAAGAAAGATGGATTTGATGTCATTGCAATCGGTAAAATTAACGACATCTTCAACGGACAAGGGATTACTGAATTCGTTCGTACAAAAGACAATATGGATGGCGTGGATAAACTAGTAGAAGTATTGAAGAAAGACTTCACTGGTTTGAGTTTCTTAAACTTAGTAGACTTCGATGCGGTTTATGGACACCGTCGTAATACGAAAGGATACGGCGAAGCACTTGAAGCATTTGATGCTCGTATTCCAGAAATCGTAGAAAATATGCGAGAAGATGATTTATTAATTATTACTGCTGACCACGGAAATGACCCAACATTCAAAGGGACAGACCACACTCGTGAGTACATTCCAGTGTTAGCAATTAGTAAATCATTGAAACACCCAACACATTTACCAGAAGGACACTTCAGTGATATCGCAGAAACAATTAGCGAAAACTTTGGAGTGGCGTCAACGGGTAACGGAACAAGTTTCTTAAAAGAATTAAACTAATATAGAAAGAGGGAACAACATGAGCAAATACGAACAATTAGTTGAAACAAAAGCGTTTTTACAAGAAAAAGGCATTGGTCACATTGACTTTGGAATGATTTTAGGATCAGGTCTTGGTGAACTTGCTGGAGAAGTAAAGAACCCATTAATCTTTGACTATAAAGATATTCCAAACTTCCCAGTATCAACAGTAGTCGGTCATGCTGGCCGTCTTGTATATGGTGAATTAGAAGAAAAACATGTTTTAATCATGGATGGACGTTTCCACTACTATGAAGGTTACGATATGGAAACAGTAACGTTCCCAATTCGTTTAATGAAACTATTAGATGTTGAAACAATCATCGTTACAAACTCTGCAGGTGGTTCTAACCCAACATTTGAACCAGGGGACTTAATGATTATTACAGATCAAATTAACTACACTGGTACAAACCCATTAATCGGACCAAATGACGACCGCTTTGGACCTCGTTTCCCTGATATGAGCCACGCGTATCACGAATACGGACAAGAAGTGGTTCGTAAAGCAGCGAAAGAATTAAACATCAATATTAAAGAAGGAGTATACATGGGATACTCTGGACCAACTTATGAAACACCAGCAGAAATTCGCTTCACGCAAGCTATTGGCGGAGATGCTGTGGGAATGTCAACAGTTCCTGAAGTAATTGTGGCAAACCATGCTGGAATTAAAGTCATTGGGATTTCATGTATCACAAACTTAGCTGCAGGCATGCAAGCAAACTTAAACCACGAAGAAGTGGTAGAAACAACACAACGCGTTAAAGAAGTGTTCAAATCTTTAGTTCGTCGAGTACTTGTTTTATATTAAGAGACGAACCTCGAGGAGGAATGAATTTGTTAGTACCTTATTCAGCAACGAATAAAAAAATTGCAATGGGATTGCTTTCCTACATCCCAGAATTCAAGGACTTTAAACGATTGCAAGAGGAAATTGAAGAAATCGCGACAAATCCATCCATCAAATGCTGGCTCTGGAAAGAGTCAGAAAGCGATAATTTTATCGGATTGATTGGCGGAGAAAGTACAACAGACACAATTGTGATTAAATACTTATCGATTTCACCTTCGTTTCGTGGGGAAAATAAAACATTCCAAATGTTAGAAGATTTAACAAAGATGGAAGATAAAGTATTAAGCGGAACGATTGAAACAAGCGTCATTCTCGCAAAATGGAATAAACATCGTGTAAGTGAGGGGCCATGGAAGATTTAACGATTAAAGTAGCTGAATATGAAGGACCGATGGACGTCCTCTTGCATCTGATTCGTGAGATGAAAATCGATATTTACGATATTCCGATGAATGAATTAACGAAGCAATATTTGAACTTCATTCATTCCATGAAAACTTTGGAGTTGGAAGTGGCAGCTGAATATTTAGTAATGGCATCAACATTATTAGAGATTAAGGCAAGAATGCTTCTTCCAAAACCAAAACTGGAAGAGTTGGATGAAGACGGGGAGCCAATCGTGGAAGATCCTCGTGACCAGCTTGTTCAACAGTTGTTGGAATATCAACAAATTAAAGAAAATGCCAAAAAGCTTGAGGAGCTTTCTTTCCTAAGGGGATTACACTTTGGTAAAGAAGCGAGTGACTTGTCTTCTATGCAAGAGATTATCCCTTTGAAAGAAGGAGAAGTGACGACTCAAGATTTATGGAATGCGTTAAAGAAATTAGCGCGTAAGAATATTGCGAAAATGCCGCTTAAGGCTAATATTCAACATGAAACGCATACGGTTGAAGAATTAATGGATTCGATTATTTCAAAAATTGAACATACAGATAAGAAACAAGTTCCGTTTGAGGAATGTTTCCCAGCGTTCAACAGGCATGCGATTACAACGACATTCTTAGCGATGTTACAGCTCGTTCGGGAACATCGTGTCCGTTTTATTCAAAGTTCTCCATACGAGGATATTTTGATTGAGAAAAGACAAGAAAAGGAGAAAGAGAGTGACTAATTATATTTCAGTACTAGAAGGCTTACTATTTGTTGCTGGAGATGATGGAATTTCATTAGAAGAAGCAAGCTATATTTTAGAACTTGAAAGAAGCGCCGTTCGTCAGCTATTAGATGAATTAAAGAAACGCTTAGAAGATGAAAATAGTGGATTAGAGCTTCTTTTGACAGCTTCTCATTATAAACTCGTGACAAAAGCAAGTTTAAAATCCTATATCGAAAAATATGCAGTTTCTCCATATTCTTCTCAATTGTCTCAAGCGTCTCTAGAAACGTTAGCGATTATTGCGTATAAGCAACCTGTCACACGTGTAGATATTGAATCGATTCGTGGGGTTCAAAGTAGTGGTTCGATTCAAAAACTATTACTAAGAGACTTAATCGAAGAGGCTGGAAGGTTAGATTCACCAGGACGTCCAAAGATGTATAAGACAACAGCTTACTTCATGGATTACTTTGGATTAGAATCTCTTGATGCCCTGCCAGATGCTTCTGATTTATTCGATTTAGATTCTGAAGAAGCGAATCAATTATTTAGAGATAATCATGATTTATTTGAAGAGTTGGAAATGCGCTCTAAAGAACATCATGAAGTAGAAGAAGAGAAAGAGTAGGTTTTTTTGTGGAAAGATTACAAAAAGTAATGGCACACGCTGGTGTGGCATCCCGCAGAAAATGTGAGGCATTTATTCAAGAAGGCCGTGTTAAAGTTAACGGTGAAGTGGTCAAAGAACTTGGATATAAAGTCGGTGCCAATGATAAAATTGAGGTAGACGGTATTCCAATTTATAAAGAAGAACCGGTGTACTTCATGTTTTACAAACCAAGAGGCGTTCTTTCAAGTGCCAGTGATGATAAAGGAAGAACCGTTGTTACAGATTATTTCAAAGAGGTAGAGCAACGCGTGTATCCAGTAGGTCGTTTGGACTACGATACAACAGGTCTTCTTTTATTAACGAATGACGGAGAGTTTTCAAACTTGATGACCCATCCAAAGCATCACGTAGAAAAGAAATATATTGCGAAAGTTAAAGGGATTCCGACTCCTAGACAAATGCGTCAATTGGAACGTGGAATCGTCTTAGATGGCAAGAAAACGTCAAATGCAAGAGCTCAAATTTTATCGGTTGATACAGATAAAGGAACAGGGATTGTAGCTTTAACGATTCATGAAGGTTGGAACCATCAAGTGAAGCGTATGTTTGAGGCTGTAGAGTTACCTGTTATGAAATTAAAACGTGAAGAGTT
>CAUVGI010000069.1:0-6876 GCA_963551375.1 uncultured Streptococcus sp. | reverse complement strand
CCATCTATCTTACAATCGATATTATGATCGCCTTCCACGATGCGAATATTCTTCACACGTGTTCCTTGCTTAATATCTTTCGGAGCGCCTTTCACTTTTAAATCTTTGATGACTGTTACAGTATCGCCGTCTTGTAATTTATTTCCGTTAGCATCAATTGCTACTGGACCTTCTTCAACTTCTGAACCTGGTTCCCATTCATACGCACATTCTGGGCATACTAATAATACGCCATCTTCGTATGTGTATTCTGAACCACATTTAGGGCAATTTGGTAATGACATTTTCATTCCTTCTTTCTTTTAAAAATTCGTCTTAACGACGTTTACGAATCATATCTAAAGGTTTCACTGGCTCAGATACTTTCATCTTGCAGATCATCATCGCATGAGGAGCTGCTTCGATTTCTTCGCCATTTTCATCCCACAATTGTGTTAACGCTTCTTCGTGGTGACGCATTCCTGGTCCGTAGAACTCGATATGGTCTCCAACCTTGAAGTTATTACGTTGTTGTACTGTTGCCATTTGAGTCTCTGGATCATACTCAAGCACTTGTCCAACGAAAGCATATTGAGGAATTTGACGGCGTGGGCCAAATAATTGTTCTTCTTCAGTTGGAATTTGGTAGTAGAAACCAGTTGCTAACTCACGTTGCGCTGCTTTCCATAACTCGTCAATCCATTCTTGTTTACATACATAGTTATCTGGATCTTCGCAGTAAGAATCTACTGCTGCACGGTAAACGTTCGATACTGTTGAAACGTAGTGAATTGATTTCATACGACCTTCAATCTTCAAGCTATCTACACCAGCTTCGATTAAGTCTGGTAAGTTTTGAATCATTGCTAAGTCAACGGCACTCATCGAGAATTTCTCTTCGATTCCTTCTTCACCAGCACCGACCATATTCTTTTCGCCGGCAATTGGCATATCGAATAGACCATATTTCCAACGACAAGACTGCGCACATCCACCACGGTTGGCATCACGATGCACCATGTGGTTTGATAATACGCAACGGCCTGAATAAGAAATACACATTGCACCGTGGATAAACGCTTCGATTTCGACATCCACTTTTTCTTGCATTTCTTTGATTTCGTCCATTGATACCTCACGCGCTAACACGACACGCTCTAAGCCTTCGTCTTTCCAGAAGTTTAGCGTTTCGTAGTTGGCTGCTGAAGATTGTGTTGATAAATGGATAGGTAATCCTGGCGCTTCTGAGGCACAAATATCCATTAAGGCCATATCACTGATGATGGCTGCATCGATACCGATGTCACGAACCGTACGGAAGAATTCTCCCGCTCCTTTTTCGTCACCTTCGTGCGTAACCATGTTGGCTGCGATATATACTTTTGCGTTATGTGCATGGGCAAAATCAACGGCTTCTTTCATTTCTGCAAAGTCGAAGTTCCCCGCACGGCTACGAAGTCCATACGCTTCCCCACCAAGGAAAACTGCATCTGCTCCGTACAAAATAGCTGTTTTTAATTTTTCAAGAGTACCCGCTGGAGCAAGTACTTCAGGTTTTTTCAATATCTTTCTTCCCATTTGACTCTCTCCTATTTCACATCTTCTGGATTTAATAAGTAAAATCCTGCTTCAAGGCCACGTACTTTTGGATGGTGTGCACGCACTTGTAATTCAAGGCTAGCGCTCTTCTCAGGAGTCCATGTACCTGCTTCGATTTCATTACGAGCATTCACGAATAATTTCGCTACTTCCACGAAATCTTGACCTGGAGCTAATACTCCGTCTAATTTCCATTGTGGAATGCCCATTTCTGTTAATTCTAACAAATATGGCGCAAGAGACACGTCGTTATTCGCGAAAATATGCGTTCCGTTAATGTCTTCGTAGATTGAATAGTGAGAATCTTCATCGGCAGGTTCTGATACGAATAAACCGCGACGTTTTTCAACAGATTCTTTTTTCTCAATATAGTTAAAGTAGTTATTTAACAGTGGGCGTTTTGAATGATGGATACAAGTTGCTCCGTACACTAAAACTTCGATTGGAATTTCTACACCTGCTGCCAAAATTTTCATTTCTTCACGAGGAATTTCACGCGCAATCACCGCACCAACGGCACCACGTTTTCCCCAGAAGTTGATTTGACGACTACTTGTTACTAAAACCGCTGCATCATAACGGTAAGGAATTGAGTACTCAGGGTTCTTCATAATTTGAACCACACCTGGATCTCCTACCGCGATGTTATCGACACCGATTTCCTTTAAAAATTTCAAATACTCAGGTACAAGCGCAATTCCTTCATTATGGAAAATCGCGTTTACAGCAACGCTCGCTTTCTTTCCATATTGGTGCGCCAATTCCGTTAATTCTTTTTGTTCCTCACGTGTAAACGACATAGGAAGGCGAAGTCCGAATTGGTCTTCCCCAAAATAGATCGTGTCCACGCCCGCTTCAAGCAAGTCTTTTGCTTGTTGGATGGATTCAACTGTTGCAATCAGCTCTATCATCCAAAGGCCCCCTTTGTTTCTATTAAATTTATACTCATCTAGAGTATCATAAAATGGCTTATTTTTCTAATGTTGTATAGAAAAATAAACAATCCACCCTACCAAAATCGTAGGATGGATTTTATTCTTATTCGACTTCTAATTGAATGCCAAATCCTTCTGGTAAAGCGGTAAATACTGCAATTTCAGATGGAAGTAAGCGCCCGATGACATTTTGTCGAACGTCTTGTGGCAACTCAACTTTAGCAATTTCGATTTCGCCTTGGTAACGACCATACTGGCTATTGGCTTGATTGATTTCTCCAACGGTGCGAGTTGTTGTAGAAACCTCTCCGCCAAGTAAGGCCCAGCCGCGAGTACCGAGTACGCGGTATACAAAATCACTGGCATCGATACGGTCACGAAGCACTTTACCCGTTAATTCCACGGGTGCTTCTGCTTTCAACGACACGAACCCTTCTTGGAATTCCTTCATGACTTTTTGAGTAGAGGCGTTAATAAATGTATCTCCCACTAAAATCATATCGGTGTGCGCCTTAATGAGTTCACAAATTGCCAATCGCGTATCTAATGTACGATGCGTTTCAACGGTTGGTAAGCCTTCATGAAGCGGTCCTCTTAAAGGCTCATCCCCTGGAATAAACGCGAGCACTTTTACCCCAAGCGCATGCAATTTTTCATTAATCGTGGTGAATTTTTCAAGCGAAATTCCTGAATACACTTTTGGATAATAATTATGACAAGCGATGATTCGACGAGAAAATCCGAGTCGTTCTAACACTTTATATTCACGGTGGGTAAACGTCGACGCATTCACGACAAGCGTAAACGCCTTTCCGCAACGTTCGATAAACGATTCGTCCCCAAATTCGTCCAGACGTAAGTACGACAGCCCTGCATTTTTCAGAGCCGCAATATTTTCTTTGGTAAGATCTTTATGGGCGATGTCTGGAATTAAATCTACTTCATATGAGCGAGCAAGCTCCACAAGACGAGCCATATCCGAGATTTCTAACGGATGTTCTGGTAACTGAAAAGAAGTGAAAGCCACGGTTTGACGCGCGGCTTTCATTTCTTCTAATACTTGTGTAACGACTTGTTCACCAAGATTGATATAGATGGAGCGCCCAAAAGAAATGTTTGCTCTATTTGTTTCCATATACTTCGTTAATACGATCTTCATCTACACCGAAGAACCATGTGATGACAAATCCACCGATGTAAGCTCCGACCATTGCAGTTAAGAAGAGTACTTGAGTTCCTGGTACCATAATTAAAGCACCGAATAACCCAGAAACCCCTTGAGATACAGTACCTAAGTGGAATAGAACTGCTAACATACCGCCGACACCAGATCCTAAGCAGGCTGTTAAGAATGGTTTACCTAAAGGAAGTGTTACAGCGTACATCATTGGTTCCCCGATACCTAAGATACCAACTGGTAATGAGTCTCTTGTTAATTGTTTTAATTTTTTGTTCTTAGTCTTCAAGTATAATGCTAAACCTGCACCCACTTGTCCACCACCGGCCATCATTAAGATTGGTAATAGGTAGTTGATACCTTGAGTTGGCCCTTCTGGATTGTTTAATAGAACGTGGATTGGAGTTAACGCTTGGTGTAAACCAACAGATACGATTGGTAAGAACCCAGCAGCTAAAATGTAACCACCAAAAATTCCTAATTGTTCATACACGAAGTTTAATACTGTGTAAATACCTTGAGTTAACGCAGCACCAGCAGGTTGGATGATTAATACTGATAAGAATGCACCAATGATTAATGTTAATAACGGTGTTAAGAATGTCTTCAACATTGTTGGAACCACTTTGTCAATAGCACGTTCTAAGTAAGCTACGACAATCCCCATCATTAATGCAGCTAATAGACCACCAGCACCTGGGTTGAAAGGTTTATCCGTAAATGGCATCAACACTTGACCAGCATCTGTTTTTAATAGAAGTGGCATTGTTGTAACACCAAGAGACATACTTCCTGCGATTGCCCCAAGAATAGGAGTTCCTTTGAACTCACGAGCAGCATTGTACCCTACATATAAAGGTAAGAAGGTGAATAGCCCCCAACCCATTGTACGGATAGCTTGATACCACCATTCAAAGTTATATGCATTTTGTGTTGTTACGTTAATAACGTTTGAAATACCGTTAATTAAACCAGCTGCGATAATCCCTGGTAATAATGGTACGAAAATGTTAGCGATGTGTTCCAAGAAACGTTGAACTGGTCCATTATGTTTTGCTTTATTTTCTTTTTTATTTTCTTTTGCTAAATCAGCGGCGTCTACTTCATCTACGCTGCCTAATTCAATTCCAGTTAATGCAGAAAATTCGCGACCAACTTCAGTCACTTTACCAGGTCCTAAAACGATTTGAACCCCTTGTTCACGTTCTACAACTCCTAATACTGAATCCACGTCTTTTAATCCAGCGACATCCACTTTAGATGTATCCGCTACAGTCAGACGTAAGCGAGTCATACATGTAGCGTTGCTGACCACATTTTCCTTCTGTCCGACTTTATTTAAAATTTCATTTGCTACTTTCTTTGCATCCATTTTATTAAGCCTCCTTATTTTTCATTGCCTTGACAATATTCATCTGATTTGCCTGAAGCAGTTGTTCTGCTTCTTTTGCCGAAATATGATGTATTTGAGAGATAATAGCGACTTTTAAATCAAAATCATTTTCCTCAAGAACACTTCTTGCGTCTTCAGGAGAAAGATTTGTGATTTTAGAGAGAATATTGGTTGCTCGCTGTTTCAACTTTAGATTCGTTGGTTGAACATCGACCATATATCCTTTAAAAATTTTCCCTACTTGAATCATTGCAGTCGTTGTAATCATATTGAGAATGATTTTTTGAGCCGTACCTGCTTTCATTCGCGTAGATCCGGTAACCACTTCTGGCCCAGTAATCGCTTCGATACCAACCGAAGCAATGTTAGAAATTAAAGCATTTGGAGAATTGGAAATCGCACCTGTGAAACATCCAACCTCATTGGCATAGGTAAGACCTGCTGCGACATAAGGTGTGCGTCCACTCGCGCTAATTCCGATGACTACATCCTCTTTGACAAGATCCAAGTCTCTTAACTGTGCCTCGGCTAAGGTTTCATCGTCTTCGGCACCTTCAATGGCGTTTCGAAGAGCGTAATCTCCACCCGCAATCAGTCCCACTACCATCTCCGGTGATACACCGAATGTTGGTGGGCATTCGCTTGCGTCCAGAACACCAAGTCGACCAGAAGTCCCCGCGCCCAGATAAATCAGTCGGCCTCCTTTCTCGAATGCTTGTACAACACCTGCTGTCACTTTTTCAATTTCTGGAATGCACTGTTCAATCGCATCAGTGATTTTTCTGTTTTCGTCATTCATATAACGTAAAATCTCACGAATCGACTGCGTTTCAATATCCTTACTTCTGTCATTGACTTGCTCTGTCATCAATTTTGAAATGTCATCCATTTTCTCCACCTCCTCTTAAAAATTCCACTAAAATTCATAATGAAATCGTTTTTCTTAAACATATTATACAGCGTTGTAAATTTTATTTCAATACTGTATAATGAAATCGGAAACAATATTTCTCAAAAAAGGTAGGGATTCCATGAAAAAGTTTTTAACAGCAACAGATAAAAAAATTGAAGAATTCATCTCAAAGCATTCAGATGTCGTGCTTTCTTCAAGCATTCATGTATTGGCAGATGAAATTGGGGTTTCGTCTTCTTCTATTAGTAAATATATTAAAAAAATTGGGTTCCGTTCTTACTCTCGATTTAAGGTGAATTTAGCACAACAAAACTCACAGTCCATTGATGAACAAATCGATAAAGACGACTCTATCAAAACCATTCAATCTAAATTAATTAAGACGGTTACTCGTTCCTATGAAATGACAATCGAACTAATCGACGACGACACACTCGACCACGTGATTGACTTACTCAAAAATGCGAACAAAATCTACACTTTTGGGGTCGGCGCTTCAGGTCTAGTCTGCAGCGATATTTACTTTAAACTAAGCCGTATCGGCAAAAATATCATCTACCACACTGACTCACACATCCAACTCGCAAGCCTTAGCAATGCTACGGAAAAAGACTTAGTGATTGGTGTCAGCTACTCTGCAAACACAAGAGAAGTCAATGCAGCCTTTGAAATTGCTAAAGAACGTGGCATCCCAACCGTATCGATTACTGGACAAGGCAACGGCAATCTAGACGCTCTAAGCACCTATTGCCTCAAAGTTCCTCGCCATGAAAAATCGATTCGTTCTGCAGCCATTACCAGTCGTAACGACTCACTCTTCTTAGTCGACTTACTCTACTTAGGTCTTCTTCAAAAAGACGAAAGCCGTGCTAACGACATT
>CAUVGI010000068.1:0-7048 GCA_963551375.1 uncultured Streptococcus sp. | reverse complement strand
TTTTCCTTACTGACCTTTTTTTGCTTTTGGTTATTGGTTTGACTGTGACACAATCAGTTGAACAGATCCGTTAATGGCTAGTTCAGGTGTTCCAGAAGGCAGAATAAAGGAATCTGCTTTTTGGATTGGATACTCGATTCCGTCGACTGTGAGTGTTCCTTTTCCGTCTAACACCGTCACAAGGTGATAAGTAGAAGAGAGGGCATCGCTGTAGTCGCCGTTGATATCGTATTTCCAAACCGTAAAGAATTTGTTCTCCACAAAAGTCGTTCTTGTTCCATTGTCAGTCGTCACCACGTGTTGGTTAGTTGTTGGGACACTGTGCGGAATGGTTGTGACATCTTTTGTTTGTTGGATATGCAGTGGACGAGGATTTCCAGCATCGTCGGTACGGTTGTAGTCATACACGCGGTAAGTCGTGTCCGAATTTTGTTGCGTTTCTAGAATCACAATACCGCCACCAATGGCGTGAATCGTGCCACTCGGAACATCGAAGAAGTCACCAGCCTTCACAGGAACTTCGGTGAATAGCTCGCTCCAAGCTTCATTGTCGATTTTTGTTGCAAATTCTTCAGGAGTCGTCGCTGTATGTCCGTATACAATTTTTGCGCCTGGCTCAGCTTGAACCACATACCAACATTCATTCTTCCCATATTCGCCTTCATGTTCTAGCGCATACTCGTCATCTGGATGCACTTGAATCGATAAGTCATCGGACGCATCGAGCAACTTAATGAGAAGAGGAAAGCTTGCTAACTGTTGCCCATTGAAGAGTTCAGGATGAGCTTTATAGAGTTCATCTAACCCGAGTCCTGCATATTCTGCAGGGCTTTTTATCGTTGAAATCCCATTTGGATGCGCGCTAATAATCCACGCTTCCCCTGTTTTATCTGAAGGAAGAGTGAAGTTAAAGAGCGAATGCAATTTCGTCCCACCCCAGATTTTCTCTTGAAGTGCGGCATTTAAAAAGATTGGTGTTGTCATCATCGTGCCTCCTATGAAGAATGTCTTAATGCAAATGAATTAAATTCAAATAGATCGTATCTGTGTCGGCTAATCGAGTACTCAAATGGAGTGCCATTGTCGAGGTAAGCCACTTGTTCTACTTCGAAGACTGGCTCCGTTGGAAGTAATTGTAAGTATTTTTGTTCATCTTCAGAACTTGGTGCGGCACGCAAGATTTTTGTGGCGCTCGCGATGCGTAATCCTAGTTTGCCTTCGATATATTGATAAATAGAGTCTAATAGAATTTCTTCAGTAATTCCTGGAATGACGCTCGTACTCATATAGGTTTGCTCTAATACATACGGCTTCCCGTCGATGATGCGAAGTCTATGAATATTATAAACAGGACTTTGCACCTGTACTTGTAATTTTTCTGCAAGGAATTCAGAAGCAAATTCTAATTTAAAATGAATGATTTTTGATTCAACAGTAGAGTGTGTATCCTCAGAAATTTTCGTGAGTCCTTTAATATCGCGTTCTGGAACGATAAGTTTTCGCTTAGACGTGCCGCGAGAGAGGACAAAGGTACCTTGGCCGCGTTTTCTAAAGATAAGCCCTTCGGAAACGAGTAAGTCTAATGCTTTCTTGACCGTCATTCGACTGCTATTAAATTCTTTCGTTAATGTGATTTCATCGGGTAATTGTTGGTTAATGGCGTATTCGTTACTTAAAATCTTTTCACGAATCGCATGGTAAATCTGTAAATACTTTACGCTCATCGAATGTCATCCTTTCTCTAAACTAGCTATATTATAACAAATGTAGAATGAATAGGCAAAATGGACAATTTGAATACTATTTATAAATATTGTCTAGACAAATATTTAAATTGTGATATACTATACGTGAAAGAGCTTACAGAAAGGAGGTTAATTATGAAGAAACAATTGCGTTTCCCTCAAGGGTTCTGGTGGGGTGCTGCTTCAAGTGGACCGCAGACAGAAGGACAATTCGATAAGGCACATGAAAATGTGATGGATTACTGGTTTAGAACTGATCCAGAAGATTTCTTTAATGGCGTCGGTCCAGATGTGGCGAGTGATTTTTATCATACGTATCCTGAAGATTTTCGTTTGATGAAGGAGATTGGATTTAATTCATTCCGTACATCGATTCAATGGAGCCGTTTGATTAAAGACTTCGAAACGGGTGAAGCTGATCCAAAGGCTATGGAATTTTACAACGCTGTTATTGAAGAAGCGAAGAAAAACGATATTGAACTTGTACTGAATTTACATCATTTCGATTTGCCAGTTGAATTGCTTCAAAAATATGGCGGTTGGGAAAGTAAACATGTCGTGGACTTATTCGTGAAGTTTGCCAAGACTGCGTTCGAATGTTTTGGCGATAAGATTCATTACTGGACAACTTTCAATGAGCCAATGGTCATTCCAGAAGCAGGATACTTATATGCATTCCATTATCCGAACCTAAAAGGGAAAGGGAAAGAAGCTGTTCAAGTGATTTATAATCTAAATCTTGCAAGTGCCAAAGTGATTCAACTCTATCACTCGTTAGGATTGGATGGCGAGATTGGGATTATTTTAAACTTAACGCCTGCTTACCCAAGAAGTGATGCTCCAGAAGATTTAGCAGCAAGTCAATTTACAGATGATTTCTTTAACAGAGTCTTCTTGAATCCAGCGGTGAAGGGAACATTCCCTGAAACTTTGGTGAAAAGACTATTGGAGGACGGCGTGTTATGGAGTCATACCAAAGAGGAATTGCAGCTCATTCGAGAAAATACAGTCGATTTTCTTGGAGTGAATTACTATCATCCAAAACGTGTTCAGGCGCAGCCAAATCCAGAGGAGTACAAAACACCTTGGATGCCAGACCAATACTTCAAAGAGTATGAATGGCCTGAGCGTCGCATGAATCCATATCGTGGATGGGAAATCTTCCCGAAAGCCATTTATGACATTGCAATGATTGTGAAAGAAGAATATGGCAATATCCCATGGTTCATTAGTGAAAACGGAATGGGTGTTGAAAACGAAGGACGATTCATTGGAGAAAATGGAGTCATTGATGATGTGTATCGTATTGAATTTTACGAAGAACATCTAACATGGCTACATAAAGCGATTGAAGAAGGTAGTCGTTGTTTTGGATATCATACATGGACTGCTTTTGATTGCTGGTCTTGGAATAATGCGTATAAGAATCGTTACGGATTTATTTCTGTAGATTTAGAAACGCAAAAGAGAACCATCAAGAGTAGTGGAAGATGGTATCGTAACGTCAGCGACAATAACGGTTTTGAAATAAAAATTGAGGAATAAAGAGAGGAGATATTCAGATGAAAGACTCAAAATTTATTGATAAATTTGCCGCGTTTGCAGGTAGACTGGGGAACCAAATTCATTTAAAAACCCTCAGAGATGCATTTGCGACAGTAATGCCATTATATATTTTGGCAGGTTTAATTGTTCTTTTGAACAACACAGTGTTTAAGTGGATTTTCCAAGGGGATACATTAACGAAATTCCAATATTGGGGAATTACAATTGTAAACGGTACTTTAAGTATCTCAGGTCTTATTATTGCTGTAATGGTTGGTTATTTCTTAGCGAAAAACAGAGACTTCGAAAACCCATTGGCAGCATCAATGCTATCATTAGTTTCTTTAATTGTTATGATGCCAAATACAGTTTCTGCTGTTCCTGATGGTGCAAAAGATGCCGTAAATATTTCAGGTGTTCTTTCATTTAACAACACAGGTACAGGTGCAATGTTCGCAGGGGTTATCGTAGCGATTATTGCAACAGAATTATTCATCAAATTATCGAATGTTAAAGCGTTACAAATTAACCTTGGTGATAACATTCCACCAGCTGTTGGTAAATCATTCAGCGTATTACTTCCAGTAATGACAGTTATTTCATTATTCGGTGTAGTTTCAGCATTATTATTCAACCTATTTGGAACAAACTTAATCTCAATTATTACAGTCTTCATTCAAGAACCAATTCGTCATATTGGTACAAGCTTAATTGGGGTAATCATTATTTACTCTCTAGGAAATATGTTATGGCTATTTGGTATTCACCAAGCAGTTATTTACAGTGCAATTCTAGAACCATTACTATTAATTAACATTACAGAAAACATCGCTGCAGCAAATAATGGACAAGCGATTCCACACATCATCAACTTATCTCAAGTACAAACATTCGCGTTAATGGGTGGTAGTGGATCTACATTATGTTTATTAGTGGCAACATTCTTAGTAAGTCGCAACGCCGCTTCTAAAAACGTTGCTAAATTATCATTTGGACCTGGACTCTTCAATATCAATGAACCAGTATTATTCGGTTATCCAATCGTTTATAACATTTCATTAGCGATTCCATTTATCGCTGTTCCAGCTCTTGGTATTTTAATCAGCTACTTAGCAACAGCTGCAGGCTTCATGAGCCCAGCATTTGTACAAGTTCCATGGACTACACCAGTATTCTTAAATGCATGGTTAGCAACAGCAGGGGACTTCAGAGCAATTCTCGTTCAATTAGTCATCTTTGCACTTGGAGTTCTTCTATACATTCCATTTATCAAAGTAAATGATAAAGTTGTTGAACAAGAAATGAAGGGATAAGATTATGAAACAAATTTTATTAGTATGTAACGCGGGAATGTCGACAAGTATGCTCGTTAAAAAGATGCAACAAAGTGCGACAGAACGTGGGATTGAAGTCTCAATTGAAGCAAAATCCATTACAGAAGCGAAAAAGAATATCCATGAAGCAGATGTTATTCTCATCGGGCCACAAATTCGTTATGAGTTACCTGCAGTAAAAGAAATCGCAGGGGATATTCCAGTAGATGCAATCGATATGCGTGACTACGGAATGATGAACGGCCCTAAAGTATTAGATCAAGCCTTAGCATTGATAGGAGAATAATATGACAGAAAAAATGGAACTTATCTGTTTCCAGCTGATTGCCAATAGTGGTGCAGCAAAATCCTCTTTTGTAGAAGCCATTCAATTGGCTAAAAAAGGATTGTTTGAAGATGCGAACGCAAAACTTGTGGAAGCAGAAGAAGCCTTTGTTGAGGCGCATAAAATTCACGCAGAGCTCATTCAAAAAGAAGCGAGCGGAGAAAAAACAGAATTTTCATTACTGTTTATGCATGCCGAAGACCAAATGGCTTCAACAGAAATCGTACAGTTATTAGCGCAAGAGCTAATCGAACTGTACCGCGATAAACACGCACAATAAGAAGTTTATAACCACAGATTGGGAATTCTCCTAATCTGTGGTTTTTATTTAGATTCCACCTTAGAAAGATAAGATTCCGTAGAAGCTTACGGATTCTATAATAGCAGTAACGTGTTACGCATTAAATGCGAATTAGGAGGTGTAGGAATTCATTTCGTACACCTCCTTTGAGGCTTTAAAGGTGAGAGACTTAGGCTCGAACCGGTGCAACGTTACAGCTATTATGAAGATATCCGTAAGGCTTCGAAGGAATCTTTCTCTATGTTGAGAAGAGACTTTCATAATAAACAGAATCATTAAGAAATGCCTAAATCCTTTTAAAACGCGTAGATTCAGTGATAAAATAAACTGACATCAACCGTGGAGGAACATATGGAAGATAAAAAAATATTAATGAATACATATACAGGGCGCGTATTTAATCCGCTTGAAATGGTTCCAGACAATGTTGCCATTGAAGATATTGCGCATGCCTTAAGTATGATGTGTCGCGGAAACGGACATCTGCGTTTCTTTTATTCAGTAGGATTACATAGCATTAACTGTGCACAAGAAGCCATTGCTAGAGGATACCAAACAGGAACGGTCCTTGCTTGTTTGTTGCATGACGCAACCGAAGCCTATATTGCCGATTTAATTCGTCCTGTGAAAAATCAATTGCCAGAGTACGAAATCATGGAAAACAACTTGTTCGAAGTCATTAAAGAGAAATTCTTCTTGCAACATTTAGAAGAAAAAGAATGGGCAAAAGTGTGGGCGATTGATCATGAAATGCTCTCTAATGAATTGCCAATCATCTTAACGGATGAACCGATGATGGAAAAGGCACCGTTGTTAAGTCGACCTATTTTGGAAGAAAGAAGCATGCGAGCGGTCGAACTTGAATTCTTGAAGTTATTTAACGAACTGTTTGAGACGTATCAAAAAGACGTGAAGAACTTGAAACGCGCTCAGCAAAAGAGAGAACTGGAGGCGATGACGCCAGGGAAACGACGCGCTGAAGAGAAACGAGTGGTGGAATGGCTAAAAGGAATGCCGCAATGGATTGAGGCCAAGACGGTTGGCTTAACGATGCCGATGCGAATGGAATTCCAGTTAGATTTAATCGTTCAAGAGGCTAGAAGTGCTGGTAAAACAATTTTTGTACCTGTGACGATGCCAGATAAGACGTTGGTATTTGTTGAATGGAATGAACAAACAACTTTCAAACGCACTTCGTATGGAGTGCTAGAACCAGTTATCGATAGCACGCATCCGCTATTTGAAGCTAAAGACCTTGATTTAATTATTGTTCCTGGACTACTGTATAGTACGAGAGGAGACCGTATTGGATTTGGTGGCGGCTATTACGATAGAACCTTACAAAAAGTAGACGATTATCGTATCGTCTCATTAGCCTATACAACTCAGGTGACGCCTGTTGTTGACTGGCCAGTATTTGAAACGGATATTCATATTCCAACGATTATTACAAGTAAAGGAGTGGTTAGAGATGTTTAAGATTAACCCTTGGAAATTAGAACGGATGAAGAGAAATTTCAATGAGAACTTTAGCTTCACTTATTTATTTCTTGCGATTCAAGCAGCGCTGTTTATCGTGATGACGCTAGCAGGTGGTAGCACGAATGGACAAGTTCTTGTTAATTTTGGTGCGAAATTCAATCCGTACATCATTCATCAACATGAATATTATCGCTTCCTAACACCGATTTTCTTACATATTGGACTGGAACATATCTTGTTTAATAGCGTGTTTTTATACATGATTGGTCGTCAGATGGAGTACGAAATTGGGCACTGGAGATTCCTTGCGGTGTAT
>CAUVGI010000067.1:0-7556 GCA_963551375.1 uncultured Streptococcus sp. | reverse complement strand
CAATGCCCTGTAGTCCCGTAATCGTATTTTGTAAAATCGGGAATAAAGCGTAAATGACAAGCGTTGTGAGTGCTGGGACCGTTCCGATGCCCATAAATGGAATAAAGAGCCCTAATAGCGCCAATGAAGGGATTGTTTGGAAAATTCCTGCCACTTGAAGAACAAATGCCGCAGAGCGCTTATGTGAGCTTAATACAACGGCTAAAGGTACAACCACGACAATTGAAATCAGTAATGCTAAAAGCGAGAGTTGTAAATGTTGTCCTAACGCTACTGTCCAGTCGCTAAAACGGTCTTGGAAGGTCGTTATCAAGTTATGCATGAACGGCACCTCCTTTGAACAATTCTTGGACAAATTCCGTTGCAGGATGCTCTAAGATTTCTTCAGGACTTGCGACTTGCTCAATGGCTCCGTCTTTTAAGACCGCAATACGGTCGGCCAACTTCAATGCTTCATCCGTATCGTGCGTGACGAAAATCGTCGTCATCTTGAACTCTCGGTGCAATGCTTTCGTGAGTTCTTGTAGTTGCTTACGAGAGATGGCATCTAAGGCCGAAAACGGTTCGTCCATCAGAAGTGTCATCGGTTCTGCAATAATGGCTCTGATAATCCCAACACGTTGTTGTTCCCCACCAGAGAGTTCGCTTGGAAGTCGTTTGGCATAATCTTCTGCTGGAAGGCCTACCTTCTCGAGTAATTCCTTTGTTTTCGCGGCGATTTGCTCCTTCTTCCAACCTTTCATCTCAGGGATAAGCGCGATATTTTCCGCCACCGTTAAGTTCGGGAACAACGCGATTTGTTGAAGAACATAGCCTGTCTCTAAGCGTAATTTTCGTTGGTCATGTTCCTTGATTCGTTTTTCATTTAAATAAATATTTCCATCAGTCGGTTCAATTAACTGATTAATCATCTTTAACATGGTTGTCTTCCCAGAACCAGATGGCCCAACTAACACCATAAATTCGCCGTCGTTAATCGTAAGGTTCACGTCTTTTAAAACGAGCTTTTCATCATAACGCAAGGCGACGTTTTTATATTCAATCATACTAACCCTTCTTTATTTAATTGATTTATACTCCGCTTCTACTCCCTTTTGTACAGCGGGACGTTTGGCAATTCTGTCTGCCCATTCGTTTAAATGCTTGTAGCTTTGCGCATCAAGGAACTCTGCAGAATTTTGATACAAGTAGCCTTGAACGAGTCGGCCATACCATGACCAGATGGCGATATCAGCAATCGTGTATTCGTCTCCTGCGATATATGGGCGTTTGGCTAATTCTTTATCCAGTAAGTCTAATTGGCGTTTCGCTTCCATAGTGAAACGGTTAATGGCATACTCGATTTTCTCTGGTGCGTAGTTGAAAAAGTGTCCAAATCCGCCTCCTAAGAAAGGTGCCGCTCCTGTTTGCCAGAAGAGCCAGTTTAGGACTTCTGTACGTTTAGCAGTGTCTTCTGGAAGGAATTTTCCGAATTTTTCTGCTAAATAAAGCAAGATATTCGCTGACTCAAAGACGCGAATCGGTTCATCTCCTGAGCGGTCTAAGAGTGCTGGAATCTTCGAATTCGGGTTAATCGCTACAAAGTCGCTGCCGAATTGGTCCCCATCCATAATTGAAATCTTGAATAAGTCGTAGGCTGCCTTGTCGACGCCTGCTTCGAGTAATTCCTCCAGCATAATCGTCACTTTAATGCCGTTTGGTGTGCCAAGCGAATACACTTGTAAATCTGTTTCTCCGACAGGTAACTTTTGTTCAAAACGAGCTCCTGCTGTTGGACGGTTAATTCCTGAGAATTTCCCTTGGTTGCTATCGGCTGCGCTCCAAACGCGTGGTAATTGATATTCTGTCATATGGTATCCTCCTTGAGTCTCTTTAGAATTATTTTAACATGACACGTCCATTCTCTTTGAAACATCTGCTTATGAAACCTTTCTCAAGCAGAAACTTTTGTAAACGAATTATTT
This sequence comes from uncultured Streptococcus sp., assembly GCA_963551375.1. Taxonomy (GTDB): domain Bacteria; phylum Bacillota; class Bacilli; order Lactobacillales; family Aerococcaceae; genus Granulicatella. The sequence continues at coordinate 5,592 of CAUVGI010000067.1, read as the reverse complement.
AGTGCTACAATTGGGCAAACCAATAAAAAGGAGGTCTTCTTATGTCATTAGAAAAACAATTACAACAAGCAACAGGTGCTGCAAAAGAATTATTAGGAAAAGTTACTGGTAATCAAAGCACTGAAACAGAAGGTGCAGTAGAAAAAGGTTTAGGTAAAGCCAAAGAAGTTCTAGAAAACGTTAAAGAAGGCGTTGAAGGCGCAGTCGAAGGAATTAAAAATACTTTCAACAAATAATTGAGTTTAACAAATAAGAGCAGCTACAATTGTAGCTGCTCTTTTTTTGTTCTACTAAAAATGTAAGAAAAGTCTTTTTAGATACCAAAAAATGGATTCTCAACATATGTGTGTAATGGATATGTTGGATAGGCAACTTCTTTTAATAACTCACTTGTTACGAATCCTGGTTCTGCATCCAACACACTTGGAATACGGTTCACGATAGTTGCACAAGTATGTGCTACTGTATCAGGTTTATGCACTGAGAATACTAAGTTTGGCTCCCCTGTAATTTCCCAGTCACACATATCTCCATCATCAGCACGATAAACTTTACCAATACATTCTACTTCAATCTCAACACCTTGATGTGTATGAACAGTTGTTACAGCCGACATTCCTGTAACTTCACCAGCTGGAATTGTTCTACCGAGTGTTTCAGAATATACATCTTCGTCTAAGATATAAGGCACACTCTTTTGACTAATATCCTTGATTGTCCAATTCATTTTCGAACAAATTGCTTCTGCAGCATTCCACATATAAGATGGGAAACTTTCAGCTGTTGCGATTTCAGCATCGAAACGTTCTTTGGTATAACCGGCACCATGAGCTTCGGCTAGAGCTAATCCATAGTCTTCTACATTATAGCTCACGACTCCTTTAATTTTATCAATACGGTTTACACCAGCCATCGCAAGACAAGGCATATTAATCCAGTAAATATCTTGCATTCCTGAACCAGTAATGGTTACCCCATTTTCTTTTGCTAAACGATCCAGTCTGTTTGTTTCTGAAGGTGATGTATTCCAAGGATAAATTGCTTCTTCGCATGTAGTAATAACATTCACACAATTACGAACGGCTGTTTCAAAGAACTCATACATCTCTGGCATATAAGAAAGAATCGTCACGATGGCAATATCTGCATCACAACTATTGAATACTTTTTCTGCGTTATCTGAAATAACAACGCCTGTCTTATATCCCAATTCAGCAAAATCACCAACATCGAGACCGACAATTTGCGGGTTGTTATCAATGGCACCAACAATTTCCACGCCATGATCCACCATATACTTGAAAAGGACCTTGGCCATCTTACCGCATCCATATTGGATTGCACGAATCTTTTTGTTTCTCATTGTCATACCCCTTTTCCACAGTTGAAGCAAACTTCATCCGCTTGTTTATTTTTGTACAAACTCTTGTACGACTTTATTATAGCGCTTACATTTTGTTAGGTCAATTTTATCAATAATAATAAGGCAGCTGTATCTCTATCTACAACTGCCTTTTTTTTACACGTAAAACCAAATGACAAACACTACAAAAAACATCATGAAACTACTATACATCAAATCTATGATCGTAATACTTGGCTTCATTCTTTGAATTCTTTCTTTAGAAAATCCTCTAAGTTCCATTGCCATTGCAGTATATTCAGATTGGCGTATCAAACGAATCATCATCGTTGTCAAAGCTTTTAAATACACAGCTCCTCCCGAAATCCCTCTAATTCTCAAAGCTAATTTCGATTGTTCATATTCCGTTTTAATGAGTGTTAAAAAATTAATCGCAACTAAAATACTGAATGCTATCTCAATGGGTACTTTTAATTGTTTTATGAGGCTTGCGATAAACTCATTTTTATCAATGGACGTGGTGAGACTAATCCCGACAAATCCAAGAGCTAAAATTCTGCTACTGAGTTCTAAAGCTGTTAAAAATGCTCCATTTTCTACTGAACGTACAAGTGTATTTTCATTTGGATGTAAATATACCGATAGAAAGTAAATGATCGTAATGAGCGACAATCCACATCCTAATTTTGCAATTTTTGACCAAGTCTGTCTACGAAACAAGAGGATAATACCGATTGCCGCAAGCATCATCGCAATATTTAATTCCCATGATTTAGTAAATAAAATGACAATCGACAGAATAAATGAAATCCCTAATTGTACACTTGGATTAATTCTTAGGTTCATTCGTCACTTCCTCCATTGTCTTGGAATGAATCTTCATGACTTTATGGGCATATTGACGAACAAGTCGTTGATCATGACATGTAAAAATACAAGACATTCCCTCTTTACACAATTGCTCTAATGCATTCATTATCAAAAGGGCGTTCTTCATATCTTGCCCATAAGTAGGTTCATCTACCAAAAGAATAACCTTATTAGGTCCTGTCATTGTAAGAAATGCCAGTCTTCTTTGTTGCCCCTGACTAATCAGCCAGGGTGACAAGTCTTTTGTTTTCTCCAAGTAATACTGTCGCAATAAGTTTTCGAGATTACTTTCTTTTTCTCTATGAAACGTAACCTTAAGTTCCTCTAGGACTTTTGCACTGACAAACTGAAGAGATGGATCTTGAAAGACGAGCCCCAGTGAAGCAAATAGCGCTTTCGTCTTCATCTTTGATAAAGATTGACCGATGATTTCGATTTTACCAGTATATGGATATTCTTTTAAGAGTGTCTTAAAAAAACTTGTTTTTCCACTCCCGCTAGGTCCAACTAATGCTATCATCTCACCTTCGTGAAGCTCAAGATTGAGATTTTCAAGAAGTGCTTGATTCTTTATTACACAGATAGATACATTTTCCACCTTCAAAAGGACTTTGCTTTTTGCTGGACCACTCTTCTCTTTTAATGGCAATGTGCAAAGTAACCCGTTATTTTCTAAAAGGTGTTTATCTGCTATGGCTATTGGGAGTTTTATTTCTTTTAAGGCTCCAGAATCATCCAAGAGATACCAACGGTCAATCCAGTCCCAATACTCTAATCGGTGGTCAATGATGCAAATAGCTTTTCCTTCCTCACTCAACAATTTGATTTGTTCCATAAAGTAAGGAATGCTCTCTTCGTCAATATTTGCAAATGGTTCGTCCATAATATACAGAGGTGCATCAACAAGATTGGCACACGCAAAAGCGACCTTCTGTAATTCGCCTCCAGAGAGACTTGAGAACTCTCGATGTAATAAAGCTTCAATCTTAAATTTTTCGGCTTGTTCCTTTACCTTTAATTCCATCTCTTCAATCGGAAATCGAAAATTTTCTAATACAAAAATCATTTCTTCATAAGGTGTTAACATTGCAAAAGAGAGTCGGGCATTTTGAAAAATTGAGCGGACGTAAGTGGGTCTTGCTAAATGCTTCATATTCATCAGCGAATGTCCCAAGACTTCTAACGCCTCACATTGAACCTTAACTTCTTCATTTGGATAAACTCCATTGATGATATTCATAAGGCTACTTTTGCCAACACCACTTCTTCCACAAATCAATACGATTTCTCCCGAACATACTTGAAGCGTCAAATTAGAAAATAGTTCTTTTTCTTGAATACTTAATGTGGCATTTTTTAAAGATAAAACAACTTCTGAATTAGCCACGTACTTTGACAACTCCTGATTTCACCATTTGATCGCATAATAACTTACTTACAAAACCTGTAAAGAATAAAGCTGATACTAGACGAATGACAAAAATTGCTAAAACAATTTTGAAATCAAGTGCTAAATAATTACTACGGAAACCTGTCCATAGAAAAGTAAAGATAGTTGTAATCACAGCTCCAAGCATTGTTGTACCATAAGTAATATCGCCGTATTTCTTTGTCATGAAGGCAATTTCTATTCCTAGACCTTGGATAAACGCACTAACCACAACGATAATCCCAAACATGTTTCCTAGTAACACTTCAATAACGGCAGCAATGATTTCTGTAATAATACCAATTCCTGGTTTGCGGATTAAATAGAGCGTGAATACAGGTGCCATAAACCAAATTCCATAAAAAGGCTCATACCCTAACATTCCAAGTCCCATCGGTGCTAAAACTGCTGAAAGAGCTCCTCCTGCGTAAACCGCTAATAGGTAAAACACTCCAAACAACACACAAATAAAACTAATTAATAAGTAATCCTTTAATTCTAATTTCTTTTTATTCATCAATTTCTCCTCCTGGTACATTGCATAATAACGTCACTTGTATTACAAAATGACTGACTTCTTCATTTAAAATATTAAAAACTTCTTCTAAATATCCAAACACCTCATGAACATCTCCTCCAAGAAATGTCACATAATGTCCTGTTCCAGTAATCGTTCCTTTATCGATTCCAAGATTGACAATTTTCTCAATGGTTTTCATATAGTTATCTGAGCCCAAAGGATACACTGAGAACTTCCCAATGACTGGAAAATGAATACTCTGACTCTGCTGTTCATTTATACGAATTCCCTCAAATTGTAAAGGTGTATCCTCATCAACATCCCCAGGACAGCCCTTAGAAATAGTAGCTTCTAAAGAACAATGAACTCCTGGATGAAAACTATATACAAAACAAGCTTTCAAGGCATCAAAGACCTCTACACTTCCTCCACGATAGATTGTAGACGTATGATCTGTCTTTGCCCAGACATTAGACAAATCAACTTTCCTAATAGCACCAAGAATAATATCAATAAAGTTATCTGACATAGGTGCTAAATTAAAACGAGTACCAGTAATTGCCAGATGCAAACCTGGAATTCCAACACGACAATTACCGTACGACACATATTGAGACATAAAAAACCCCTTCCAGACCTAAAAATCCTGAAAGGGGTAAACAATTATAAGTGTATATAGGCATACTGCAAAAATAGATACAGTAACGGACGACATTGTAAGATACTCTCTACGCAACTATGATGTTGATCAGATAATATTGGTCTGTTTATAACACTCTCAGCCTCCCTAACGAGACTCCCAAGATCTTAATTATTTAATTACAGGGATAATAATAGCATTGTCTCTTCGTAAAAGCAATGTATTGAGCTTAGTCACTGTCAATCTCTTTTATAAAATATTTTCCGCCAGTAAGCGTTCGAACTCGCGAATATCGATTCCGCGTTTCAATTCAATTTTAATGTGGCCAGCTCTGGTCCATAATTCCACTTCTGCCGTGTAATCAAGGATGCCTGCATTTTCGGTAGACCACATATTCACTGCGCTATACGGCAATGAATACATCTCGACTTTCGTTCCCGTGAGTCCTTGGACGTCTTTCACAATCAAGCGTTTGTTGGTGAATACCGCCACGTCACGTCCAGTTTTAAAGGCGCGGTCTGCCACCTCTCCTGTCACAAGCATCTCTTCGATATCGCGTGGGACATCCACTTCTCGGTAGAAGACCCATTTGAGTGCTGTTGTTTCGTTTTCCATTTCCATATTCAATCCCCAACTTTCTAGTTATAATACATCCACTATTTCCCAAAGAATATCCTTCCATGTAATCCTCTTGCGTCCATTAATCGTTTCGAATAGATGGTACACTTTCAGATGATTGTCATTGCGAAATACAAAATCGAATCGGAATT
>CAUVGI010000066.1:0-7796 GCA_963551375.1 uncultured Streptococcus sp. | reverse complement strand
AAACTCCTTGCTGACCTTTATTTTTATGCATTCAATTGTTTTGTAATGTCTACGATTTCGTCGATTAAGCCACCGATTGTTGCAATCGTATCTTTAAGCGGTGCATCTGTAGAGACATCCACGCCTGCTGCTTTGGCAAGCTCTTCTGCGCTCTTCGTTCCGCCCATCTTCAAGACTTCCACCCAAGTATTTGCGACACTTGAATCTTTTTGAATCATTTTCGCCACTTGTGTACCGATTGTTAAACCAGCTGAGTAAGTGTATGAATATAATCCCATGTAGTAGTGCGGTTGACGCATCCATGTTAACTCTGCACCTTCTGTAAGAACCACTTCTGGTCCCCAGAATTTAGCAAGAGTTTCTCTGAATAAATCGTTTAACGTATCGGCATCCAAGCTCTTACCTGCGTCCACTAAGCGATATACTTCGCGTTGGAAGTACGCTTCTAATAAGTGAGTCACAAAGTTATGGTAGTAAGTTTTAGCGACCATTTGAGATGAAATCCAACGTTTCATACGTAAGTCATCTCCCGCTTTGTTCTTCAAGTAGAACTCAACCAATAATTCGTTTGTTGTTGATGGAGCCTCTACAAAGTACATACTTGGACGACCATCTAGGATATTTTGGTTTTTGTACGCTAGTTGGAAGTGCCCTGCATGTCCTAATTCATGCGCTAGCGTCATGCAGTCATTCATATCTTCTGTAAAGAACATTAAGATAAATGAGTTTGCTCCATAAGGTGATGAACAGAACGCACCTGTACGTTTGCCGATTGTTTCAGCGTAGTCGATCCAACGGTTATCGAAGGCTTCCTTCATAATCTTGAGGTAATCTTCTCCTAAAGGTTCTAATCCTTCTAAGATGTATTGTTTTGCTTCGTCATATGTTACTTTGGCAGCGTATGTTGGATCTACTTCAAGTTTCAAGTCTTCGTAACGCACTTCATCTAATTGATAAATTTCTTTAATGAGGCGTGCAAATTTACGCATATGTGGCGCCAATTCTTCCATGATAACATCGATTTGACGGTCGTATAGTTCACGAGAAACTTTTTGACGGTCTAATAAGTAGTCAAACACTGAATCGAATCCACGCAATGTTGCCATTGTTTTTTCTTTTTGAATTTGTGTGTTATACGCTGAAGCTGTGCTGTGTTGGTATTTGCGTAATGTGTCGCTAAATACTTTGAATGCTTCACGACGGATCGCTGTATTTGGTTCTGATTGCATACGGCCTTCGAAGCTGTTGTATGTCATCGGAATCACTTGTCCGTCTGCTTCTACGTCTGGGAAATGAATATCTTTGAATTTAATATCGTTGTACGCTTGATAACCAGCATCTAATGTATTTCCTAGAGCAGCTAAAGTTGCTTCCACGTCTTTTGATAATAAATGTTTTTTATCTTCTAAGAGACGTTCGATATATAAAGCATCTTCTTTATTCGCGCGTGCTTCTTCTAATACCGCATCATCCAATTGGCTTAATTCAGATTCAAAGAAACTTAATTTGGCATCTAATCCAGCTAATACTGTACGTGTTTGTGCAGCACGTGTTTGTGCTTCTTTATCTCTTGTATTCGCACTCACAGCAAGGTTGCAATACGCAGAAATTTTACCGCGTTGTTCTAATAAGGCACGGTAAGTTGCTAAACCAGCATTCACTTGGTGTGCAGTTGTAATGTTTCCTTCGTATTCCTTTTGGAAAGCATCTACTTTTCCTTTAAGGTCTTCTAACGCTTCGTTAAAAGCTTCTTCTGTTTCAAACAAATGCGTTAAGTCCCATGTTTGATTTACATCTACTTGACTTCTTTCAATCATATTCTCACTCCACTTTCTAAAGTCGTACTCCCATTGTACCACAGTTTTCATCTGATTTTCAGAAAACTTTAATTTAAATCAAAAAAAGTGTTACAGCCCTTCGACTGTAACACTCATTCATGTCTATTATTGTAACGCTCCGATTGCACGAGCGATTTCTTCATTAGAACTCCCTGGTTTAATTTCGAAAGTACCAGTCCAGATCTTATCAGCAATGTTATTTGTTGTTAAGTAATCTATGAACTCTTTAGCACTCTTAACTAAGCCTGCTTTTTCTAATTTGTCGGCAACATCGTTTGATGATTCGCCTTCTTCAACTGTAATAGATACAGGTTTTGAAGATTGTGTAGTTGCTGCTTCAGTTGTTGAAGCTTGTGAAGTAGCTTTAGCACTTGATGTAGACGCTTGGCTACCAGATTCTTTTTCAGCTAATAAAGACTCGTAAGCTGCTTTATAGCTTGCTTCATTTGCTCCTTCAGAAACGATTGGCAAATTCACTGCATCCAATTGGCTCTTTAATGATTGTGGTACAAAAGGCCAAATCACAGTAACCAATGCTAAAATTAACGCTGCTAATAAGAAGCCCATTCCTAAAGAACGAAATTTCGTTTTACTCATGTTCTTCCTCCTTAATTTGCATCTGCTTCAAAATAGTTATCGATTACCAATTGTACTGTTGAAACAGGTACGTTTAATTGTTCAGAAATTGATTCTACTGAATTACCGTGGCTGAATAATGTAATGATTTGTTGTTTTGTTACATTGTGTAAGCGACCAGATTCTTCTGCAGTTGCTTCTTCCACTGCTTCTGTTTGTTCAGCTACTGGTTCTGGTTTTTCAGCTACACGAACTTCAGCTGCTTTTGCAGCGCGAACTTCTTCGTAAGTTGGTTCAACTGATGGTCCTTTGTAAACAGTTGTTCCTTCTAATTCTTGAATTTTTTTCTTTAATGAATATACTTCACGGTTTAATTCTAATAAACCATCTGCTAATTCATCGATTTCTTCTTCATTTTGGTTATCCTTTAAGAATAGTGAAATGAATAAGAAAAATACTGCTAATGCTAATAACGCGAGAACTACGACCCATACGTGCATTTTTTCACCTCATTAAAATAATATTTTTTTCCTTTCATCCTATTTTAAATAATGTTAGCCAAAATATCAAGGTCCACGGCGAAGTTTATCATTTTGTTAACGAATTGAAACATTACAGACACTAGCTAAAAACAAAAAAATCTTTACCCTCCAGTCCTTATTCAGGAATAAAAGGTAAAGATTTCAGTCATGGTTAACCGCGCATTTCTTCTTTCACTCTTTTTTCTTTTTGGCTTAAAACGAGTAAGTTTTCGCGGAGTTCTTGTTCCATTTGCGTCAATTCATATTCAGCTTTTCTACGTTTTTGACGTCCTTCTTGTTGAATTAAGATTGTTTCTTCTAATGTTTCAATCAAGTCTTGTTGCGTCTTTTTAAGAGTTTCAAGATCGATAATACCACGTTCATTTTCACGAGCCGTTTCAATCGTAGAAATCTTCAACATTTCAGAGTTCTTTTGAATCAATTGATTTGTCGTTTCAGACACTTGACGTTGCGCTGTGACGGCATCTTTTTGACGAAGCAATGTCATCGCAATGGCAATTTGATTCTTCCATAAAGGAATCGTTGTCGTAATTGAAGACTGAATTTTTTCTGCCAATGTTTGGTTCGTATTTTGAATCAAGCGGATTTGCGGCGCTTGTTGAATCGTCATTTGACGCGTCAATTTCAAGTCGTGGTTTCTCTTTTCAAGACGATCCAGGAATTGATGTAGGTCATTGACAACTTGTACATCCATTTGGTCTCCTGTCTCTTGCGCCTTTTGCATCGCTTCAGGGATAAGTTTTTGTTGCAACTCTTCAATCTTCAATTCCCCAGCAGCGATATAAATACTTAACGCCTCGAAGAATTCCTTATTGCGTTGATACAGTTGTTCAAGTGACAAATTGTCGTTTAATAAGCCATTTTTTTCATGGTCCAATCTCACGGCAATCTTATCGACTTGTGAGCCCACTTCTTGGTATTTCGATTGCATTTCGTAAATCGACTTCTTCACGCGTCCGAAGATTTTGCGGAAGATATTCGAGTCTTGAGCCACAAGGTCGTTCGGATCCGTCTCATTGAGTCGCATCATCAATTCATTGAGCGTATCCCCGATTTCCCCTGTATCTTTGTTTTGCACATGAGCGAGCATCGAATGTGAGAATTCACCGAGCTGCTTTTGCGCGCCGGCCCCATAACTAATGATGGCCTGCATATTCTTTTCGTCAATTTGTTTTGCAAGTGCGCGGGCCTGTTCTTGTTGTTTTTCTGGCAAGGTATCCACTAGCGCACGTTTAGCATCTACTTGTTCTTGCGGGAAGTCACTCGCAACATCTTGCAATGTCGTATTTTTTACCACGTCTTCTCCGAATGGGTTTTGAATCAGTGCATCCACCATTGATTTTTCTTCAGTCATTGTTCTCTACTCCTTTATTGTACGGTTTACGTAATCCATCTCTGCTTCTGACTTTTTTATTCTGTCTTCTTGGAAATGTAAGTAATCCTCTTCCAGCGTTGCACAGACGAGATCGATTTTTTCTCCTAATTCTTGTAACGTTTGATACGTTTCGCTTCCTTTTACCGGTTGCTCACTCAATTCTTTGTATGCTTTCGTCATTTCATTTAACGACGGCACACAAGTGTGAACGAACAAGTTCGCATCTGGAAGCTTTTCAGGGTGTTTGACGAGAGATTTGAAATACTCCTTCATGGTTTGAGTCGTATTGTATCGATTACTAATAATTCGTAGCTTGGTATAACTTTGAATCGTTTCATCGATTTCCTCAATTTGCGTCTTCACCACTGCCATTTTTTGTCTAAAATAGTCGATATCTTGTTTGGATAATCCTGATTGCTCATATCGTTCTTGCACCTTACTAGAGGTTTTATCGAGCGGCTTCTTTGTTTTACCAAAGACCGATTTCACTTCCATTTCTTCTGGAAATAGCATGAAGAAAAAGATACCTGCTAGTACGAGAAGTGAAAATAACAGCCTTACGGAAGAACCGTAAATATGACTCATAAAGTTACGCGTTATGAATACAAACAATACTAGTTTGAGAAGTCTATTCCACTGTTTCATGGTACTCCCTCCTTATAGACTTATTGTATCATCCCCTAATTTTGGGGCATGGTACTAAAGGCCGATTTCTCTGGGACTTGAGACTGAAAATAACAACGCAAAAAAGGAATCAAACAGCCTTCACTGTCTAATTCCTTCTTGGTTTATTGAACTATTTTATTTTTTGCTTTTAGCAAATACGAATGCGCCACCTGTTAAGAATACTGCTGAAAGAATCAGATATAAAGTTCCCATTGAAGTACCTGTATTTGGTAATTCGTCTTCTCCTGCTGGCGCTGCTTGTGCAACGGGCGCTGAAGATGGATCTTTTGCATCTTTTGCTTCTTTGTCTGCTGCTTGCTCTGATTTAGCAGCAAGAGGTGTTGCTAACACACGTGACTCAGTTGCTTCGGCATTTGTTTCTGCTGTTACAACTTTGTCTTCAACGGCATTTGTTAAAACAGCTACTGGCGCAGGAGCTTCACTTGTTGCTACCGTTTCTGAAACTTCTGCCTCAGGAGTTGGTGTTGGTAGTTCTGTTGTAGCTACTGTTGTAGTTGTTGGCTCCTCTGTCACAGTTGTAGCTGTAGTTGTAGTTGGAGCCTCAGTTGTCGTAGTAGTTGTTGTAGGTGCAACTGTTGTCACTACGGGTGCTTCTGTTACCACTGGAGCTGAGGTTGTCACTGGAGCAGCTGTTGTCACTACTGGTGCTTCTGTTGCTACTGGAGCAGAAGTTGTCACTACCGGAGCTTCTGTTACTACAGGTGCTGAGGTTGTCACTACTGGAGCTTCTGTTACTACAGGTGCTGAGGTTGTTACTACTGGTGCCTCTGTTACTAAAGGAGCAGATGTCGTTACTACTGGTGCTTCTGTTACTACAGGTGCTGAGGTTGTTACTACTGGTGCCTCTGTCACTACAGGAGCCGAGGTTGTCACTACCGGAGCTTCTGTTACTACAGGTGCTGAGGTTGTCACTACTGGAGCTTCTGTTGTCGCTACTGTTGTAGTTGGAGCTTCAGTTGTTGTAGTTGCCACTGTTGTTGTAGGTGCTTCTGTCGTTGTAGTTGCTTCCGTTGTCGTAGGCGCTACTGTAGTTGTAGGTGCCTCTGCTGTTGTCGGAGCTTCCGTTGTCGTAGGCGCTACTGTAGTTGTAGTTGCCTCCGTTATCGTTGGAGCTTCCGTTGTCGTAGGCGCTACTGTAGTTGTAGGTGCCTCCGTTGTCGTTGGAGCTTCCGTTGTCGTTGGAGCCTCTGTTGTTGTAGTTGTTGTCGTCGGAGCAACGGTTGTTGCTGTTGTCGTTGTTGGCACAACCGTTGTAGTTGTTGTTGTAGTCGTCGTTGGCGCTTCTGTGGTTACAGGTTTAGCGCTTGGTTGCCATACGCGAACATAGTCGATTTGCATGTCCGAACGACTTCCATCCTTATAACTATCTTTGTAAGGAATTGCATCCGTATAGTCACGGGTAGCGTTTTTACCAAAGTCCTTCACGAATGAACCACCTACGATATGCGTTAATCGTAAAATAAATCCATTTTCTGGATTGACAAATGCTTCATTTTTCTTAATCTCACTGTATTTTTTTGTATAAAGTGCTTGTCCATCATAGAAGAAAGTAATTTTATCGCCTTCTTTTAAGACACCGTATGTGTGAAAAGCTGTTTGCGTATCTCCATTATTAGGGAGCACTTTTTGATATTGATCGCTATACTTTTCCTCTGTCTTCTTTTTCTTCTCATCCTTCTCTTGAGTTGGTGCTGTATGGATATTGGCTTGAATAAATTTTGGGTCATACCCTTTAGACTCGAAGACATCAATCTCCCCACTTGTAGGAGAACCCCCGCCTTTTGTTCCAGTCATCCAGAAGGAAGCCCATGAAGATTCACTAAATGGTAACTTGATACGTGATTCGGCATAGAAGTCACCTACAAATTCAGTAAGGACTTTCCCATGACGGTCACGTGTTTGAATCGCTCCAGAGGTAAATGGTGCTTTATAAGTAATCGTTTGGCCAGTCTTTGGATCTTTATAAGTATTCTCACGGTCTACCCATTCATGTTTTTTTGTTTGGTCATTCCACTTCAATTGCTTCGGCGTATAGAGTGCCGTTAAATGAAGAATTCCATCTTTTAAAGATACATTTGCTGGGTCGTCTGTGAAATGCATTTGCGTTCTTGCTTTAGGATCGAAACTTGAAAGAGAATAATCCCATTTTGTTCTGTCGAGTTTGTCTCCATCAAACTCATCAAACCATGTTAAGTCATAGTTTGTCGGAACCCCATTTGGCAGTGTGACATTAGGAACTCTTCCTTCACCTGTTTCAGCATAGACTGTTGCGATTGGCGCTAACAGGCTTGTGCTTAAGATAAGGCTTGCTCCTAACACTCTTGCTCCTGCAATCATACCTTTTTGTCTATTACGTACTTTTTGCATAATTGTTCTCCTATTTCTTCTTTTATTTTAGGAAGAGATTCCTGTAACCCCTTTCCTACATTAGACATTATCTAAACTGGGTAAGAACATTTCCTGACAGACTTATGAAATTAATCTATTAAAAGTATAGTTAAATTGCTAAATAAGTATGATTTCGATTTAATTATAAAGAAAATATGGAGAGCAAAATTTCCTTTTATTTACAGAAATCCCTTCTTTTAAGTGGCGAAAACATTGATAGAACGCTAAAAAAGAGGTTAACTAGAATTAATCTAATTCACCTCTCTAATAGATCTACTTTTTGAATACAATTTTAAAAAAACTGAGCCGAATTTCTTCGACTCAGTTAGATTTTTAGGTTCTATAATTTTTAGGGTTGATGGAAATTTTCCACCAACCCTATTTTAGTGT